>JAAUUJ010000017.1 GCA_012030715.1 Synechococcaceae cyanobacterium SM2_3_1 | reverse complement strand
TAACTGCCGGATCCGGTACTTCAGAGCATCAATCTCCCCAGATCTCACCATAGGCTGATCCCGCTCCATTCTCTGGGAGAGTATCGAACGAGGCCTTGAGGATCTGGATCCGCTGCTAATACTGCTTGATCCGCTGCTTGCGGGCTTCGGTAGTGAGGGACTGCTTGGTGACTGGCATGACTGGGATCTCCCGTCGTTCGCGCCAGCGGCCCCTTGGGGTATTGAACGACCTCAGGAGATTCAGCCAGGATCAGGGCACAACCCAGTTGTCTCGCCTTGGCCATGACAAAATTCAGGACTTTTGACTATGAACGAGGAAAGGGTAGGGGTCACCCCGACTACCCATCAGCGAGGATGAGTTTGCCAAAACACTATCCTCTATCATGATCTTCGACTCCCTACGCCAGTTCCGCCAGCAGCTTTACTCTCTTCTCGGTCCCTAAGGCAGCTCTATTTGACCTGGCGGCAACGACAAGCCAGTTGAGATGAGCAAATACCGCTGCAAGGCCTCACCGAACCCACCGAGGCCTCAGTTATCCTGCTTCAACAAATTCAAAACTCCTGTTGGCAGGAAGGCAACGTTTGTGAGTGGGGTCATAGGTCCCAGAACTTAGATCAGCCGCAATTAAGTCGGCGCGCATGGCGGCCAGGCCCCGATTGCCGCTTGTATCTCGAATGCCTAGAGAAATGCGCCGCTGTCTTCCACTCGGATCTCTGAAACGCAGACTCAGCAAGCCATTGCGGACATTAATCGAAACCGTCATAAGCACTCCCAGAGCATGTGCCCACTAACCCCAGATTTTGGGCAGAGATTGGGCACAAACAGTGGGCAGAATCGGGTGGAATGGCGTGATTGGGAGCAGTATAGCGTGCCCACCTGTAGTGACTGGGCACAGAGCCCATCGCTATTATATCTGCCAGAATCGGTCTCTATAAGGGTTTCAGGGAATGGGCTGTACTGGAATTGAACCAGTGACTCCTACCGTGTCAAGGTAGTACTCTACCTCTGAGTTAACAGCCCCGATCAACTTAGGAAGCCTACTTTATCACAAGTGGCAACTAAGCGTAAACTGGCTGAGGTTTGCGGATCACCTCTCCGGATAAAGAGAAAGGTCGGGTGACGGTAATCTTCACCTCTACCAGGGCTCCGTGGAATTCACGCAGATCACCAGCAAAGAACACCAGACGATTTCCACGGGAACGACCCATGACCTGACAAGGATCCTTTGGATTCTGGGCTTCCACCAAAACTTCCTCAGTTCTGCCCATATACCGCTGACTGCGTTCTGCTGCTGATTGGGCTACCACCCGGTTCAGTCGTTGCAGCCGATCTTTCTTCTCTTCCTCACTGACCTGATCCTCTCGAATTGCTGCCGGGGTTCCTGGTCGGGGAGAATAGGCTGCCGTGTTGACCAGATCAAAGCCAACCTCTTCCACCAGTTGCACTGTTTCCATAAACTGAGCTGCAGTTTCGCCAGGAAAGCCGACAATCGCGTCAGCGCTAATGGCCGCATCTGGCATATAGGAACGGATCAGGGCAATAATACTGCGATAGCGCTCATGGGTGTAGCCGCGCCGCATTTGCTTGAGCACCTCATTATTGCCTGCCTGGAAGGGGATGTGGAAATGCTCGCAAACCTTAGGCAGTTCAGCACAGGTGCGGATCAGTTCTTCCGTGAAGTAGCGAGGGTGACTGGTGGCAAAGCGGATCCGTTCAATGCCATCCACATCATGGAGGGTGGTCAGCAGATGGGCAAGGTTAACTTTAGGGGAGAGATCTCGACCGTAGGCATCGATGTTTTGTCCCAGGAGGGTGATCTCGCGATAGCCAGCGGCGGCAAGGTTCTGGACTTCTTGCCTGATGCTCTCAGGGGTCCGGGACTGCTCCTTTCCTCGCACAGAGGGCACGATGCAGTAGGTGCATCCTTCATTGCAGCCATAGATCACATTCACCCAGGCGGTGATCCGGCTCTCTCGACGGGGTTTGGTAATGTCTTCTGGGATAAAGGTGGGTTCGGTGGCCACTACCTGATTCCCTGCTTCTACTTGAGCTAGTAAATCCGCCAGTTGATTCACATACTGGGGTCCCATAACCAGATCGATTTCTGGGACTCGCCGCAGAAGACTTTCTCCTTCTTGTTGGGCTACGCATCCAGCCACCACCAAGGTGAGAGCAGGATTTTGTCGTTTGCGCTCTGCCTGCCGTCCGAGATAGGAATAGACTTTTTGTTCGGCGTTATCTCGAATGGAACAGGTGTTATAGATAACCAGATTGGCCTGGTTGGGATCTTCGTTGTAGACATAGCCAAGGGATTCCAGGACTCCGGCCATGCGCTCTGAATCGGCACGGTTCATCTGGCAGCCAAAGGTAATGGTGTGGTAGGAGCGGGATGTCCCGAGTGGATCAGCCATCATGAATCAAAAGGCCCCATCAGCGCAGAACTTTGCAGCCAGCTATTCTAGCATGCGATCCCCTTGCTCCTGGGATTGGGCCCGTTGTTGGGATGCCAGTGCACTTAAATAACGACGCACCTGCGGATCCTGGCGGGCCACCTCCACAATTTGCTGGTAGGTTTCTGGGGTTAGCCCCTGGGATTGAATCACCTCTGAGGCCTGAACCTGAAATTTTTCCTCAATTTCTATCTCCCTTTGAGGGTTGTCTGCAGCTTTCAGGAGCTGATGGGTTTCTACCAGAATGGGCTCCACCTGCAGATGGGCAAGCACAAACCGTTGCAACTGATCCACCGTAGGGCTGAAGGGCTTGGAGGGTGGAGGAGGCGATGGGATCAGCAGTGGCGGCTGACGGGGAACTTCAGTGTCTGGATCCGAGGCGTAGCCACTGGCGGTAGCAGTTTGACGGGAATAGGGTGCAAATAGTTCCCATACCGAGAGGAGGCTGAAGGTCAGAGCAGCTCCAATGCAGGCCGCTAGAAGCAGTTGCCAGAGGTGGGTTGCGCCCTCCGAGGAACGGGATAGGGAGCCGGAGTAGGCATTGCCTCTCTGTTCAACCGCAGCTTGAAAGGACTGCAGCGCCCGATCATACTGCTGGCGTGTCTCCGGATCACTGAGGACGCGGTAAGCCATTTGCAAAGTCTGAAAATCTCGCTCCGCTAGAGACCGCAGATAGGCAGGGGTCTGAGGGGGAAACTTATCCGGATGTAGCTGCTGTGCCAGCCCCCGGTAGGCTTCCTTGATCTCGCTGGCTGTTGCTTCGGGGGAGAGTCCCAAAATTTGGTAGTAACTGCATTGTCTGGAGTCAGACATCCGCGCCATAGATACCTCAGCACTTAACACCTGAGTTTGCAGTTAAGCATAGCGGCCAGTTTGCCTGTGGGCTACGGGTCAACTCCTAAAGCTGCTTCAAATTGCTCGGATCAGCTCCTTGACCCCCAACCCTAGGGACGAATCAGGAAAAGTGATCCTCGATACAGAAAATCGCTGTCTCTTGCCGTTGTATGGGTCTATCATTTTAAATGTGGCAATATACACCTGATTTGGCGTTAGTCTGAAGATTGGTTACCATTGTTTACAATAGTGTTTACATTCCTTTGCGTTGAGTTGGTTTACAGACCTTGCAGTTGGTTTACTAAGGACACTCTCAATGGATAACTTTGAAGCCTTATCGCTGGAGCAGCAGTTTCGGCAGCGGTCATTCGAAAGCATGGTGGAAAGGATGAGTCTGGAGCAGGCTCAGGAGTTTCTGGTGAAGTTGCACAAGCAAATGTTGCTTCAGGAGGTCACTTACCGTAACCTGTTGCGTAACTCCCTGTTTGGCTAATTTGCATGCATGCCCTATCATTACCCACCTGGTGGATCCATCTTTCCAGTCTGGTGGAGTGGATTGCAGCCATCTTTATCGTCTGGGTCTTCGCTGGAGCTATAGGGCGGCGTTACTGGCGCTGGTTGTCTTGGGCCATGATTCCTTCCCTGGTGAGTGCGATGTGTGCCATCACCTGGCATTTTTTTGACAACGATCCTCGCTTTGATTGGGCCGTGACCCTGCAGGGGGCGATGACCTTACTGGGCAACATGACGATGGCCACAGCGGCTGGCTGGATCTGGTATCGCAGTCGGGCGGGTCGGGTCTCTGAGGAGTCGTAATTCTACCGATGAATATTTTTTTCAGTCTTTCTCTATTTCCTTACCTGATCTTTCTGTATTTCCTCACCCGTACGCCTGAAACGCCTCGCATTGCGCTGATCGGGTTTTATATGCTTTTGCTATTTGTCGGGATCACGATTCCAGCGGGTCTCTACGCCCAGAACGCCTATGGGACTTCGTTGGCCAATGTGGATTGGCTGCACGGGGGAGCAGAATTTTTTCTGAGCTTGTCAAACATCCTGGTGGTTTGGGGATTCAAGCAGGCGGCGGCGTCAGCCAAGTCATCTTCCCCAGAACCCATAACTGACCCAGGATCCATAACCTCAGAGTCCTGAGTTAAAATGAGTATCACCATCCCTGGCATGTACACATTTACTGATCCGCTGTTATGGCTGTTACCTCTCTGCTGGTTCCCAAAACAAAGCTAAAGCATCCTCCCCTTACCATCCATACCATGGGGGATCAGGTGCTACGCCAGCCAGCCAAACGGGTTAGCCGCATCAATGACGAAATCCGTCAACTGGTGCAGGATATGCTCAAGACGATGTACAGCTCGGATGGCATTGGTCTGGCTGCACCGCAGGTGGGCATCTCTAAGCGGATCATTGTGGCCGATCCAGCGCCGGATCAACCTGAAAGTCCCCAGTTTGTCTTTATCAATCCTGAGATCAAGGAGTACAAGGGCTCGACTCTTGTTGATCAGGAGGGGTGTCTCAGCATTCCTGGGGTCTACTGTGATGTGATTCGTTATTCCACCATTGTGGTTGCGTATAAGGATGAAACAGGCCGTCCCCGTATGATGCAGGCGGATGGATTATTGGCTCGGGTGATTCAACACGAACTGGATCATCTCAACGGTATTCTGTTTGTGGATTTGGTGGAAAATATGCTGCAGTTGGACCAGGAACTGCGCAAGCATGGCTTTGATCTAGGAGACGTGAATCATAAATCTGCTGAAGCCTGAAGAGAGGCTGTACAGGTCAGGGGGAGGAGTAACCTGGTTGGTGAGCAATGCTTCAGACTTGATGATGCATCCGCTGGGCCAGAAGCTGTTCTTCTAATGCTGCGATCCGATTATAGGCTGCAGTTAGCTGAGCGGTGAGTCGCTGTACCTGGGCTTCGGGTGCAAAGTCCTGGTGGTACTGTCTGCCCGCGGAACGAGAAGGCTCTTCCTTGAGTAGGAAATGTTGACCCTGATCGTCCACATGCTCAGCAAAACTATCATGCGTCTGATGGGCAGAGACTGGCTCCTGGACTTCCTGTGCTGCCAATAATGTGGCAACAATTCGCTCAGGAATGCCTTCAATGGCCACCTGCAGTCTATCTATACTGTCTTGTAGTTGGTTGGCCTGGTCCTGGATGGACTGTCTATTCTCAATCATAGTTGACCGAACACATATACTTCCTCCTCTATTGAAAGAGATGATCTCGACAAGTAGGCAATTACTACTAAATCATTTAACCTTTGCTTTCTGTGCAAGTGCTGTTCTACTGCCCTCTCCGCGGCAATGATCATAGGATTTTCTAAGGTATTGTTGCCTGCATAAAATTCTGCAGATAGAGGAATGAGGCGTCAGGTTGATCTTTAGAAATCCTTAACTCCGAATCGCAAATCTGAAGTCTCTTTTTTTAAGAGTTTAATCGCTAGGGTAAAATTCCCCGCTGCTTGCAGCTAAGAGGATATCACTGCTGTCAATGCTGACTTCAGGGGATAACCTCGGTAAAATCAGGTCTTCTTCTTTGATCTTGGGGAGGGATTGGGATGCTAGGCTGTGTAATTCTTCGAGGTTGACCCCGATCATGGCACGCGCGGGCTACACCCTACCGGTTTTTGCGGTTGCTGCTGCCAGAGCTGCTCTGCTTCATTTACAGGGAGCAGAAAATTCCCCCACGCAGGTCAAGCTGCAACTGGGATCCCTGGATTCTCCGGTGGAAGAAGAGGTGAAGATCCCTGTGGAGCAGGTGGCCAGAATCGATGCGACGACTGCGCTGGGCATTTGCCGCAGTGATCCGGGTGACAACTTAGATTTAACTCGAAATACTCCGGTTTGGAGCTGGGTTCATTTATCGCCGCTACTGCTGGGAGAAGCCAACCTTTTATTAGCGGGAGGAGAAGGGGTCGGGCATTTTGCCGATCACCAGGCAGCTATCTATCGCTATGCTCGCCATCTGTTTGAGATCAATCTAGGTCCGCTGATCCCTGCAGAAAAACAACTGAGGATCATGATTATTTTGCCGGAAGGGAGGGCCCTGGCAGAGCGCACCTCGAACGCGGCTTTTGGAGTACTGGAGGGTCTGGCGCTGCTGGGAACCAGTGGGATTGCGCATCCGATCGCCGCCCCAGATTATTTGGAGGAGAGTCGCCAGACATTACAGGATCAGGTGCAGCCAGGGGGAACGCTGTTGTTTTGTATCGGCAGTCACGGGGAAATGCTGGCAGATCGCCTGGGATTTCCGATGGAGGCGCGGATCCGCACGGGGAACTGGTTGGGGGCCTTACTGGTGGAGGCAGGGGTGAGAGGAGCGGGAGCAGTGCAGCTGCTTGGGTATCACGGCAAGTTGATCAAGCTGGCAGGGGGGATCTTTAATACCTCCAGTCATGTGGCGGATGCGCGTCTAGAGATCCTGGCGGCGGCTGTTGTACGGGTGGGAGGAAAGTTGGAAGTGGCGCGGTCGATTTTGGACTGTGCAACGGTGGATGCGGCTCAGGGGGTGCTGGATCAGGCGGACCTGACGACAGTAGTCTTTAATGATCTGGCTAGTCGTATTGGTGAACGCAGTCGGCGGTATGTGCGCAAGTATGCAGAGCGGGATCTGCGGGTGGAAGCCATCCTTTTTGATCGGAGGGGAGGCATTGTGGGCAGGACGGGGCCTGTTATCCGGTGAGCGCCAGGGGATCTGGGTTGCTCAGTTGAGGGCATGAGACTGTTGCAGATCCTGCAGTTTTTGACAATCGGGTAAGGGCTGAGCCTGGGCTAAAGACTGGGCCACCAGCACGATCTGACCTGCTTCATTGACCTGCCAGCGATTAGCTTCCTGCAGGGGTGTGGGGGCAACAATCTGAGTGGGGAGTGGTTGTGCTGTTTCTGCAGCGGGTTGAGTGGAGACGGAGTCAACGGATACCGGATCAGGGAGGTCGATGAGGGCAGTAGGCGGGGTGAGAAACTCGGTGGGATCGGCGAGCCAGTTGCGTCGCTCTTCAAGGGTAAATTGATTCGGGGAAATTGTTCCTGGCCGACAGTCTGCTTTAGCCAAGTCTAGAGCGCTGATGGTTTCATCATGGGTAGAAAGCAAAACCTGGACCTCACTATCTTGAGCTGGAGAGTTAATCTGGACGGTGCCATCCACGCCCAGCTCTGAACTGGCGGTAATATCACTTTCGTTAGTGGGAGTATTTTGGGGAGCGATGCCCACGACTGCCTCTGAGGTAATGCGGATGTTGCCACCAGATCCTTCTAGGGCACTGGCCCGGATGTCACTATTTTCTGAAGGGATCGCCACGATCAAGGGACTGTTGATCTCTATATCGCCGCCGTTACCGGACCCGCCTGCACTGGTGGTTAAAGATCCGCCGTTGCGCAGGGTGAGGCCCTGAGAATTTACCTGAATATCGCCGCCTTCTCCAGAAGCGGTTTCTGTTGAGATCCGTGCGTCAGTGTCGATCTTGATCTGAGCAGCATCGATCCGCAGTCTGCCTGCATTCCCTGTTCCTTGATTGGCAGCACTCAGTTCAGCGCCATCGTTAACGATCAGTTGGGGAGTGGTGATCTCAACGGTTCCGGAATCTCCAGTCAGAAAATCCAGGGGATCTAGAGAGGGATCGGGGAGAAATTCTCGTGCAGCTGGTGCTGAAGATGCGCCAACTGAACTAGGACTACTGGCCGCGGGTGCCCTGCCTCTGATCTCAATGAATTCCGAGGCTGTGATTTTGAGAGGGCCACCTGATCCTGCTGCCTGGGTTGAGGTACTGATGATCCCTCCATCCAGAACGCGAAGTTTTTTGGTGGAAAGGGTTGTGGGTCCTGCGTTTCCAGCGGCAAAGACTCCCAATGAATTAGTGCCCAGGAGACTACCAAGATCAGGGGCGCCTTCGGTTACTCCTTGAATAAGAATGGACTCTGAGGCGTTGATCTGGACTGCGCCTGTCGATCCTGGACCAAAGGTAGAAGAGGCGATTTGCCCTCCATTGATAATACTCAAGTCGGTTGTAGTCACACGGACATTGCCTGCAGATCCTGATCCCAGGCTTTGAGACGCAATTGAGCTAGGCGAAAATATCCCTAGAGCATCAATCACCTCAACCGTTTCTGAGATTCTGACATCAATCGAACCAGCAGGTGCCCCAGAAAAGGTACGACTGACAACCCCTCCCCCCAAGCGTACCTTGAGTTGTTGAGCCTCCAGGAGGATCGAATTGCCTGTCCCTTCCGTAAAGGTTTCGCTCAGGATAAATGTCGGCGTAATTTGGTTAATGCCACTAATATCAATCGTGCCAGCTGCCTGAATATGAATATCTCCAGATGAAGATGGGCTTTGTTGTTGAGTAATCAGGACCGATCCATCAGCCAAAGTAATATCCTGAGCTCGAATATTGATCGATCCATCCAGGACATCAATAACTGAAGACTCTGATAGTTCCACATTCTTGAAGGCAGTCACAGCTTGATAATCAACCTCCCAGCCAGGTTGTGCAAGATCAAACTCAACCAAACCCGATTCAACTGCTCCCAGCTCAATCTTTCCAGCTGATGTAGTTATCAGCCCGCCCTGAAAGGAAAGATCGCCTCCGATCAATGCAAATGTCTGGTCTGGATTGCCCTGGAGGTTGATGCCATTGCGATTGACGTTAATCGGGGAAAATACCTCTCCAGCAAGGATAGTAGTATTTCCAATGCCTTGAACAGCAATGGGTTGAGTATTCCCTTCAAAAACAATCTGATTCGGAAGATGAACAGTCAGAAGGGGTAGATCCGATTGACTTGTACTAAAGAATGTACCATCCGTAAATTTCAAGCCTGTAGCAGTTGTGGCTAAGAAAGATCCGCCCACATTTAGCTGAGCATTTGGCCCAAAGACAATGCCATTGGGGTTGATCAGAAAAACATGAGCAGTTCCATTCGCTCGAATATTTCCATCAATTTCAGAGAGCGAAGCCCCTGTGATCCGGCTGATAATATTTGCGACAGCAGTGTCCTGGTTAAACCAGACCTCTGATCCTGTGGGGATCGAGAACGACTCAAAACTGTGGAAGAGGTTATCCCCAACTTGACTTCCTCCTTCAACCCTAAAGGTTTCACCTTGCAATTGAACAGAAGTATTTTCTGGCAGTGAAGCATCAGGGATAACCTGTGATCTCGCTACCGTGGGTAGCATTCCCAAGAGGATGAGACTCAACGCAGATCTGCTCAAGCGTATCTGGAACACAGAAGTAACCTAATCACGGGTTGTCAAGCTATGTTTCCTGAAATGGGAAAGGCATCCTTTCCCTCCTCAACCGAGTTCCTCAGGCAAAGCTGACTTCACGATAAACCTAAAAGGGATGGATTGACCTATGTGCAGCCACAAGCGCAGACACAAATATAGGCAGTCCCAGCCTCGATCTCACCCAGGCGAGTACTGATCTGCTCCTGACTCATATCCGCAGGCTTGGGTGGTAACGGGATCGTATAAACCACCTACGCTCAATGCTAATGCAGGCTGCTATCCAGCCCTCTACAAAGGCCAGTGCTATAAGCTGCATGGGGCCATGATGCGGTTGAGATTAAGGTGTTTACGGGGTCTGATTGGGTCTGGACAACGGTTCAGATCAGTAGGCTTCGAGAACGCCATGAAGTGCTCGGCAACAAGATATTGTCGCCGTACCTGATCTTCAACAGCAAAGCCTGCCATCTCTCAGTTCCCTTTGAGTGCGACCCACCGAAGCGGCAGTCTGATGAGAATGTGGTGGCCGTTGATCTGGGTATCAACACCACGGCAACGCTAACAGTCGTGAGGTTTGACGGTACTGTAATCCATCGTGAGTTTATTCACCCAGGAAGAGACATAGACCGTCGAGACAAACGGCTTAAGTCCGTCTCCATGCGGGCATCCAAAACGATGGGTCAAGGGGGGAAGCTTCACAAAGGCTTCTGCTCGAATACCTATCGCAAACGCCGGAACATCAATAGCCAGATTAGCCACCTTGTTTCTAAACGGATCGCCTACATCGCCACTCAGTTCAACTCAAAGGCCATTATCTTCGAGAAACTGAAAGACTGGAAGGCAACGGGTGGGCGGAAACGCTCAACCCTGCGTCAACGCTTTCATGGCTGGCTCAAGGCAACCATCCGCGACGACACTGAAATGAAGTGGCGAGAGGTGGGTGGTCAGGTCATCGAAGTGGTGGCGGCCTACACCTCAAAACTGGCTTATGACGGGTCTGGGCGATTACAGCGTGAGCGCACTACGCCCTTGCAAAATTTGCTTCTGGCAAGCGATACAACTGCGATCTGAATGGGTCAGTGAATATTGCAGGCAGAGGCATACAAAAACTCATTGGTCGAAAGAGCCATGAGGAACGTTCTAGCAAAAGTACTAGACGTTCACCCCGAAGCTGGGTCTGTCTCTGTGATCTGTGGCCTGATTCAGTAGCCACAGGTTAGCATTGACACCCCTGCCTCAGCGATTAGCTGGTGGGGTAAGCTTCATTTAGCGAGTTGAGAGACTGTATTGGCCAGTTGCTGAGCTGTTGTAGCTGGTGACCCTCACAACGTAGGAAACCCCCGAACTGGCGGTGAAGGTGATGCGGGAGTTGGTGGTGAACCGATTCACATCATCATTCTGAGCAATCACACTGCCGGTGCTGGCATTGATCAGTTGCAGGTAGGTATCAAACCCAGAGCTACTCAGATCAATTTGCACCACTTGCCCGGAGGAAACACCTGTGAGGCGATAGTCATCCCGGTAGGCCCCACTGCGGGTGGGATTACTCAGATCACTGCTGGACAGACTTCCAGAAGTAGAACCGGGTACCGCAATTGAGGGTCCACTGGGGGTAGGAGTGGGACTCGAGGTCGAGCGGGTGCTCAGGCTATAGGATCCGGTGTCATTGTTGTCATAGCTGGTGACGCGCACAATGTAGCTCACTCCAGAGCTGGCGGTGAAGCTGATCCGCGAGTTGGTGGTGGAGCTACTAGCATCATCGTTTTGGGTGACTATACTCCCCGTGCTGGCGTTGATCAACTGCAGGTAGGTGTCGAAGCCAGAACTACTGAGATTGATCTCAATCTGTTGCCCTGCCGATAGACCTGTGAGGCGGTAGTCATCCCGATAGGTGTTACTGCGAGTGGGGTTGCTGGGATCGGATGGACTCAGGCTGCCGTTCAAGGTTTGGGGAACAGTGATGCTGGCGTTACTGGGAGCTGAGGTCGGGGTGGGAATCGGGGTGGCCGGACCCATCTGACCATTAATCCAGTTCACATAAGTCGCTACGCGGGTGTAGACCCCATATTTGCCAGGGCGAGCACAGCCATCTCCCCAGCTCACTACCCCTGCAGAGACCCAACCGGATCCATCCTGGACCATCAACGGGCCGCCACTATCTCCCTGGCAGGAATCCTTTCCTCCTTGGGGAAACCCAGCACAGAGCATATCAGACTTAATCACGCCGTTATAGGCAGAAGCAGCATTGCAGGTGGAGTTAGAAACGATGGGAAGGGTGACCTGTCGCAGGGTATTGGAGTCAGATCCGCCTTCAGAAGTTGCCCCCCAACCCACCACGGTTGCGTTCACGCCAGGAGCAAACAAAGAGGTATTGTTGGGATTGACCAGGGGCAGAGTAGGCTGACTGGAGGGGGAAGACAGACGCAAGAGAGCAATGTCATAGCCATTGGCAGGTCCCTGGAAGGCTCGGTAGGACGGATGGATCACAATCTGAGCCACATCTTTGCGCTCTCCACTGCCGCTGCTCAAGGTGGTAGACCCCAGCACAACATCCAGACTGCTGGCAGAGACAGGACGGTTGCGACCGTCAAACAAGCAGTGGGCTGCGGTTAGCACCCAGTCTGGGCGGATCAGAACGCCTCCACAAAAATTTCCACTGGCAGGATTGGAACTGCTAGCACTGACGAGTGCTGCTGCCCAGGGCCAACTGCCGGAGCTAGCTTGCGTGCCGCCCACAATCAGTTCACTACCTATAGCATCCTTTTCAGGAGCAGGGATTTCAGCAGCCACCTGATCTTCAATTCCAGGAAAAGGATTGGTGGCAGTCGGGGCGGAGGAAGAACATCCCGCCAGCAAGGTCAACAACAGAGCAGAGAGGAGGCGAGAACGCATAGGAGTTAAGAGGGGGTTAAGAGAACACCATGAATACTATCACCCCTCCCTCAGGAACGCGTGTATTCCAGGAAACAAAGGGTTAATTTTGAGTAAAGAGATGGTTAAGTCGATCCCGAGTCTGCGGCCAGCGGTATGTATCGAGCTAGGGTTCAGGGAAAGAATTCAGTTGCATCCTTGCCATCAATGGAGCTCCAGGTGAACGGGCCTGCCTTCAGAGGGATTAGCGAGGGTCATCCCTTTCATCCCTCTCTGATTTCGGCTGGGCTCTCATCGGCTTGGAAGGCGATTCTGTAACTCTACCGATCAATAATTGAGGCAGACCTCTCACACCGGAAGTCCTTCTCCATGGCACACCTGACTGTTTATGGCCCAACCCTGAGTACCTATGTCCGCACCGTTCGCATGATCCTGGCTGAGACCAACACCTCGTATGAGCTTCAGGATGTAGACCTCTTTACCCCCGAACACCTGAGTACCTGGCGATCAATCCCTTTGGCATGGTGCCAACGCTGAAGGTGGAGGACCAGATCCTCTACGAGACCCAGGCAATCGCTGACTACCTGGATGCCACCCTTGCTGATTATGTCTTCACGCCCAGAGATCCTATGGGACAGGCACGGATGCGTCAGATCATGTCGATCGTGGATAGCTACCTCTATGAACCCACCATCAGTGTGATCACGATCCAGCGCCTGATCGTTCCCACCCAGGGAGGTCAGTCTGATGAAGCGGCGATTCAAGCGGCTGTCCCGAAGGTGAAAACGGCCCTGGGAGCGATTGAATCCTTCACTAGCTGTGATCCGTTTCTCTTAGGAAGCATGATTACACTGGCAGATTTCTATTTGATGCCCGTGATCTTCTATCTGTCCAATACCCCTGAAATGGAACCTGGGATGGCGGAGACGCCAAACTTGAGTAGTTGGTGGAACTCCATCAAGCAACTCCCCACGTCTGCAGCAGGTGATCGCCTAGGGATCCTGGTGATGCGCTCCAGTCGTAACAAGATCAAGTCGCTCGATCTAGGGGGTGGATCTTAAACCAGCAATTTCTGCCCCTCAACTATCATTGGGCAGGACAATCTGGGTTAGTCTGATCCATGATCAACCTTGCCTGAGTGGCCCATTATGAAAACACGTGCTGCCGTTGCCTGGGAAGCTGCGCAACCCCTGGAGATCACTGACATTGATCTGGAAGGTCCGAAAACAGGTGAAGTGCTGGTGAGGCTGGTGGCCACTGGCGTGTGTCATACCGATGCTTACACCCTGTCCGGTAAGGATCCAGAAGGGTTGTTTCCCGCCATCTTGGGGCACGAAGGGGGTGGCATTGTCGAGGAAGTCGGGCCAGGGGTGACGACCGTGAAGCCAGGGGATCATGTCATCCCTCTCTACGTCCCCGAATGTCAGACCTGCAAATTTTGCCTCTCAGAAAAGACCAATCTCTGCCAGGCGATCCGGGTGACCCAGGGCAAAGGGTTGATGCCGGATGGGAGTAGCCGATTCAGTCATGGGGGAACCAGGCTCTACCACTACATGGGCACCAGTACATTCAGTGAGTATACGGTCCTGCCCGAGATTGCTGTTGCCAGGATCAACCCAGCCGCCCCCTTAGAGAAAGTTTGTCTGCTGGGGTGTGGGATTACGACCGGAATTGGCGCGGTCCTGAATACAGCCAGGGTACAGCCCGGCTCAACGGTGGTGGTTTTTGGCTTGGGGGGTGTGGGTCTCAGTGCTGTGCAGGGGGCGGTGATGGCCCAGGCAGAACGGATCATTGGGGTGGATATTAATCCAGAAAAATTTGAGTTGGCGCAACAGCTTGGGGCCACAGAATGCGTCAATCCCCGGGACTATGAGCAGCCGATCCAGGAGGTGATTGTTGAGCTAACCGATGGGGGAGCCGACTATACCTTTGAGTGTGTGGGCAATGTAAATTTGATGCGGGCAGCTCTGGAAGCCTGTCACAAAGGCTGGGGAGAGTCCACCATCATTGGGGTGGCAGCAGCGGGAGAGGAAATTCGTACCCGTCCCTTTCAACTGGTGACCGGTCGAGTCTGGCGCGGGTCCGCGTTCGGGGGCGTTAAAGGTCGCTCCCAGCTGCCAGGGTATGTGGATCAATACCTGCAGGGCACCATCAAAATTGATCCCTACATTACTCAGACCCTACCGCTGGAGGCGATCAATACAGCTTTTGATCTCATGCATGCTGGTCAAAGTATCCGGTCGGTGATCACCTTCGCCTGATCCCTCCATCCCTGAGGATTGCTGATGTCTGTTTCCCCTTCCCTTGAACTTGTCAGTCAAAACCGATCCTTTGCGGGCTGGCAGTGCGTCTATCGCCATGATGCACAGAGGCTCCAGTGTGAGATGAAATTCGGGCTTTACCTGCCCCCCCAGGCAGAAGACCAACCCTGTCCTGTTCTCTTCTGGTTAAGTGGCCTCACCTGTACCGAGCAAAACTTCATCACCAAGGCAGGTGCCCAGCAATATGCTGCCCTTCATGGGTTCATCGTTGTAGCCCCGGATACTAGTCCTAGAGGTTGCCAGATCCCTGGAGCAGATGATTCCTATGATCTGGGCACTGGCGCCGGGTTTTATGTCAATGCCACCCAAGATCCCTGGGCCCGTCATTACCGCATGTACGATTATGTGGTTTCTGAACTGCCTGCCCTGATCTCCCATCACTTCAAGACTGAACCCCATCAGTGGGGCATCTTTGGACACTCCATGGGTGGGCTGGGAGCCCTCATGATTGGCTTAAAAAATCCCTCCCTTTTCCAGAGCATTTCCGCCTTTGCCCCCATCACAGCGCCGTCGCTGGTTCCCTGGGGACAGAAAGCCTTTCACGCCTATTTGGGAGAAGATCGTCAGACTTGGGCCGCCTATGATCCGGTGCAACTGGTGAGCCAGGCAACTCAAGGCAGCGAAATCCTGGTGGATCAGGGCGATGCGGATGAGTTTCTGGAGCAACTCCACCCTGAACTTTTTATGGCAGCCTGCGCTCAGGCAAATTATCCCCTCAAACTGCGCCGTCACCCCGGCTACGATCACAGCTACTATTTCATTGCCTCTTTTATTGGTGATCACTTTGCCCATCATGCTCGTTGCTTAGGGTTGGGTAAGGATCAATAGCGGTTATTGTTCAGAAGTCGTGGGGGACCTGGCCTGAATAGGCTCAATATGATCCTCGATCCAGGCTGCCACCAAAGCCGTGAAGACAGGAGCTGCCGTTACAGCCCGGAGAATACGAGATCCCAAGGACACCAGTTCCCCCTGAAAGGCAATGGCCTGCTCAATTTCGGTCTCCGACCATCCCCCCTCTGGACCAATCGCCAGCGTGATCGTCTGGGTGGGAGGATTTTCCTTGAGGATCTGCCAGACAGAAGGGGCTGAGGTTCGGGCCACCGCCATGAGGAAGCTTGACTCCCCCAAATCCTGCAGCCATTTTCCCCAAGGAATAGGAGGCGTGATCACGGGCACCTGCAAGCGTTCACACTGTTCAACCGCTTCTTGAGCAATCCGTTGCCAGCGTTGCTGTTTGGCTGGACTGGGCTGGACCAGGGTACGTTCCGTCAGCAGTGGGGTGATCCGTTGCACTCCCAACTCTGTGAATTGTCGGATCAGATCATCCATGGCATTGCCTTTAAGAACTGCCATTCCTACATGGATGGGCAGGGGAAGTTCTTGAGTGGGCGAGGGAAGAAGTTTTTCCAATTGCACCTGAGTCTGGATCAACCGTGCCAGCCATAACTGCCCTCCCCCATCCACCACCAGCAACGGATCTCTTGAGGTTAGACGCCGAACATGGCATAGGTAGTGCAGTTGGTCCTGGGGTAAAGCAATCCAATCCCCGAGAGTATGATCAGAGGGAATCAGGATCCGGGGCAGTTGACTTAGCCGATCCGCACATTCAGGCAACACCAGTCTGCTCGTTTCCATAACGCTGCCACCACCCAATCGTGGGCCTCTAGGGTCTCAGCCACAAATCTGGCCTGATCTACCAGGATGCCACTGAGAATCAACCATCCTGTATCCTTCACCGCCAACTTAAAGTTGGGGATCATATCCAGAATCACATCCGCCAGGATGTTGCATACCAGTCCATCCACCGGCTCTGTGATCTGCTCCAGGCTACCCTGCATGACCTCAATTTGATCCTGGAGCTGGTTCATATCTCGGTTATAGAGGGTGGCTTCAATAGCAAATGGATCGGTGTCCACAGCCATCACCTTCGTGGCTCCTAAGCGGGCAGCTCCCAAGGAAAGAATGCCAGAACCGCAGCCAATATCCGCCACCGTAGTAGGGGGAAGGGGAGGCCCACCATAGGGCGAGAGACGCATTTCCAGGGCTTCCAGGCAAAGCTGGGTCGTAGGATGAACGCCAGTGCCAAAAGCCATCCCGGGATCGATCCGCAAAACCTTGCGCTGGGTATCTGCCGGAGGCTCCAGCCAGGCAGGACAGATCAAGAGCAGATCTCCCACCTCCTGCGTCTGCCAGTGACGTTTCCAGCTGGTGGACCAATCCTCCGATTCCAACCGTTCCCACCGCAGTTGGGGAATAGGATTGCCAGTAATTAATGCATCCTGCCGCAACTTCAGGGCCAGGGCCGCCAGATCCAACACGCTCGCCTGCTGGAGGGGTAGGTAAGCATGGATCAGAAGTGTGTCTCCCCGCAACTCACTGGTCATCCCCTGACAACCAAAGGTCTCCAGCTTCCAGAAGACCATATCTTCCTGTTTCGGCAAAATTTGGGTTGACAGATCCCACCAAATCGAGTTGAGACCCGATGGTGGATAGAGGGACTGAGGAGCAGATACGCTCACACCTAAATCATCTCCTGAAGTTGCGGCTTTGCCATTATCCCAGAGAGAAGAGGCTGTCCTATCAAAAAAGCCTCTCCCGCCCACCCAGTAGCTTAGCGTCATTAGCGAAGAGAGTGGCCAGGGCAAAGAATTTCTGCAGGAGGGGAACTTGTTCGCCATAATATGGGCGAGGGGATCATCCCAGCCGGTCTCGATGGGGACCAGTACGGGGTGTTGAGTAGCTTTATCTCTTTAACACGTCTTGCCTGGTCATCAGAGGTGGACTCCGGATGGTTGCAGATCCCTACAGTTCGAGTTTTAAGGCGAGCACACGCTCAGCCCTAATGCGGCATTTTAATCAAAGTTTTCCTCCTTTTTACAGCCAATTTGTCAGCAGTGAAGTTCAGGTTCAAAACCTGCGCCTAGCCTATACCCTCTATCAAACCCGAAAAGCAGTCGTTCAGATTGTTGATGAACGTAAGCTGACTGTCATCTACTTTGCTTATACAAATCAGCCCTATATGTTGAGCGATATTGTTGGGGTTCTCACTGCATTTAATCTGACGATTCATGGGCTAAATCTGTATGGTCAGATCTATTCTCCTCACCTTGTTTGTATGCGGATGATTGTCTCTCGCAACAACCAGGCTCTGCCGCCTTCAACCCGCAATAATCTGGAACGGGCTATTCATGAGTGCCTGGCTGGAAATTTTCAGGTCCACGAATCTCTCTCTATAGAATTTGACCTGACTCAGCCGCTGCAACAGGCTCGCGTAGAATACTATTTTGATCAAGTTTTTCATTTGCCTGCTATCTTGATCGATGCTGACAATGAGCCTGGGCTGTTTTATAAAGTTGCCTATGCACTCTGGAAAGAAGATCTAACGGTGATTAATGTCAACTTGATTGTCCGACGAGAGCAAACCCGACTTATTTTCTATTTATTGGGGCCAAATGCCATGACCGCGCTCCCTGATTATCTGGGGCAAAAAATTGTCCAGAGTCTCAGACAGCGTATAGGGGGCTGTGCCCCCCCCGCCTGATCATTTTTCTGCTTGCTCTCCCTGATCCTACTCCTCTTCCTGTAAGGGGAAGGGGCCTGGCCTCACCGTGATCGTGAGGGGCTGACCTTGCCGAATCACCTCGACCGATAGAGGTTCATTGATAGGGGTTGCTTCCACCAGCTGCTGGATCTCACGGGAGTCAGGCATCTCCACATTCCCGACCTGAACAATGACATCCCCAGCCCGTAAACCGGCCCGATCCGCAGGCGCTCCTGGCACGACACGGGAGATCAGGACACCCTCCTCTTCTTCGACGAACAGACCACTATTGGGATCTTCATTAAGGTTGCGGGCCACCTCGGGTGTCAGGGTCAGCATCTGAATTCCCAGGTAAGCCCGATCCACCCGTCCCTTACTGATCAGCTGCTCAGAAATTTCCTGGACACGGTTAATGGGAATAGAAAATCCCAAACCCTGAGCACCGCTAATAATGGCCGTATTCATGCCAATGACTTCACCGCGGGCGTTCAGAAGTGGGCCCCCTGAATTGCCAGGATTGATGGCGGCATCCGTCTGAATAAAATCAACCCGCTTGTCCCCTACACCCACTTCACCACTGGATCGACCTGTGGCACTGATGATGCCCAGGGTGACGGTGCTGTCCAGACCCAGTGGATTACCAATGGCAATCACCCATTCGCCGGGCCGGACCCCATCAGAGTTGCCCAAGCGCACCGTTGGCAGTTGCTGAGCGTCAATCTGAACCACAGCCACATCCGTCAGGGGATCATTCCCCAGAACTCTTCCTTCAAACTCACGGCCATCTCGCAACGTCACGGTCACGCGATCGGCTCCATCCACAACGTGAGCATTGGTTAAGATCTTGCCATCACTACTCAAAATAAAGCCAGAACCAGTCCCGCGTCGCTGCCGTTCTGGAGGCATGGGCATTCCCTCAAAAAAGCGACGGAAGAACGGATCATCAAACTGATCAGGAATTTCGGTCTCAACCGTACGAGAAGCATTGATCCGTACCACAGCAGGTCCCACCTCCTCAACAACGGTGGTGACAAAGTTGGTGTCCGTTCCAGGAAGGGGAGCGGACTGAGCAGAAGCGACTCCTCTGGGTTGAGAGGCAGTATCCTGCCTGCTAGTTGCTGTTCCCAGATAAACATTGCTGATGGTATAAGCAGATCCTGCCCCCAGGGCGACCAGGAGGAAAGAGGTGAGTGGGGTCAGGAAACGACGGTTAGATCCTGAAGTTGGCTGTTTGTGCAGATTTGACATCCCTTGACCTCGAAAAAATTCCTACTTAAGCAATCCTAATCAGTGATCGGAGACTCCGCCCAGGTTCTCAATCCTGGTTTCACTGCGCAACAGCGTGGGATCTGGCACCCGCCTATGTTTACCCTGGCGTGTTGCGATCCCTGAGTCACTTTCCATCTTCTGATCAGGCTTATTTATGACTGTAAGGAAAGAATGTGACGCTCAGGTGACGGGTATGTAACAGAAGGGTGAAGACTTACTTGCCCACCCGTCTCATGCCGTGACTCAGGGGATCAAATCCTTCATCAAAAAGCGTGTGCTTGTCAAAAGCCGCTCCCCAGAGTGTCGCCCGATCCAGTTGCGCCCCCTGCAAATTTGCACCACAGAGATCGGCACACCACAGGTAAGCCAGCCACAGATTAGCCTGAGATAAAATGCTGTTTCTGAGGTTAGCGGAGCGCATATCCACAGCTCGTAAATCCACCTTGGTCAAGTTTGCTTTGCTCAAATTGGTTTTGCTCAGATAAGCCCCCCACAGCGTAGCCTCGGTAAGATCAGCTTCCGATAAATCCGCTTCGCTGAGATTGCACTCACTCAAATTGGCCTGAACCAGGCGGGTTTTCCCCAAATAGCTCATCCAGAGATTGGACTCACTCAAATTAGCGCCCGTCAGGTTGGCAGAGCGTAGATCCACCCCCCGCAGGTCTGCCTTACTTAAATCTGCCTTCATCAGTCGAGCCCGCCAGAGGGTTGCCCCCCAGAGGTCCGCTCCACTCAGACAGGAGCCCCACAGATCCGCATCAAAGAGATTCGCCCCACTCAGATTTGCCCCGCTCAGATCAGTTTCCGTCAACTGCGCTTCACTGAGATTCGCCTCTTTCAGGTTGGCCCCACTGAGGTTGGCCCCGGTAAGGTTGGCTCCGCTGAGACTGGCCCCACTCAGATCCGCCAGCCAGAGATTACTGCCCCGCAGATTGGCTCTGCTCAAATAGGATTCGAAAAGGTTGATGCCACTCAGATTCTGCTCAAAAAGCTCCGCCCCAAATAATTTGGCGTACTCAAAATCACGCTCCCCCTGAGCATAGAGTTCGATCAACTCAGCGGCGCTGGTGACGGAGGAAGCATCCGTGGTCGGGAGCTGGGGATCGAGATCGAGCATGGTTGAGATTCGCAATTATCCTGCGCAGGATGCCTTTGATATTAACAGCCCTGGCTGGTGACGATACAGGGAGGGAGAAGAGAAACCGCTGAATTTTCTGATCGCTAGTGATCACGCACCCCGGTCGATCCCCAGGCTATTTACCCGGCAGTTTGGGCACGAGCAGGCTGGGCTCCGCCCGCAGCCATCTGACTCGCCTCCATGGGTTCGAATTCAATGTGATTCAGTAGCGTGGTGACAAACGCAAACAGGAGAAAAGGCAGGGAAACCACGAGGATTAATCCCACGGTCAGGGAGGCATAGAGGGGGCTACTCATCAGAGAGAGGGCCGCGGCCAGGCTGGCAAAGATCACTAGTAGCCAGACAATCACCTGACCGTAAATGTCCCCGTAGGTGAGGGTGCAATGGAGATGATATTTGCCTGTGAAGTTCATAGTTCAATCCTTGGTGCGGGCAACCAACATGGTATGGAATTTCCTATGGAGCGCGTATCCAGAGAAAACCCAGTTCGCATTAGTTTAGCGACAATTGCCTGAATCTCTGGCCTATATAACGAAGTCTTGTTTAGTTCCCCATAAAACGTAAAGAAAGATGAAGGTGAGTTCATGCCAGCAGCGTCTGGGTATGCCGTACCAGATCCTCAGATTGGAGGAACAGCTGATGGGCACCTGCCTGCCGCAGGCGCTCGGGGGGATGTACACCCCAGCCTACCGCCCAGGCTTCTACCCCTGCCCTCAGGGCCATTTCAATATCGTAGGTGGTATCCCCAACCATGACTGTATGCCCCGGATCCATCTGGTAGTAGTCGAGAATCTGATGAATCGATTCCGGATGGGGCTTGGGATGGGTAACTTCTGTGGGGGAAATAATGGGATGAAACTGATCCTGCAGGCCCCAAGACTCCAGGACCTTGAGGATGCTTTCTCGCTTTTTGCTGGAGGCAATGGCAAGGGAGAGTCGGGCCCCAGCAGCTTAATCAGATCCAGAACACCTGCAAAGGGAGGGATGCTCTGGGCTTCCAGCTGCGTATAGTGACTGCGGTAAAGACTCACCGCCTTTTCGATTTCATCCTGTCGATCGGGCGGGAGTAAATGACTGAGTTGAGTGCGCAGAGGTAGGCCAATCATATCGCCCCACTCCAGGACGACACTGTCGGGCAAGCCCAGGTCCCCCACAGTCAAGCGAATGGCCGTCATAATTGCAGGCATCGAGTTGGCTAATGTGCCATCAAAATCAAAAATGATCAGCTGTGTTCCCACGGTGACCGTCCTCAGCGAGGCAGACTCTTTCACCAGATTCGCTTGGCCTGCCAGAGTACCCTTAGCCTACAGCAGTGCAGACAGTAAAATGTCCCCTCCCAGGGGTTAACCGCAAATTAAAATCGTAATGACTACACCATGATATAGTTGCTTAAGTTTTATGAATGCCTGGAGGTGATTCGTGGAAGGATGTTTACGCGTTGGCCAGATGGCCCCTGACTTTACGGCCACCGCCGTTTACGATCAAGAATTCACAACGGTACGGATGTCAGACTACAAGGGTAAGAAGTACGTCGTCCTATTCTTCTATCCCTTAGACTTTACCTTCGTTTGCCCCACAGAGATCACAGCCTTCAGTGATCGTTATGCAGAATTCAAGCAACTGGATACCGAAGTCCTGGGGGTATCGGTCGATAGTGAATATTCTCACCTGGCCTGGATCCAGACTGAGCGGACCAGTGGGGGGGTGGGTGATCTGGAATATCCTCTGGTGGCCGATATCAAAAAGGAAATCAGTGCTGCTTACAATGTCCTGGATCCTGAAGCAGGCGTCGCCTTGCGGGGTCTCTATATCATTGACAAAGAAGGCTTGATCCAACACGCCACGATCAATAATCTGGCCTTCGGACGTAGTGTTGATGAAACTCTGCGTACCCTGAAGGCGATCCAATATGTGCAGTCTCACCCCGATGAGGTTTGCCCAGCTAACTGGCAGCCTGGAGAAGCGACCATGAAACCCACTCCCAAAGAGTCAAAAGTATTCTTTGCGTCCGTGAAATAGGGTTAAGAGATCTCTACTTTCAGCTTGTAAGCGCACTCCTAAAGGGCAGTGATGATAAACGCCAGCTCACTCAGGGGCTGGCGCTTCGCCTATTAAGAAGAAGATCCCTTTGATGTTTTCCTTCACCCAATCAAAAGTGGACTAGTCCCAGGGGTTGGCATCACGAAACTTGAGGGTGGCGGGCTCGGTATTGTTGCCAATATTGCGATCCACTTTCCCGACAGTGTCACGTCCCTCGTTGGCTTTCTCAGGGAAAACGCCATCTTTAGGATGAACCAGCACTGGATCTTCCCCGGCCTGAATACGGAAGATCTGATAATCTTTGATCTTGAAATCTGAAACTAGTGTAGCACCCAGTGCCAGGCACTGTTCTTTGCGCGCCAGAGTCAGCATGTTTTTGCCGTCACTCATAATGGCGGCACCCGAGGTGGGCATTTCAAAGACAGTTCCCGCTTTCCCAGTCCAGGTAATGACGTACTTTTCTTCCCGTTCAGCAGTGCTGAGCAGACCACCCGTTGATCCGCCAAACTCGGGCAGGGTCGCGCCAATACGAGGATCCCCTGCTTTCAATGCTTCTGCCATAGATTCCTCTCTATTTCGTTGGTCACGCAGCAGCCTTAGTACCAAAAAGGGCAGACTGCACTTCGCTGAGAATCCTATCACTGGGCTTTTCCGAGTAATCCCTCTGGATGAACAACTGTAATTTTTCGTTGCAGTCCTCTTGTCGATCCCAGAGCTAGATTCGGAATCAGGAGGGCTAGACAGGGCACCGCGTCCGTTCTTATCCTTACCCCCTGAGTCTGAGGCAACAAAAACTCAACTTATATTCACAATTTGATGTGAGATCCGGCTGGAATTGCTTCCCCTCCTAGGCCAGACTGAAGCTTAGAAACGGAAGACTTAATTCATGGCCCGTTGGTCGCTCCATCCAGTTACTCCCCATCAAGCCCAGATCATGTTGATCCCGACAGCTTTTGGGGTCAATACCCAGGCTCCTACAGCCATTCTCAATGCGGGGAGGGATCTGTGCGGCTTTGAGCCCCGCTTGAATATCGATGTGGATAAGCTAGCCATCGGACAGCTAGAGGCTCTGGATGACGAACCCCCCTTCGCCATGTGCGAAGCCGCCGTTTCTCATCACCTCAAACGTCAGCAGTGGCCGATTCTCCTTCCTTCTCAGATGGCCGCCACCTGGGGTGCAGTGCGGGCTATCTGGAAACAGGAGCCCAGGCTTTGTGTGGTCTACTGCAGTGCTCATGCCAATTTATTTCCGGTTCCAGAGCAAATGTTGGCGGATGAGGATCCTCACCTGAGTTCTGCCAGTTGGGTGGAACGCCTTTACAACGCCCAGATCCAGGTGGTGTATGTGGGAATGCGCAGCAGCAGTGCTACCGCCTGGCAATGGCTACAACAGCACCACAGTCCAGTGTTTTGGGCCCAGCAAGAATGGCAGGCTGAGGATGTCATTGCACATCTGCCCCCCTGTCCCATCTTTCTGATCATTGATGCCAACGTCCTGGATCCGGCAAGCGTGGCCGCAGTTGCTTACCCTGAACCGGGAGGAGTGTCCTGGCAGTGTCTGCTGAGCACCTGTCTGGAACTGTTTCGAGCCCGTCCGGTGCTTGGGGTCTCCCTGGGAGGATTATCTGTCACGAATGGGATCCGGCAATCTGCGCAACCCCTGGCTCGTCTTCTGAATTGGTTAATGGCCTGTCACGCTGCCCATCCGCCCCTGTCCTGATCCCTGCGTTGTTTGATCAGAATCATGACTTGACTCGGTTGTATTACATTTTGTACTATATCCGTAGTTTGTTTTTTGTCCATTGTTGGGTTGCTGCCGAATCACCTGCCCCTGAGCTAGGGGAAAAGATTCAATTGCCAAAGGGGGCAGGGTTATGTCCACATCCGGGATATTAGAGACTTCCGTCATTGTGTTTTCGCAGGCCTATCTGCCGCTCAGCCGGATCTCCATGCGTCGGGCGATTGTGTTGCTGATCTCCGGTCGTGCCGAACCTGTGCATCTCTTCCATGGCAAACGGTGGACAATTCACTCGGCCCACCAGGAGTGGTGTATTGCAGAACATATACGCTTGACCTTTCATTGTCGGGAGCGGTCCTGGAAGGTTCCCCCTGTTACACGGCGAGAAGTTGCCAAACGCGATGGAGGCCGTTGCCAATACTGTGGTTGCACCAATAACATGACTCTGGACCATGTGGTGCCTCTGTCCAGAGGGGGAGTCCACCGCTGGGAAAACGTGGTCCTGGCCTGTGAATCCTGCAACCAGCGGAAGGGAGATCGCACACCAGCTGATGCAGGGATGATCCTCAGATCTATGCCCAAGCCCCCTGTCCACCCGGTGATGCAGTTTGCCAACCAGGTATGGCAGGAAGCAGAAGCCTCTGGTTCAAGCTAGCCACGGTACAGAGAGTCTGTTTCCCAAGAGGCTCAGTTGGCTCAGTCCGAGGCAACGATGATTTTTGAATCACAAGCCCCATCCCCTTGTGGGAGGGGTTGTTGACACCTGAGTAGATGATGCCTACGCTTGAATCGGCTGATCATGCGACTGGGATTGCAGCTCAGCGCGGGCAACCACTACGACTCCGGCCACCTGCACTCCTGCAGCAGTCAGGACTTCAGATGCTGTTGAGATGGTTGCACCTGTGGTGTAGATATCGTCCAAGAGCAACACCCCACCTTTGGGATAGGCTTTCAGTTGAAAAGCCCTCTGTAAATTCTCCTGCCGCTGAGAACGGGAAAGCCCAAATTGAGGTTGGGTAACCTGCACTCTCTCCAGGATCCTGGCCCCATGAGCCAGACCGGTGGTGGCACAAAATTCACGGCTTAACAATTCGGCCTGGTTATAGCCCCGTTGCCGTAGCCGATCCAGATGTAAAGGGATGGGCACGACCACCAGAGATCTGGGAGCCGCCAGAGCAGCTTGATTCCAGGCCTGCCCCATCCATCTTCCCAAAACGGTTGCCACCCGCGGCTGACGGTGATATTTCAATTGTTGTAGCGCTCGGCGCAGCAAGCCTTGATAGGGTCCCCAGGCATAAACAGGAAGCTGAGAAGTCGGCCCAACCCCATCCCAGGCAGGATAGCTCTGTTGTTGCAATTGTTCAGCACAGTCTAGACAAAAGCAGCCCACCCCTCGCTTCGCAAATCGCTGGCAAAGACAGCAAGGGGGTACGATCAACCAATCCAGCCACCCCATCCCGAACAGAGCCCTAACTCAGCGACACCACTTTAGCCAATCTGCTGCGCGTTGATTGAAGCCTGACTGGTCTGAGTGCTGATCCAACGACAACCTGAGAAATCAGTTCACGATGCACACTTATTCATCAGAAAACTGTTAAGGATTACGAAGAGAGGCAACGCTGCTTGTCGAATCGCGGATTTTCTTGCCAGGAAATTATCAGGACCAAAGGCAGAGGGCACAGTGAAGAAGGGTATGTCCTTTGAGTCTTGGCCTCATCGCTGTTTCTGGCTGACTCTGGTCCTTCTGGATCAGCCCCAGCTCATGAATCCGGAGTTTTTTAAGGTTCTGGTTTCAACGCAACAACGATGAAGTGGTTCCGGCTTGACAATCAGCCTCGTTTGAGTTGCAAGGAATGGATATGAATGTGTTGCTGCGGTTCCACCGCTCCCGAGTTGTCCCCCGTTTTAGCTTTTTTACCTGGCACCCGCTTCAGCCTGTTCGACAGTATTTAGATCAGATCCAGGTTTCTGATCCACGCTATGCCCACCTCATTTGCCATCTGATTCCCCCGCAATGCCCCTTGGAGCGGGATGTAATCTTTTTCCAGCGAAAGATCATGCATATTCCTGCCCTCTGCAAACTGAATCCGTTTTTCGACGAAGTGGTCGCCCTCAGATTTCGTGCCCTCAGCTTTTGGCCGACGCCTGTCATGAGGATATTACTCCGTACATCTCTTCGCACCAATCCTCCTGAGGGTGGGTCAGGAAGGCGGATTCTATGACAGGTTACGACTGGGTGATCATAGGTGGGGGCATCACCGGAGCCTGTCTCAGCTATGAGCTGATCCGTCAGGGTTTTTCAGTGGTGCTGGTAGAAAAAGACATGACGCTGCAGGGAGCCACCCGCTACAGCTATGGGGGTCTGGCCTTCTGGGCTGCCAAAACGCCGTTGCTACAACCTCTTTATCAGTTGGGGGAAGCAAGATACCAACAGCTGTCTGTAGAACTGGATCAGGATATTCAGTTTCGACAACTCACGCTTCTCATGCCGATTGCAGCTGGAGAGGATCCGCAAAAACGCTTGAGAACTATCAGCAATGCCTGACCCCACCCACCCTAATTAGCAGCGAAGAAGCCTGTGCGCTCGAGCCCCAACTGGATCCGCAACACCTGGAGGCAGCATTAGTCGTTCCCCACGGACACATACAGCCGGAATTGACTACTACTGCCTTTAGAGAAGCTTTTGTCCGGGCTGGGGGAGAAGTCCGAATTGATCAGGTGGTGGGCTTGCAACGTCAAGGCGAACGGGTTACAGGCGCAGTTCTTACCCACGACACCCTTCATGCTGCCCATGTCGCTGTTTGTGCAGGAGGACTCAGTCGTGCCTTGCTCCAGCAGCAGGGGATCTCGGTCCGGCTTTACTTTACTCATGCTGAACTGATAGAAATCCCCCCCCTGGATGGAATCAATCTCTCCACCCTTGTGATGCCTGCTCGTCTACAACGAATGCAGATGGAGCAGCAAGCCAGCACCCCTGACCTGGATCCCCTCTGGGAGCAGGGAGGACATGAGCCCGCGACTGCGATTCTCGACCCGGGTGCGGTTCAATTCCAGGATGGGAGCCTCAGGGTAGGACAGATCAGTCGTGTGCTTACCGATCCTGAAGCCCAAATCAATGCTGCTGTCAGTGAATCCCAGATCCGATCTCAGATCCGTCACTATCTGCCTCAGGTGGCTGCACTTCCCGGGAGGTGGCACCACTGCCTGGTTCCCTTTTCTGCGGATCAGCTGCCCCTGATTGGAGAAGTCTCGGCTTGCGCAGGATTACATCTGTTTACCGGATTCAGCAATCCACTCGCAGTGATTCCGGTTCTGGCTCGTCTGTTCGTAGAGCACCTCCGAGGTTCTCAGAAGTGCATGGATCCCTTTTCACCGAGTCGGTTTCAGTCATCCCCGCAGGGATCCCGTTTCCAGGAAGAAAACCATCTTGATTGAAAACTGGGGCAGATGGATTCGAACCACCGAATGGCGGGACCAAAACCCGCTGCCTTACCGCTTGGCGATGCCCCATTTCTCAGTTGCGCTTAAACAGTCTAGCGATCGGGTTTCTCGGCTGTCAAGCACTGGGTCCGTTGAATGAAAACTGACTGTCAAAAGGGTGGGGAACGGCAGGCACGGGAATAATTTCAAAGAAATAGGCTTTGATCTCAGGACCAAAATGAATCACATCGCCACTTTGAAGATAATGGGTGGCGACCCTGCGACCATTGACAAATACCCCATTTGTACTAGTCTGCCCTTTGCGGTTCCCATCAATGAGACAGTAGGTAAACCGTTGCCGCGCCGATTGACTGGGTACTCGCACTAAATAGGCATGACGACGGGAGACAAAGCGGTTATTGATGCGGATGGCATTCGTCTGATCGCGGCCAATGGCATAGGCATCCCCACGCAGAATGTAACTGCAGGGTCGGGTGGGGTGGTACAGCGCCAGAGTAAATTCCGGCTGTGGCAACGGCTTTAAGGGAGCAGCATCATCAAATAAATTTTCCTCCAGCGGATCTGAGGATCCCCAGCTCTCCTCTGGTGGTACGGATACATGATGATTCTTTTGCAACCCTATCAACCCCAAACCGCAATTTAGGTTACCTGGACAACATGGTTGTACTGAGCGGCTATCCTCAGTTAACCACAACGACATTCCAGGTGTCACTGACCACGCTCCGATTCGGGCCTCAGCCATTCCCCTTTATCCTGAAGGTACACCCAATCACCTGTCCTTCGACCATCGCAAGCAAGGGAGTCCCCGATGTTCTACCGTCTCGATCTGTCTCGGCAATTAGATGTCGCCAGTGAAGCAGCGGCGGCGGCGGCGGGCTTACTCCAAAACTGGCAACAGGATCAGCTAGACATCCAGGAAAAAAGACCCGGAGATCTTGTCACCGATGCTGATACCAAGGCAGAAACCCTGATCCTCACAATCTTAAACCGCCACTTTCCCTCCGATCCTGTGCTGACCGAGGAGACTGGCTGGCATGGGCTGGATCAAGGAGAATTCTGCTGGGTGGTTGATCCCATCGATGGCACCACCAATTTCACCCATGGCTATCCTTTTGCATCGGTTTCCATTGGACTGCTCTATCAGCAGCATCCCGTGTTGGGAGTGGTCTATGATCTCTTTCATCACCGACTGTTTCAGGCCAGTCATGGTCAAGGGGCTACCTGCAATCGCCGTCCCATTCGTGTCTCCGCATCCCCAACCCTAGCCCAGAGTCTGCTGGTTACTGGCTTTGCGTACGATCGGCGAGAGGTTGAAGATAATAACTACGCCGAGTTTTGCCACTTTACCCATCTGACACAAGGGGTGCGGCGAGGGGGATCAGCCGCTCTGGATCTGGCCTTTGTGGCGACAGGACAGCTGGACGGCTACTGGGAGCGTGGGTTGTCCCCCTGGGATATCGCAGCAGGCATTGTGCTGGTTCAAGAGGCGGGGGGCCAGGTGAGCGCCTATGATGGATCTCCTGTTGATATCTTTTCAGGGAGAGTGTTGGCCACCAACGGACATCTGCATGCACAAATGCAAACTGAGCTAGCCCAGGTTCGACCCCTGGGGCAGGCTTTTCCCATGCGTTGCTCGTCGTCTGAGGCCCAGCCATGACAAAATTCAGCACCCCCTTGTTCCTGGGATTCATGGGCATGGGGATAGCACTCGCTAGAGCCACCGTCAGCCCCTGGGAATCCACGGGGACTGCGTTTGCCCTCCCCCTCCAATCTGAATGGCCAGCTCCCCAACATGAGTCCTTACCGCTGGCCCAACAACCCCACCCCCAAGATCTCTGGCAGCGCATTCAGCGACAGGGCCAGATCCGAGTCGGCGTGGATCCCAGTGTGGGGGAAGGCTATCTCTATGCCGATCCTGAGAAGCGCACCTATGCTGGCTTTGAATGGGATATCCTACAGGCAATTGCTGCTGAATTAGGTGTGGAGCTGCAACCTATCTACATTCCCTGGAGTCAGCAGTTGCAATCCCTGACTCAGGATGAAGTTGATCTGATTCTGGGGGCTCGGGAAGCTCATCAGCTCGATCTTCAAGGCTACCTGATTACGCAACCCTATTATCTCAGTCCCCAACGCCTGGTCATTTCGGCAGAGGCTTCTGATCCACCTGAGCGCCTGGCGCAACTATTTGGCCGCAAAGTGGGCATTGTAGTGAGTAGTACAGGGGCTGCACTGTTGGAAACCTATAACCAGAGTCGAGGCAATCCCATACGGTTGTTCGCGACCAGTCGTCCTGAACGTCTTTTTGACCAGCTAAGATCAGGGCAGCTAGATGCTATTGTGGTGGATCAACCTGTAGCAACGGCTGCTCTTTCCGAGCCAGGACCTCCTCTACGTTTATCAGGCCCCCCTCTGTTCCCGCAACCTTTAGTGGGCGTTGTCGCCCCAGGACAGCTTACCCTGCTAGAAAGGCTTAACCAATCAATGACCTCCCTTAAGGGGAATGGCACGCTGAAACAAATCTTGGAGGAATGGCAGCTATGGGATCCAACTCTGAACTCCCCACCATTAACCAAGGATTAGCTCGGTACGAATCTGACTACTACGCAATCCTGGGTGCTCCCATTAGTGCGGAGGCAAAGCAAATCAGTGATAGCTACAAGCAGGTGTGCAAAGCACTGCGGGTCGGCTTTGTGGGGCGTTCTGAGGAGGCTGACCGCGCAACCCGTCTGATTGCCAAGGTGATCAACCCGGCCAAAGAAATCCTCTGCAAGGACAAGGAACGTATTGAGTACGATGCTGTCCTCAAAATCCGGGTGGAACGGCTTCTGCAACAAAAACCCCTGGCGGAACTGTGGCCTAACTCGGAAAAGGTTTCTAGACTGCGGCGCTCCCCTCAATGGCGCACAGAGTACGCAGAACTGATCCACCAATTGGCGAAGGAACAGTACGCTTCCCTGGATCAGGTTGCCGAGATGACCATCCAGCTGAGTGAATTGAATCTGGCCTATTTGCTCCTGCGGGAAACAGGTCAAGCCGAACAAGCCTCAAGTTCCTCAACCATCTCCACCAGCACCCCATCCACAGATCCTCAACCCAATACAGTCGCAGAAGCGGTACCGAAGCCCCCTGTGGTCAGTCCTGAAGAAGCGGCAAGACTGGATGCCGACAAGCGCTTCAAACAAGGGCAGCAAATGATCGACAATAAGCAGTACCGCGAGGCTGTTCAGTTTCTAACCATTGCCATCAATAAATCTCCTCTGGAAGCCAGTTTCTATGCCCTGCGAGGAATTGCCCAGTTGAGGCAGGGAAATCGCACCATGGCCAAAGAAGATCTCCAGCATGCCTACCGCATCGACCCCACCAATGAAGAGGCCAAACAGGGGATGAAAGAGGAGGCTCAGACCAGAGGACTGGATGATCCCACCGCACCTCCTGCCCGCACCCCTCAGCCCCAAAAGATCGCATCCAAAGGAAAGGCCACCAAAGAAGGTGGGGGCGGACTCTTGGGTCGGCTATTCAAACGCAATTGACATCCTCTCCCAGGAGCCCTATCGGGCATGCAGGGAGATTCTTTGGGTTGCCCCAAAGAGTTCCTGCTTCACAGACACTTGGCTAGGCTGTTCGCGCCAGCGTGCCGTAGGCACTGTCACCCCAACCCCCGCTAGAACGTCTCCACAGGCATTTTCAATTTGCCGTTGCCCACGGCTACTGATGACTTGAGCGCTCGCAACATCACGCGGTTTGATTGACCCGCAAGGCTGGCAGTGATGGATTCGAGTTGAGAGGTCTTTGCGCACCTCTGCCCCACAATCTGGGCACTCCTGAGATGTGCCCCTTGCATCAACCTTGCCGTAATACACATCTCGCTTGAAACACACCCACGGCAGGATCTGGTTGGTGAATCGACCCAATCCAGCATCTAGTGTGTGCTTACCCAGCATTCCTTTAGCCATGATGCAAAAGTCAAGATCTTCCACAAACACCATCCCCGCATTGTCACAGAGACGATGTGCTAGCTTGAAATGCCACTCCTTGCGTGTTTCAGTGATGCGCTGATGCACCCTTGCAATCTTCTTTTGGAGCTTTAGCCAGTTACTGCTTCCCTTCTGCTTAGTCTTGAGCCTGCGCTGCAGCAATTTCAGCTTGCGGTGCAGATTGTTAAAAAAGCGTGGTCGCTTGACTTGTACCCCATCGGAAGTTGAGAGAAAGTATTCCAATCCCACATCAATCCCCACAGGATGACCGTGAGGTTGAGGAGCAGGAACATTAACATTAGCTTGCAGGCTCAACATAACGAAGTACCCTGATGCCTTGCGAACCATCCGCGCTTGCTTCACCTCGAACAAGTCGGGAATTTGCCGTGACCAACGCACCCGAACCAAGCCCAGTTGCGGCAGCTTAATTCCCTCTGAAGTGATGCAGTTTTCCAGCATCTGGGGAAACAGAAAGCTCCGCATTCGGTTAGCTTTTTTGAAGCGAGGGAAGCCAGAGCGTTTAAGTCGCCATGACTCCCAGGCAGCCTCTAGTTTTCGGATGACCTGTTGGAGCACTTGAGCGTTAACGGTTTTGAGTCTGGGGAAACCAGCTTTGGCCTTAGTCAAGGACTTGCACTGTCGGGCATAGTTTGGAAATGGCGTATCTGCTGGCAAGATGAACTCTTGCCGAATCGAGCACGCATTCACCGGAGACCTGCGGGAATCCAGCCAGTCTTTGCGTTCCCGAAGGGCGAAGTTCCAGACATTGCGGCACACATCAAGGATGTGCTCAATCTCCAAAACCTGCGCAGCAGTTGGCTCTAGCTTAAATTCCCACGTCATGTTCAACATGAGAACGTTATAACCTAAGAAATGCTGGATTGTTTCTTAGGATCTCTCAATTGCTCCCTCCGGTCGCCCGCCGCTGCTGCGCACGTCCTGAGGCCTACACCACCCCCTAACCGCTTCGCGGTATTATAGGCGGAGCACTGCGACGGATCCTGGTAGACCTAGACCTTGCCTCTTCAGGGGGGTAGATCTGTTGATTGGCGTTGACGGCGTTCCGCCAGTTGCTGCAGCACCTGTGCATGACTGCTGCGGGTAATGGGATAGAAGTAGTTAAGGGTTAATCCCCCCACCAGGATCAGGGTAGGAACTGGACCGATCAACAGTCTCACCATCAGCAACGCCGACTCAGGCTGAATTGGAGGGGTCTGACAGGGCACAGTACTGATGAACCCCGACCACTGTAATAACTGCCCCACCAGAAATAAGCCCAGGGCCAGTCCGATCTTTTGCAGAAGCACCATAAATCCATAGTAGATGCCCTCCCGCCGCTGCCCCGTTTGCAACTCATCCAGTTCAATCACATCCGGCACCATGGCCCAGGGCACCAGATAGGCTGTCGACACCCCGATCCCAGCCAGGATCGACAGAGCAATGAGCAGGCCATTTTGACCAGGTTGCAGCAGCAGCAATCCGGATTGGGCCAGGATCCATAACCCCATCCCCAGAGTAAAAACTGCCTTTTTGCCCAGCCGAGCACTCACACGGGTCCAGACAAAGAGCATGACAAAAGCAGTCCCCTGCACCGCCAGAATCACATTTCCCACCCAGGCCCCCGATAAACCCATCCAGAGGGTAACGAAATAGGGAATAATAGTGGCCGTCATCTGCAGGGCTAGCCAGGAACAGAGATATAACCCAATCACGAACAGGTAGGGTCGGTTACCAAAGGCAATGCGCAATTGTTGCGGTATCGAAATCGCCTCTGGAGGCGACTGGGGAGTCTCTCGGATCCCAGCAACACACCAAAACAGAGGCAAGGTGGCAACCAGGGCCCACAGTCCTCCAGAGAGAGCGTAGGCCAGGTACGGTGAGGCTGACCCTTCTACGCAGACCCCTGCGCCGCTCAACCAGCCAATGATCCTGGGATAAAGCAATCCCGAAGCCAGGCTGCCCCCAATCGAGAAGGCAAAACGGAAATGAGTTAATTGAGTCCGCTCATCATAATCTTGCGTCAGTTCAGCAGTGAGGGCCGTGTAGGGCAAGTTCACCGTCGTATAAAAGCTATTAAAGAGAACAGCGATACCCAGGTAGTACCAGAAGAGGCCCCAGGGGCTACCCGGAAACGGCACCAGCCACTGGGCCAGGAAACTGATTCCAAACGGCAAGGCCCCGATCAAGATCCAGGGCGGCGGCGGCCCCAACGACTTTGTGTCCGGTCAGAGAGAATCCCCACCAGCGGATCGTTGACAGCATCCCAAACCTTGCTGAGGGCCAAAATACTCCCCGCCAGACCCGCCTCTAAGCCTGCCACTGTCGTTAAAAAGGGCAGGAGGAAAAACGCCAGGATGTTCTGGGTGATGGCTGGCCCCAGATCTCCGATACCGTAGGCCAGCTTGGTCCAGAGACTTAGCTTATGTGGGTTCATGCTACAAACAGGGCGAAAACAATCACGTATCCCACCAGGTACTCTCCATAGTTAGGTATATCCTCTATTGAGATTTTTCTTCTTAGATGTTAGATAATTAGTGTCGAGGAATCTCTAAGATTAAGCCTCAAGATTTAGCTAGCTATGCACCTGCGATGACCTAAGCCACTTACTCAGTGGTCAGGGATTGCTTCTGCAAGCATTTCTATGCTATTTGAGTCTCTTCATGATCCGGGAGCTTCCCGAACATGGGACAAGAGATTTACTCTACCATGCATGTCAATTATTTTTGGATTGATGGATTTCTTAACTTGTCGAATCTATCAGAATGCAAAAATACATTGAATTTTCCGAATGAACCTGTTATATTCCATGCGGTTCTGCTTAAGAAGACTCGGCGGGAGGTCAACATTGGTTAGGAGAAGGAAGCGCAAAAGTCGCAGGAGACAGGAGGGACGCAAGATTCTTGAGCATATCCCTCAATTCAATTTAGAAAGTGGGGAGGAAAAGTCTGTCACAGCAGCTCGCAAGTATATTCATGAACAGTCTATTGCGCCTCCTGCGCTGATTCTAGTCCGCCGGAATGAGCATACAATCGATCGTTTCTTTTGGGCTGAGAAAGGTCTGTTTGGGGCTCAGTATGTAGAAGAAAATCATTTTCTCTTTCCCAGTCTTAAATCTCTACTTGAGTCTGAGAAAGGGGAAAAGTCTAGCAAAGCTTCTACAAAATCCAGCAGATCTGCAACAGCGAAAACAGCATCCATTGCTGCCGCTCGCTAATTGATTATCTATCCAATTTACCCAGTACAGCTCACGTCACTCAATGATGGCGTGAGTTTCTTATTCAAATGAAAGGTTGAAATGAGCACCTAGTGCTGTATTTGTTCAGAATAGATCTCATCCAGAGGCACATCCAGGGCAGCAATCACCTTCGTCCAGAAATTCATAAATCCGATCAGCGCGGTAAGCTCCACCAGATCGGCATCCGCCCAGACTGTCTTCAGCTGAGCAAAAAAGGTGTCCGTCACGATCATGGTAGGAACCGTCATTCGTTCAGCATACTCAATGGCCAGTTTTTCAGCAGGTGAGAACAAATCACTTTGCCGTGCCTGGGCCACGGCTGCAACTTTAGCAGCATTTACCCCGAGCTTTTCGGCCTGCAGCCGATGGTAGGGCAGGCAGTAATGACGACAGCCATTGATCTGGGAAATGCGAATGCTGACCAGCTCTTTGAGATCCTCGGGCAACTGGGGGTTTTCAGCATGCATGGCGCCGTACAAGGTCATTACAGCGCGCATCAGCTGCGGCTTGTGGGCCATCGCTCTCAACGGATTGAGGGCAGTACCGTAAGCTTTCTCCAGACTTTCATAGACTTTCTGGGTGGCCTTATCCGCTTGGTCTGAGGTAACAAGTGGAATCCGCATCAACAGGCAATCATCAAAGACAACTGATTGACTTTACCGTGTTTTGGCGCGGTGGAACAGAGCCACTTCATCCATTCTTGTCTCCAGATCTCAGTTCTCCAGCTGCTGGACGGCCTGTTGCTGCTGTTGCTGGAGTTGTTCTAGGCTGGAGTCCAGTTGATTCTCAACGCGGTCGATCGTCTTCACAGCTTCAACCGCAGAACTTCCTGGAGCAGCTTCCATCATTTCCTCAGCGGTGTTGGGGCGGGCTGGATCCTGCGTAGCTTCCGGTTGCGATAAACGGTTGTAGCCGATAAACACAACTGCAGCCAGTAGTGCTGCCACAAGAAGTCCGGTCATCTTTTACCTCCTGACATGGGGTGATGCGCTCTCTAATTCTGCCTTGACTCTTTTTAAGCTTAGCGATCTTTCTAGGGAAGAAACGGGTAAGGAGTGGAACCAGGTCTGAGATCTAGCATTTCCCAGTGTCGAAAAATCCAATTGATTAGGTCTGCAAGCTTAACGATCGGGGTGAACTTAAAGATCATTAGGCTGGAAACCCTTGGAATACAAGATAAAGTTCTCCCGCTAAAGCGGCAATGAGAGCCGCTAAGGTGGTTTGGATGCCATTGACAACTTCATTGGTGAGCCAGGACAGTCGCGGTTGTAAAACAGTCCCGATCCAGCTTTCGGCAGTTGTGGCCAGCATCGCCGCCAGCCAGGCAATCCCCAACCAGACAAGTCCCCAATTCAGGATCAATTCTGGGGAGCTGACTGCGTAGGTCAACAGGACTAACCCAGCCGCCGCCACCGCCCCTGCCCCTGTTCCCTCCAGGCTCACTGCCCCTTCTGTCCCAGGTGGAACAGGCTGAAACGTCGTGACAAGAAAGGTCCGCCGTCCATAAGCCTTGCCAATTTCACTGCTGCATGTGTCTGCAAGTTTGGCAGCAAAGCTGGCTGTATAGGCCAACCACCAGAGAGGATCGGGGAAAGCAAGATACCCTAAGCTGCAGACAAATCCTGTCAACGCCGATCCCCAAACATTTTCTGGACCTCTCGCTCCTCCTCGTTTTTCTGCGATCCCCCTCTCTTCCTTCACCTCTTTCCCAGTCGTGTCGAGGCAGTCCCCACCAGAAAGTAAAGCGCCACCACGGTATAGCCCCGCCAGCCCCAACAGCCCCAGATCACGACACCCAGAAGCCAGGCATGCAGCACTCCGAGACGGGTGAGGGCCTTTTGGGGCAAGACCATGCCCAGCCATCCAATCGCGCTGTTCAGGATCAGGGCCGTGATCCAGGGAGCGGAGAGCGTTAGCTCAGAAAAGAAGAAGAAAGACATGCGGTTCAGGCGGTAACATAACTCCAGCATCGCCGATCCCTGGGGGGCGATTCCCAAGCAGTAGCTAGGGATCTGCAGCTGTCTTATACTAAGCAACGTTAAGAAATGTGCTGATTGTCATGTCAACTTTTAACTGTCGATGTGGGGGGAGTCAAGGCCTATGACGATTGCGGATGCAGGCAGCTTTGCTCCCGAATCGCCTGAGGCAGCCAGACCTGTCCACCGATTTACGCTACCCAGGGATCTGGTCGGTCCCCCCTCCAGCTTTTGGAATCCCAATCTGCTCATGTTTCTGGCATCACTGCTGCTAAGTGTGGCCAATTTTTGTGGATACAGTTTTTGGGACTGGCCTAAATGGCTGATCTTTGCTTCTAATTTCCTGGCTTTATACGTTTTAGGCACCGTCATTCATGATGCGTCCCACGGGGCAGCTCACAAAATCCGCTGGATGAATGAGGCTCTCGGGCATGGATCGGCTCTACTGCAGGGGTTCGTGTATCCCGTGTTTAAGCGGGTGCACATGCAGCATCATGCCCATGTCAATGATCCCGAAAATGATCCGGATCATTATGTTTCCACCGGAGGCCCCCTCTGGCTAATCGCCCCTCGCTTCTTCTATCACGAAGTCTTTTTCTTTAAGCGGCAACTGTGGAAAAGGGGCGCTGGGATCTGCTGCAGTGGGGACTGAGTCGTCTACTGGTGGTGATCACCTTTACCGTGGCCATTGCCTACGGCTACACCGATTACCTGATGAACTACTGGCTACCCCCCGCCTGCATCATGGGCTTGCTTTTGGGATTATTCTTTGATTATCTTCCCCACCGCCCCTTTCAGGATCGAGACCGCTGGCAGAATGCCCGAGTTTATCCTGGCTGGCTAACCAACATTTTGCTCCTGGGTCAGAATTATCACCTGGTGCATCACCTCTGGCCTTCGGTCCCCTGGTACAAATATCAAGCCGCCTATCATGTGGCAAAGCCTGTCCTAGATCGGCACCATTGTAAACAAAACTTAGGAATCTGGCAGGGAAAAGAGTTTTTCAGTTTTCTTTATGATGCTTTCATCGGGATCCACTGGCACTCCACTCCTGTCGATGCCCCCGAAGTGACTCAGACCCATGACGATCCCCCATCTTGACGCCCCCGATCTCTTGATTCTGGCGGAAACCACCCAGGCACTGCTCCCCTCCAGCCAGGAGCTTCTCGCCCAGGGAGATCTGGAGGCCGAGTTTCCGGAACGAATCAGGGAAGCCCACACCGCTGCACTGGCCAGATTGCAGGAGCTGGAGATTGCCTGGCCAGAAGCGTTGAGTTCAGACCTGCGAGATCTGCTGCGGCTGACCCCTCTTCAGGGGCTGGTTGCCCTGTTACAGGATCTGCTTGATCAGGGGGAAGGGCCGGATCTGGAAAGATTCCTACAAACAGCTAGTGGTCAACTCTACCCTGTGCGCCTGCCCCGTCTGGTGGTTTGTGGAGAGGTGATCGAGCAACTCTTGCAACAGGATCTGACCGCAACCGATCGCCAGAGTTTAGAGCTCAACCTGAAGTCACTCCAGGAGCAACTGGCACAAACTGCCGCAGCCCAATCGGTGGATCCGCTTCGATTGCAGGCGAGAGCCCGGGCAGAACTTGTCACCCTTTCCCCTCAAGATCTCTGGGAGCTGTTGTACCACTTCGTCGCTGAGGAGGAGCTGCAACAGCAAAGCTCAGATCAACCGGATGCAGCAATGGCAAAAAGAGACAGATCAGGAGTTATGGTCAGTGGACCTCTGTTATTTTTAGAGATTGTTGATTATTTGTTGGATCAACACCCACAAACCCTCACCCCAGATCAGCGCCTAGATCTTCTGAGCAACCGCAGCAAAGCCGAAGTCAAACTCAAGGCGATGACGAAATTGGGGCGGATGGATGATCAGGAAACCCAAACCCAACTGATCCGCACCTGGATGACCGATCAGTCCCCTCAAAATCTGCTAGATCAGGTGGAAGTGATGTTTGAGACCATAGGATCTGAGGAGTCTGCGCCCTAACGCAATCAGGGAGCCGGAGCCGCAATGTTATAAAACAAGCTGAGTGTGGATGAGGACGGGTGGCACATGACCAGTTGGGCGGAAGAAAAACGCCGTGAAGCTAAATCTCAACGACTGTATTTATTTCTGTTGTTGTCGATCCTGTTTCACATTCTTTTTCTCTTAGGGGTCTGGTGGTCCAGTCGTCTGATTCCCCCTGAAGAGGCCGAAGAAATCATTAAATTTGTCCTGGTGGATCCCTCCGAGATCCCACCTCCGGATACCGATTTGCAATCCGATAGCAACTCAGTGGATGCAGGCGAACCCAGACCTGAGCCCCCCTCGGAGGGAAGTCCGCCGCAGTCACAACCCGCCCCTGCACAACAGCAACCCCAACCGCCAGCACCTCCGCCCCCGCCCGTTGCTCCGCCCCCGCCCCAACAACCCGAACCCCAGCAACCAGTTGAGGCTCCCCCACCCGAACCTGTAGCCCAGGCGATCGCCACTCCGACTCCCACCCCGCCGCCCACAGCCCCTCC
>JAAUUJ010000139.1 GCA_012030715.1 Synechococcaceae cyanobacterium SM2_3_1 | reverse complement strand
TAGGCATCCACCCCCGCTCGATACCCCTGAATCCGATCCGCCGTCATCCCTTTGGCGGTGAGAAAAATAACAGGCAGGTGACTGTGGGCCTCCATCTGACGCAATTGCTGCAGAACTGATATCCATCCATGCCCGGCATCATAATATCGGAAATCACCAGATCCGGCTGGATCGACCCCAACACCTGAAAGGCTTGCTGGGCATTAGCTGCAGTCGTGACTTCGAGGCCGTGATCTTCGAGATAGGCTTGCACCGCCTCTCGCAAACCCGGTTCATCATCCACCAGCAACACGTGGGCAGAACGGGATGGGGTTTCAGGATCCATGCTCAACCTCCGAACGCTTGACAGTCTGGCGGGGAAAATGCAGTTGAAAGCAGGATCCCTGCCCCGGGGTACTGGAGACCTCAATGGTGCCCCCCATGCGGTAAACCAAGCTGGCACTGATGGCCAGACCTAGTCCATGTCCGGGTTGATCGAGATGCGCACGATAATAGGGCTCAAAGATGTGCTGGAGATTCTCCGCGGCAATTCCATAGCCCGAATCGGCAATTTCGATCATCACCTCTTCCTCGCGGTGATACAGCGAGAACCAGAGACTGCCCCCAGCGGGTGTGTATTTGCAGGCATTATCCACCAGGTTGCCCAACACTTGCCGCAGGGCCAGCGGATCCAGCGCCAGGGGAGACTGGTCTGGAGGGTCGGGCTCCAGATGCAGATGCAGGCTCAGGTGCTGAGCTTCTGCCAAAGCCCTGAAGGCCGGGATCAAAGACTCCACAAACCCTGTTGGGGCGAGTGACTGCAGCACCAGGGCAGGGGGAGAGGCGGTGGCGGTCTCCTGCTCAAACTGATACAGCAAGCCCTGCAGATGATGACATTCCTGCTCAATGGTCTTGCCAATCCAGGCGTTGGGATCTTCAGGAGGCAGTCGTTTTTGCAGCAGACGAGCCAGGGTACGCAGGGTAGTTAGGGGATTGCGCAACTCATGGAGCAAGGTGGCCACCTGTTGGGTGGGGATCCAGGCAGGGGCCGCGCCTTCTGGCTCCGCGACTGCAGGGTGAGAGTCTTCCCATGACACTGGAGAATTAGGGTTGGAGATATCAACGCGTGTCATAACCTTGCTACTTGACCCCAAGTACATCACAACGAGGGCAGCTGTTACAGTTGCCGCGGCAGGTAAATGGTAAAAGTTTCGCCCTGTTGCGCCTTCTGTCGAAATGTGAGATGACCCCCCAAAGCTCGAAACAAGGTGCGCGTCACTGGCAAACTTAAACTGATCGCCCCTGTATCCGGTTGTAACACCAGCAGCTGACCAATCGCCTGCAGGGGTGAAAGATGAGGCGGCGTCTGTCCGGTCCGATCCTCGGCACTATCCACATGGAATTGTAGTTTGACCTGTTCACCGGCACTGACCAGTTGAGCCCGAATCTGACTGCCAGGTGGGGAAATCCGCGCAATCCGATCAATCAGCCCAAACAGGACACTGTTTAACGTCTGGGGATCGCTGACCACATCGGGTAAATCATCCGGAACATCCACCGACAATTCGGAGCCGCGGCGGCGCACCTGATCCTGCCACTGGGGTAAATTTTGCCGCACGAGATCCACAAGGGCCGTGGGCTCTAGGTGGAGCCGCTTGGGTTGAGGTTCAGTGGCCTGAAAGAAGAGGTTAAAGCGATTAATCTGTTCCTTACACTCACGCTCTGCCCGTTCCAGACTTTCTCTGGCTTTGGCAGGGAGAGAGGGTTGTTTCAGCGCTCGATGAATATGGGTTCGGATCACCGTCAGGGGGGTGAGCACCTCATGCATCAGGGCCCTTAATAAACGCGTTTCCGAGAGTTGTTCCGACTCGGCATCGGGATCGGGTTCAGGCTCGGAAGAGGATATCACCGTCTGGGTCTCTGGCTCCTGATCCTCTGCCCAGGCCACGGTGGCGGGCAGCTGAGCTGGTGGAGATCCGTCTAGCCCCGCCGATCCGGAAAGTAACAGCAGACTGCTGTACCGGGTCACCAGCCGATAATGGGGCTGTCGCCGGGGAAATTGGTGAAGCAAAAGATCCCACGCGGCCAAGCGTTCAGGCCCTACCCGGCCAATGCGAGTTGAGAGACTGGAACACACTCGCCTCAGAACTTCAGGCTCGAAGGAGACCATGATTCCTGGTTGTCCCGTGCGGGGATGGATGCCCTGGACAGCGACAGCCGCAAATAGCGGGGTCAACAATAACAGAAATTGTTCCTGCAGCAGAGGATCCTGAGCAGGCAGAGACACCGTGACCTGCTGCCCGCTGGAGTGATTGACCGCTGTGTTGTCAGAGGTGAATAACCACAAGGAGGGGAGAACCTCGCCCAGGACTGCAGGATAAGTCGGATTGGCGGGCGGCAAGGCTAACGGTACAGGAACCTGTTCCGGCCAGGCCTCATAGGGTAGCCAGATCTGAGGTCCGCTCACCACTATCCCCTGTTGCCCTGTTTCACACCAAAGTTGACAGAGGGCTGTGATCACCCGCATCCAGGTGTTGCCCTCCACCCCAGGGATCCATTCGGGTAAGGGCCGTTGGGACCAGAGCACAGTGCAAAGAGACGGCAAGTCCTGACCGTCCATCACGGTCCCAGAGCCAGAGGGTTGCGGGAGTCTTTGCAGGGATTCAGCTTGCATAAGATCTGAGAGGCTGAAACTCGCGAGTGACTAGCTCCACCTTAGCGGCAATCGTCAAGACCTGTTGGACCGGAAAACCCTACATCAATGCACGGATCCCCAACCCGGTGCCAGGATCCTTCAGGCTGGCTGATGGAAAAGCCGCTCAAATTCCCATCGCAATAGGGTCCAGCTGCCCACCCGAGTCACCAGCAGCGAGTCTCCGCCAGCATCCTGCAAGCGCCGTTTCCAATGACTGATGCTGTCAGGATGAGTCACCCAAAAGTTGATCACCACCTCGAGTAGATGCTCCAGATCCCATCCCTGGGGAGGTAACGAAGTTTCAATCGAGGCAAGACAGGCATCCAGCGTACAGGTATGCACCCCGACATAGGCTACGCGAGGGCGAGAGGGCACCTGCCCTTTTTCCTGTTGTTGGTGCTTAAAAAAGTGAAGAACTGGAGAAACTCCAAGAATCTCAAATGTATAATTCATCAGCTTACTCACACTAAATTGACAGAGATTAACCCAGGTTAATCCTCAGTACTGCCTAAATTGACATTCATTATACTAAGCAAGACTAAGATCCTCTTGCCACACATCTTTCTTTGCAGAATTAGCGCTAAAGAAGGCGGAGTGCTAGCAGGAAGAAGAGTCGAGAGATCTGTCTATTCATATAAATAAGGTCGCATACACGATGCCGAACAAGCTCAAAGCTACTCAGAAGTAAGAGTCTGCTGCATATCTATGGCTTTTGTCTTGATACTGCGAAAGCCAGCAGCACTTGTGTATTTTGTGTATTCCTCTATCGACATCTCAATAATGTAGTACTGGGCTTTAATCTCGTCACCAAACCAGATTTGATCTTTATTCTTCAGATCAGCAACAGCACAGCGCTTCTCATTGACGCAAATTCCATTCAGACTGGGCTTGCCTGTGGCATTGCCATCGATGATCCGGTAGCAGTAGTCACTGGACACCGGTACTCGCAGTAAAATCGCATGTTGTCGAGATACCCCCGGTCCCTGAAGAACAATACTGCAGGTGGGATCTCGTCCCAGTGAATAGGTAGCGGCTTCTAATCCCAAAGCTCGCCGTCCCTGCTGATCATCGATCACGAGAATATGGCGCGGTTTGATAGAGTCTGCTTGAGTCACAGGCACCTCCCACTTCCAGCAGGGTTAGGCTGTCCACTGATTTCCTTTCTTCCAGACAGGAAAATTCGAGGCCCCTCATCAGCCTCTCTGACCCTCATAGTAGCCAGAATTACCCACCTCAGGAAACAACCTAGAGGTTGAAGACCGGCAAAGGCGTTGAGGAGTTCACCTCCAGGGCCGTGGTTTGCATGGCCACCACCAGAGCTTCTACCAGCACCGGGAAGGGCAGATGGTGAATATCCGATCCGGGGGCACAGGCCACTTCCGCCACCTGTCTCAGTTCCATGGAGGTGAGCGAGGGCAGACCCAGATCGGCAAGCGTCACAGGCAATTGAATCTGGCGATAGAAGTCAATCAACTGTTTCCGGGCCGTGACGGCCAGCCGACTCCCCTGCAGGATCTCTTCCAGACGCAGCTGCACCAGAATGCCAAAGGCCACCTTGTCTCCGTGCAAGTGTTGAGGGTAATGGATCAGATGGGTCAGCCCGTTGTGGACTGCATGGGCAGCGACCGTACGGCATTGGGCTCCCCCTAGGCCACCCACAACCCCCGCCAAACAGATACAGGCATCCACCACCTGATACCACGCGGAACTGCCTGGAAACTGTAAGGCGGTCTCAGCCTGCTGAAACAACAGATCTCGCAAGACTCGGGCCTGCTGCAAGGCGGCGATAATCAGCACATCTTTAGAAGCACTACTGCTGACGGAAGCTTCGTACCACTTTGCCAGAGCATCCCCGATCCCTGCTCTCAAGGTGGCCATTGGAGCCGTGCGCAGGATGTCATAATCCAGCACCACTGCCAGCGGCGTTTGGGTCAGGGAAACATCCTGGAGAAAAGCCCCTTGGGGAGAATAAAGGTTCGAGAGCGCACTCCAGGCCGCGCAGGTAGCAGCGGAGGTGGGTACAGTGATAATCGGTTGCTGCAGGTGATGGGCCACCAGTTTGGCACTGTCCAGCGCCTTGCCCCCACCCACCCCAATCACCCCTGTACTGGCATGGGCACGCCCCAGATCGACCAGCCGCTGCACCTCAGCTTCTGTCGATTCACGGCCAAAGGGGATCCACTGGACCGCCTGCACAGCCTGTTGATGCAAATTCAGCTGCAGAGGTTCCTGCACGCGAGTCAGACTGCGGGGTCCACCCACGATCAGGGCCCGTGATCCCACCAACTGGAGAGGCACACTGGCCAGGATCCCATCCCCCCGATAGACAGCAGCAGGGGCAACACGGCTAACATCCTGGGGACGCAATGCGGAGGAAGAGACCATAGACATTCAGACAGTTGATGGTGTGGATCTAGACTAACCCACCTCTATCCCTGGATCACAGCCATGACACAAGGACGCTTCCATGGACGCTAATCCTACCTTTATCAAACTCGATCAATTCCTCAAGTTCGCAGGTGTTGTCCAAACTGGAGGGCAGGCCAAGATGCTGATCCAGTCGGGTGAGGTGCGCGTGAATGGAGAAATGGAAATTCGGCGGGGCCGTAAGCTGCACCATGGGGATCAGGTGGAAGTCATGGGGCAGATCTTGATGGTCAAACTGCCATAAATTCTCATCTCATCACCGCCAGCAATTCGCTAAATTACTATCTGTTGCTTCCATAGGATCCCTGGCATCGTGACTCGTCTGCGTCGCCCCTCTCGACTCTTGCCCTTTCTGGTAGGAATGAGCTTTCTGGTGGGAGCAATTCTGGGATGGGTGCATACCCCGGCAAGAGACCCCAGCCGCCTAGCCCTGGAACCGGAACCGTTCCCCTCCCCCAATCTGTGGACCCCTGCAGGCTGGCCCCGCCTCCAGCCTCTGCCGGAAGCTGCCGAGATTTGGGAGTGTGAAGTGGCGGTGGTTGGTGGATCGCTGGGGGAGTGGCTGCTGCCAATCATGCCATGCGCTCAGGGGCTACCACCTGCCTGATTGAACTCACCCCCTGGCTAGGGGGACAGATCAGCTCTCAGGGGGTATCGGCGATTGATGAGTCTCTGCCCATGCGGGAACGCCAAAATTTCTCTGCCTCTTGGTTTGCCTTCAAAGCGATCATTGAGGATCAAACCGTGCAACTACCAGCCTGGACAGGCCGATCTGCTCCAATGAGAGTTGCCGAGATCAATAGTTGCTGGGTGGGGGGACTTTGTTTTCCTCCTGAGGCTGGGGCGCGAGCTGCAGAAGCGGTTCTCCAACAGGCCCAACCCTTTGCTCCTGCCAGTCGCTGGGGTACTTCAATCGCTTTCAAAGGAGCAGAATTTTCCACTGACGGATCTCAGATCGAGGCCATCTATGCAGTAAAACGGCAGGCCCGAGATCCCAATTACCTGCCCAAAGGGCGGCTGTCACAGGAGTTCACCGGCTGGTACAGCTGGGCCGAGGATGACACCTTTACTAAAACCCCGATCCGCCTACAGGCTCCACCAGGCAAAAGCATGATTGTGATCGATGCCACAGATACGGGAGAACTGGTGGCCTGGGCTGGGATCCCTTACCGGATTGGATCCGAGGCGAAAAGCACGACAGGTGAGCCCTTTGGGGCCCCCGCAAACAACCCTGAATGTACTCAGGCATTTACCTTCCCCTTTGTTCTGGCTATTCATGATGATCAGGGGCGATCCCAGGCCGTTTTGGCTCAACTGCAACCGGGACATTCCCGCGCCGAACACCGTCTGGACTACGATCTGGCAGATTTCCCCATGGTTGCGGGCAAGAGTGTGTTTCACTACCGTCGCATCGTCAGTCTCAGCCGCAATGATCCCTTTGTAGGCGTGCCTGCTCTCGGGGATATGACCATGATCAACTGGAATAAGGGCAATGACTGGGCGCTGATGGATCCACCTCTGCTGATGACACCGGAATCGATCCGCAGCACAGGCCAGCACCACAACTGGTTAGGGGGGATGAACTTCAGTGCCCTCAAGGATGGAGAAAATCATGCGCTGCTTTTTGCGGAGTGGCTGATGGAAACCCAGTCCCGTCCTACCGTTCCCCTGGCGCTGATCTCGGGTCCTGGATCTCCGATGGGCACCGAATCGGGCTTGAGCATGATGCCCTACATTCGGGAAGGCCGCAGGATCCTGGGTCGATCCGCCTATGGGGATCAAGAGTTTATGATCACCGAGCATGATATCCGGCGGGGGTTAACCGGACGCGATTTCACTCCCACCGTGGTCGGGCTCACTCATTACGCCATTGATATGCACGGCTGCCGCTACCGCAACTGGGAACCCGCCAACAATGCCCGATCCGCACCTGCCAACGAATACTTTGTCCGTCCCATTCAGATTCCTCTGGAAAGCATGATCCCGCAGCGGGTGGATAATCTTCTGATCGGGGGAAAGGGGATCGCCGTTACCCATATCGTCAATGCTGCCACTCGTATCCACCATGGGGAATGGAGTATTGGAGCCGCAGCAGGAGCGACAGCGGGTTGGTTGATTCAACAATCGGATCGGTTGCCCCCTGATATTCAGGATCCTGACTGGCCAGAACTGCGTCAGCACCTGCAGGATCAAGGACTTCGCTGGCAGTGGTAGTTCCAGCGCTCCTCAGGGGTTGGCGCGCAATAGAATCTGGATCTCGAAGAACCAGGCTATGCTGGCGGGGTGGATCCAGTTTGTCGAGGTAGGTTGACTCTGCTGGCATCACAAGGAGCTGTTTCATGTCCTCTGTCCAGACTGCTGCTGAGCTGCTGGAGCGCTATGCCGCCTGGGATAGAGACTTTCATCACATCCGCCTGGATGCGGTGGATCTGTCGGGGGCCTATCTGCGGGATATTAATCTGCGCGGGGCCGACTTGCAAAACAGCAAGTTGAAGGAAACGATTCTGCGGGGGGCTCAGCTGCAGGAAGCTAACTTGCAACGGGTTCAACTGCAGCGGGCAGATCTTTACGGCGCAGATCTGCAACGGGCTTCCCTAGACTGGGCGGATCTGACTGGAGCCAATCTGAGTGGAACCCATCTCTATAAAACCCGATTGCGGGGAGCTAACTTGACCAGTGCCAATTTGCGGATCGTGAGTGCCAAGCAGGTGGATTTGCAGGATGCCAATCTTTCCATGGTCAACTTAGAGGAAGCAGAGCTGTCGGGGGCGTTGCTACGGGGGGCAGAGCTGCAGAAGGCCAGTCTGCTCCATGCGGTGCTGGCTGAGGCCCAACTGGCGGGAGCGAATCTCTGGCTGGCGACGCTCGTGGGTACCCAGTTGCAGAAGGCCGATCTCCGGGTGGCCAATCTGCAGGGGGCCAATCTGCAGGGGGCGGTTCTGGATGGAGCCAATTTGCTGGGAGCCAACCTGCGCGGGGCCGATCTGCGGGGAGCACAAGTGGTGGGGGTACAGTGGCAGGGGCTTTTTTTGATGAAGAAACCCGCTTTGATCAGGGTATCGATCCTCTGGCGTCGGGACTGAAACTGTTGGGAACCGTGACCTGAGCCTCAGTGCCATCAATACACAGCCACGGGTTCAAGAGGGACGTATGGATCTGCAGGGGCAGACGGTGTTGATCACGGGGGGATCACGGGGGATTGGGGAAATCACCGTGCGGACGTTGCATCAAGTAGGCGCTCATGTGCTGCTCCATTACCATCGCGGACGATCAGAAGCAGAGGCGATCGCAGCGGATCTGCAGGGAGACCGGATCTACTTGCTGCAGGCGGATCTGGCGGTACCTGGCAGGGCTCGGGAGTTGTGGTCTGAAGCATGGCAATGGCGAGGAGCAATTCATGTGTTGATCAACAATGCCGCCACCATGCCCTCTGCCCCGATCACTGAGGATTGGGAGTCCTGGTCCCACGGCTGGCAGCAGACTCTGCAGGTGAATTTAATCGCGGTTGCGGATCTCTGTCGAGAAGCGGTTCTCCATTTCCGGCAGCAACAGCAGGGGATCATCATTAACCTGGCCAGCCGAGCAGCGTTTCGGGGTGATGGGCCTCAGTTCATGCCCTATGCTGCCTCCAAAGGGGGCGTGATTGCGTTAACCCGTACCCTGGCCAGAACTGTGGCAGCGGAGGGGATCCTGGTGTATGCCATTGCTCCAGGGTTTGTGCGCACGGCCCGCATTGAGGAACTGATGCAGACTCAGGGTGCCCAGTCAGTCATCGCGGATATTCCCATGGGAGCACCTGCCGATCCTCAGGATGTGGCCAACCTGATCACGTTCCTGGCCTCAGGCCAAGTTCCCCATGCCACGGGAGCCACCTTTGACATCAATGGGGCTTCCTATTTCCACTGATGGTCGCTCAGGCGATTTGTCACGCTTGCAGCCAGGATTGCAGTTGGTCCTGCCAGTTCTGATCTGTCGACACGGTGTGGACGTAAGGAAGCTCCCTGTCACTAAAGGTCTCCCAACTAGCCTGTTGCAGGGGCAAAAGATCCAGGGTGGCATCCGTAATATCCTGACCAGGGTGGCGGGCCAGTAGACGCTCTTGCAGCACCTTAGGGGGAGCCTCGCAGTGCAGGATCCGCAGGGGCAGATGTCCTTGGGTAGCTCCGGTGATCACCTGTTCCCGCCATTGACGCTGATCAAACCTGGCATCCAGGATGACCCGGTACCCCTCTTTTGCCAGGAGGAGCCCCAGCTGAATCAGGCGACTGTAGGTGCGCTCACTCATTGCAGGGGTATAGAGATCGGGGCCACCTTGCTCATGGAGTTCCCGTCCTCCCAGGTGTTTCCGCACAGCATCCGAGCGGATCTGAATCGCATTGATCCGCCGCGCTAGCCATCGGCCCACGCTACTTTTTCCCGATCCCGACAGTCCTGCCATCAGGAATACCTGTCCCTGCCGAGGTTGGGTATAGGACCAAGCAAGACGATAGTAGTCAGCAGCGGTTCGGTGGGCTTCCTCTTGTTCTGCAGCAGGGATCTGGTCATCGTTCAGCTGAAAGGAGGTCACCTTGGCCCGCACATAGGCCTGGCGTACCAGATACAGAAGGAGTACCTGCAGCCCCTCCCAGTCCCCACTCTCTTCCAGGTAGGTGTTGAGATAGGCGTTGCCCAGATCCGAACGGTCGTGGTCCTCCAGATCCATCACACCGTAGGCGACGTCGTACATGACATCCACACAGCGAAAGGACTCGTTGAATTCGATGCAGTCAAACAGCAGGATCTGGTTCTGCCAGTAGCAGATGTTGCCCAGGTGCAGATCCCCGTGGCCTTCTCGAATTCGCTGCTGCTGCCGCCGCTGCTCCAGGATCTCAGCCCGCTCCGAGAAGAAATGATTCGTGTAGGCCTGGGTGGCGGTGAATTGATCCTCGGTCTGGGGGCCACCGATATAGTCGCGGGTCTGGGCATAATTTTCATCAAAGGCCTGGCGAACCGAAGCAACAGTGCCAAACTGGCGAATGTGATCATCAGTGTTGCTACTGCGGTGATAGCTGGCCACAACCCGTCCCAGATCCTGCATCAGGCTTTCGGTTATTTCCCCCTGCTCCAGCATCTGGCTCAATAGACACCGCTGGGGGAACTGCCGCATCTTCAGGGCGTACTCCACCACCGCTCCTTGTCTCCCCAAATGAAAGCTATCCCCCTGCTGGGTTATCGGTAGCACCTCCAGATAGAGATCAGGGGCACCTCGCTGGTTCAACCGCAGTTCTTCCTGCAGATAGTGGTGACGTTGTTCCAGACTGGAGAAATCGAGAAACCCCAGATTCCGTGGCTTTTTCAGCTTGTAGGCGTAGGGGCCCGTGAGCAGAATGCAGGAAATGTGGGTTTGCAGCAGTTGGATGGGAGATTCTACGGGATGCGGGTAAAAAGGAGGCTGCCGCATGGCCTGCAGCAATAGAGGGAGAAGAGCAGACATGGGTTCATGCAGGTGTTGTGTCTGGACGACTAGTCTCGATTGATCACTGACATCGGTCGGGCGGCATCAGGGGGAGAAAGTTTGATCAGCGAGAATCCTTGTTTCACCAGCGTGTCCTGAGCAGCACTGGGCAGCGCGTAGGGCCATACCAGGTACTTGGTGTTGATATAGTCATTGCCCTGACGAGCCAGCGACACCTGTTCCGACTGCATCCACACCTCCGGACCCTGGCTGATCACGGCCTCAGTGGCACGGATCCGTTGCACCAGCTGGCTAAACAGTTCCTGAGGCCGCTGCACGAATACCACGATGGCTAGGTCACAGGGATTGTAGTAGTTGCCAATGCCGCAGAGCATCAAGGTTTCACAGGGTAGCACCACACTGGTTTGATCTTTGAGACTGACCACCGGGTAAAGAAAAGTGCGCAG
>JAAUUJ010000138.1 GCA_012030715.1 Synechococcaceae cyanobacterium SM2_3_1 | reverse complement strand
CCTCTGTAGTGGCCTGCAAACTGGCAGAGATCATGGTGGATGCCGGGATTCCGGCTGGGGTTTTTCAACTGTTGCCAGGGGTGGGGGAGATCATCGGTCCATTCCTGGTCAATCATCCCCAGGTTTCCCTGATTGCTTTCACCGGATCCCAGAACGTCGGCTGTAAAATTTTTGCAGATGCTGCCGTCCTCCGTCCCCCTCAGGCTCACCTGAAGCGGGTGATCGCCGAAATGGGAGGCAAAAATGCCCTGATCATCGATGCCAGTGCCGATCTGGATCAGGCAGTCAAAGGAGTGGTCACCTCGGCCTTTGGCTACAGTGGGCAGAAATGTTCGGCCTGCTCCCGTGTGATCGTGGTGGAGGCCATCTATCCCCTTTTCCTGGAGCGGTTGGTGGAGGCTGTGAAGTCTTTAGTAGTTGGGTTAGCAGAACACCCCGCTACGCAGGTGGGACCTGTCATCGACGCTGAAGCCAGAGATCGGATTCAACAGACGATTGACAAGGCTAAAGCCGAGACCTCCGTTGCCCTTGAGGTCACTCCACCGGAGGATGGCTACTTTATTGGTCCTGTGATTTTTGAGGATGTGGATCCTCAGTCTTCTCTGGCTCAGGCAGAGATCTTTGGGCCTGTGCTGGCTGTGATCCGTGTTCCAGATTTTGCTGAGGCTCTGCGGGTGGCCAACTCCACCGTTTATGGGCTGACCGGAGGATTGTATTCTCGCACTCCCTCTCACATTGAACAGGCCATCGCCGAATTCGAGGTTGGCAATCTCTACATCAACCGTGATATCACCGGGGCTCTCGTGGATCGACAACCTTTTGGGGGCTTGAAGCTATCCGGTGTGGGATCCAAGGCAGGAGGACCCGACTACCTGCTTCAGTTTATGGAGCCCCAAACGGTGACTGAAAATATTCAACGTCAAGGGTTTGCCCCCCTGGAGGATCTTGATTAGGGGCACACTTTTTTGCAGGTTATGCTCTGGTTAAGTAACATTACATACCTGGCGGGGTAAATTATAGTGGCAGTGGTGGTGCTGATGCCTCTGTGATCTCCTCGGCTATTAACGGCCATGTATGCTAGCTAGCAGCTCCTCGAACTCCTCTTCCTACGCTGCTGCACCACTATCGGTATGGCAACAACTGAGGGCGGATCAGATAACCCTAAACCAGGCGCTGCGCCTGTTGATCGATGAACAGGGTTATGTCCAGCTACATCACCTGGATCCGCATCTAACGGCACGTTTTCTGGAGGACTTTGCGGAGTTAGCAGCAGCCTATCCCCTGATTCCCCTGCTCCTCTGGCGGGGTTGTTACTATCTGGGGAGTCCGATCTCGATTCCCGATCATGTGGCTGAAGTGCTGGCAGCCAGATCGAATACCACCTTGCAGGTTATTTCTGTACAGGCCTCCAGTTATCAGGAATGGATCCAGCAGCGGCGTCCTGATGTTTCTGCCCCCCTGATTCGTTCAATTACTCATTCTGAGGTTTCACCGTTTCCAAGAGCTGAATGGGCATCCCCGCCCTCTCGAGATCTGGAGGCAGCAACAGAGCATATGCAACTTCGCTATAAGTCTCAAATTCGGCCCCTAGCTCTCGATTCTGTAGTGGAGGAACTGATCCTCTACGATGAACGCCTGGAGGCCCAGCAGCCCGGTTCCTACCTCTTCAAGCTATTCAAGCGAAAACCATTATTACCCGGAGTGATCATTACCGATGCAGGCCACTATACAGGTATTGTTCCCCGCCAGCGTTTTTATGAGCACATTACCAGCCTGCCCTACAGCATTGATGTTTTCTGGAACCGTTCCCTGAGTATCCTGCAAAAGTTCTTTGAGGAAGATGTTCTGATCATTTCGGGAAAAACCCTAATTGCCGAAGCAGCCAAGTTCTCGCTCGAAAGAAATTCCGCCAGGATCTACGAGCCGATTGTTGTCAACATTGAGGGTGAACATCCCCACCTTTTAGATATTCATCAACTGCTATTAGCCCATTCTCATATTTATGAAATTGCCTCCACTGCTCTTGCTGAAGCCAAAGCGCTGACGGACGCCACCAATCAAGATCTGGAGGAACGAGTGCATCGACGCACCTACGAGCTCCATCAGGCCAATCAATCGTTACAGACCGAAATCCAGCAGCGGAAGCAAGTTCAGCAGCAACTGATGCGCATGGCTCTTTATGACAGTCTGACGCAGCTTCCCAATCGTACGTTACTCCTCAACAGAATCAATAAATGTATTCAGCAGCTCAAGCAGACACCTAACTATAACTTTGCAGTTTTATTAATCGACTGTGATCAGTTTAAGGTTGTGAATGATTCCCTTGGTCATGCTATTGGGGATCAACTGCTGGTGAAGATTGCAACTCAATTAAATGGGTGTCTGCGAAACAATGATATGTTAGCTCGACTTGGTGAGGATGGGTATGTGATTCTTCTCGATCCTATCGTAAATCTGCAGGATGTATCCCTGAGAATAGAACTGATCCAGGCGTTATTCCTGAAGCCGTTTGAGTTAGGAGGACAAGAAATCTATATGTCCACCAGTATTGGAATTGTGGAGGGCAAGGCCTATCGCAAAGCTGAAGATCTGCTTCGGGATGCCGATATTGCCATGTACAAAGCTAAAGCAGCCGGAAAGGGCAGTTGTCAGTTTTTTGAACCTTCCATGCATGTCCAGGCTCAGATCCGCCTACAGTTGCTGACTGATCTAAGACAGGCACTTGAACGGGGTGAGTTTCGTTTGTTTTTTCAACCGATTGTGTGTCTTGACTCGGCTCAACCTTTAGGATTTGAAGCTCTGGTGCGCTGGTATCATCCGCAGTGTGGTCTGGTGGGACCGGGTAATTTTATTCCCACGGCTGAGGATAACGGCCTGATCATCCCCTTAGGTCAATGGATTTTGCATGAGGCCTGTCAGCAACTGCGCTCCTGGCAACAACAGTATCCTTCGGTGCCGATGACTGTGAATGTCAATCTCTCTGTCCGGCAGTTTGCTCAGGCAAATTTAATTGCTCACATTGATCAGATCCTAGATGAAACAGGATTGGAAGGACGATTTCTGAAACTGGAAATCACAGAAAGTGCCTTTATGGATAGTCACGAAACTACCACAGAAACTCTGCATCAGCTCCGTCGGCGGGATATTCACCTCAGTATTGATGACTTTGGCACAGGCTATTCTTCTCTGAGTTATCTGCACAAGTTTCCGGTGAGCGGTCTGAAGATCGATAAATCTTTTATCCAGCGCATGGGCAAACCAGGAGAAGGGGAGGCTCTGGTAAAAGCGATTCTGGATCTGGCTAATAACTTTAAGATGTCAGTCGTAGCTGAAGGGGTAGAAACTTTGCGGCAGGTGGAGCAGCTACGGGAATTGGGATGTCCCTATGCTCAAGGGTACTTTTTCTATCGGCCCCTTGATGTCCAGGCAGCCCAGCGGTTGATCCAGGATCTGAGTCAGAGATGATTGCGAGCTGCATAGGATATGATGTGGTCGATCTTGACAGCGTTGGTTAACACTCAAGGTGTAACTTATGGTTAAGCTCTGGAGATATGCTCTTTTCCTTCCGCTTGTGGTCTGGGCAATAGTTGCCTGTTCTCAAGGGGATCCGGCCACAGATTATTCTGCAGAACGAGCCGAATATCTGGAAATCGCCAATGCCAGTGTGGATGTGTCTGGGGCCGATCCTGTGCAGATGGCTTCAGAGATCTTTGGGTCGCAGGGGACAGTTACTGAAGGGAACTTTGTAGAGGAAATTGTGGTGTCTAAACAGGATGAGAACACAACAGTGATCCTGGTTACCCAGACAGGGCTGGCGGACGATTCGATTGAAGGGATCCGCTATCGGCTGGAATTTATTCCCAAGGGCAATGAGTGGCTGCTCAACTGGGCAGGACAGCAAATGCGCTGTCGCCGGGGCGAGGGAGCACAGGAATGGACCACCGAAATCTGCCCCTAACTTCGCAAAGATCAGGCCGAATGGGTTCGAAGCACCTTTTGCCAGACCTTAATAACCATGTTTTTTTCACTCCTGCACTTAACGATCAACCTGAGTTATGTTTCTGGTCTCCCCGAGAGATTGATTCTAGCCCTGCAAAACAACACGCCCGATGCAATCGCTCCCCCAAGATATGGATGCCCCAACCCTATCAGAGCTGGCCAACACGGACTGGATCTTGATCAATCTCAAGGATGATCAGCAACCTGTTCTGACAGACACTGAGATTACGGCGACGTTTACAGAAGCGCAGATGCAGGGGTTTGGCGGATGCAACGCCTACACTGCCCCAATTAAAGTTGAGGATCCAGACAATGCAGAGCGTCGCCAGCAGGCCCTCACTCTTGGACCGATCCTTTCGACTCGCAAGGCTTGTGCTGTGCCGATCCTGAATCAGGAACAGCAATTTTTCGGGCTCTGGAATCAGTCACCCAGTGGTCACACCAGGAGGAGCAACTCCTTCTCAGCTATGAAACCCCTGCCGGAGATCCGGCGACCCTGGTATTTCTCTCTGCTCCTCCAGTAAGGTGAGAAAGCTTGCATTGAAGTTGTCTGGACCCCTCACCCCTCTGGCAAATCTGCTTGCGCGTTCAACTGCTCTGGAGCTTGGCGAGGAAGAAATCGTCCCAGAACGCCGTAACTAAGCAGACCGACATACTCACGCAACACCCCCAGAGGCAGATGATAGCCCTCCCGCCGATCCAATCCTGGACTCATGTAAGGAATCACCTCAAAACCCAAACTGCGAAATGTCAGCCAGGATCGCAGCAGATGAGGAGGATCAGTGATCAGGATAATCTCGTCGATCCCCTGGGGTTGCAGACTGACTGCCGTAAACAGAGCATTTTCCTCGGTGGTCTGGGAACAACCCTCCAATTGAATCGCAGACTGCGGTACGCCTTGGTTTTTTAAGGCCCGGGCCATCCGTTCCGCATCAACATTGCCACTCAAAAAGATCAAGGGAGCCCGGTTTGCCCGCCATAATTGCAGCGCCGGATCAATGCGAGATCGGCTTAGCTCTCCCCCACGACCCAGCAAGACCAGAGCATCTGCCGGACGTCCAGAATCAGGAGGAACCCAGACTGTCAAGCCCCATTCCGCCAACGCCACCATCGGAGGTAAGGGCAGCAGCAGATAGAGGAGAAAGGGGATCATCGCCAGGCTGCCGATCACCCACTTTTTGCGTTTGCGGAGCAAGATCCAGGGCAAGAGAGCTAACCCCGCCAGTAGGGGCAGCATGATCCAGGGATTGGTCAGGAGGCTCAGCAGTGTGGATTTGGTCTGGATCCACTCCATCGGTGGCCTTTCGCACAGAGCTGGATTAAGCATTGTCTTCACTGATCAGGCCGGGCCAATCATAGCTGAATTTCATTGGAGAACAGGATGTTAAAGCGCACTTGAAGAAGTGGGCACTAATGTATTGACATCATGATGTAGATACCCGTCTTCGACATGCACGATCCGGTCTCCAATATCGAGAATACGGTGATCATGCGTGACCATGAGGATGGCGCAGTCCTGCTCGCGGGCTAATCGTTGCATGAGATTCACCACCTCCCGACCCGATTTGCTATCTAGAGCCGCCGTGGGCTCATCCGCCAGCACCAACTTGGGATGACTGACCAGGGCTCGGGCAATGGCAACTCGTTGTTTTTGTCCTCCAGAAAGCTTCTCGGGCAGGTAGTTGATCCGCTCTCCCAGACCAACTGCTTGCAGCATCGCTTCGGCTCGGGATTTTGCCTGAGATCTCTTCACATCATCGTGCAGTTCTAGCGACATTTGTACGTTCTGAACTGCAGTTAGAAACCTGAGCAAATTGTGACCTTGAAAGATATACCCAATCTGACGGCGGAGCCGGATCAATTCCTGTTTCGAGGCTCCCTTGAGCTCTTTTCCGAGTACTTTTAGACTCCCCTCCTGCACTGACCGCAAGGCTCCCATCAGGGTCAGAAGCGTGGTTTTCCCTGAGCCCGAAGGACCAGTCATCAAGACAATCTCTCCCGGTTCGAGCGTGAGGTTAATGTCAAAGAGCACCTGTTTACGCAACGATCCTTCGCCGTAGAAGTGATTGAGATCTGTAATGGAAATAATGGGTGCAGGGGGCATCATTCTGGATTCTTTGGCAACAAATAAGTGCTTGAGCATGAGCTTACTCTCAACGTCAGTTTGGGAAGGTTAGAAAATATCAGCCGGATCCGCAGCTCTGAGTTTGCGAACGGCAATGGCACCAGAAAGAAAACACATGGTCAGGGCCAGGGTAAAGACAAAGGAAGAACGCTCCAGTGTCATGACAATGGGGAGCAACGTGGCATTTTGGGTCAGGTCATAAAGCAGGAGGGAGAGACTAAAACCAGGAATGTATCCCAGAACTCCAAGAATAATCGATTCTTGAAACACTACCCCCAGAAGGTAACGATCCGCATAGCCCATAGCTTTGAGGGTGGCATACTCCGCCAGGTGATCCGAGACATCGGTGTAGAGAATCTGATAAACGATGACAATGCCGACAATAAATCCCATCATCGTCCCCAGGCCAAAAATAAAGCCAATAGCAGTACTTTCGGCCCAGTAACTACGTTCAAATTCGACAAACTCTTCCTTAGAAAAGACTGTGACATCCGCAGGATAAAATTCTCGCATCCTGGAGAGAATACTTTCCAGATCCACCCCAGGTTGCAGGTTGATGACTCCCACCTCAATGATTCCGGTCTGTCGTTGTTCAAAGATGCGCAGGAAATTCAGATCACTGGTAATAATATTGCCATCTGCGCCAAAGGTCGCCCCCATGTGAAACAGACCTTCAACTGTGACCTGTCGCCCTCCGACTTCAGTGGTAACATGACGTCCCTGGTTAGACCATTCCAGAATGGGACCAAACTCGGGTCGGGAAGCCTGGTCAAAGATGACCACATCCTGCCGCTTGATCCGCTCCAGATCGGCTGCTTCGAACTGGGGGAGATCGAGAATGTCGTCTGTGGGATCAATGCCCACCACAAAGATACTGCGGGTGCGGCCATTCTCCGGGTTTTTCCAGAGGGCAAATCCCAGATACATGGGGCTGATGGATTCCACTTCGGCAAAGTTAAGCGCCTGGTAAAGACGTCGCTGGGAAATGGTGGCCATGGCAATCAGGGCATTAGACTGGGGACTGATCAGAAACACATCCCCCTGAATCGATTGGTGAAACAGGATGGCACTGTCAAATAAGGCCTCCTGAAACCCCAGTTGCATAAACATGAGAATGCAGGCAAAGCTGATCCCTGCCAGCGCCACCAGCAAACGGATCTTTTCGCGAGTCAGCTGTAGCCAGGCCAGAGGAATTTTGGGCTTGAACCAGTTCATGATGGCAACCTCGGAGTCAGATGAAGCAAGGGGAGGACTTAGCTTCCCTGAGTGGCAATCGAAACATCGACCTGTAGATTCGTCAGACCTGCCACACGTTCACTGCTTTCAGGATCCAGACGAATATCCACCTCGACAATGCGGGCATCCACATCCGCTGCCGGATCTTCGTCCAGAACATCTTTTTTATTGATCTGCAGACCAATTTGCTCCACGGTGCCCTGAAGTTGCTGGAGTAAAGCCTGACTGGAGATGTTTGCGGGTTGTCCCACCTGAATTTTAGTGATGTCTGTTTCGTAAATCTCGGCGACCACCATCATCTGCTGGGTGTTGCCCATTTGCAGGATCCCCGTTTCACTCTCAATGGCTTCGCCAGGGTAGGCCAGGATTTGCAGGATCTGACCCTCGCGGGGTGCCCGGATCAGGGTTCGCTCCAGCCGTGCTTCTGCCAGCTCCAGGTTGCGGGCCAGCGACTCCACCTGAATTTGACTGCGGGCGAGATCCAGATTGGCTTCGGCGGTTTCCACCTGCTGGGTGGCGTTTTCTAGATCCGCTGTACGAGTCTGCTGCAGTTGGCGCCGGGTGGCCTGGGCGTTGCTGAGGGCTTCCTGTCTTTGCTGCACCTGGAGCTCACTTTTTTGTAGATCTTGCTGGGAGATGGCGCCTTCGGCATAGAGGGTTTCAAAGCGGGCCAGATCGGTTTCGGCATCTTCTAGTTCGGCCTGAATCTGACGGACTGTGGCTGCCTGGGCCTCAATCTCTAGGGCGCGAGGCTGATCCACCTGGTTCACACGGGTAAGGGCTTCCTGGATCTGGGTTTCAGCGTAACGAGTTTCAGCGTCCAGACGTTGCCTTGCTTCTTCGAGCTGACTGGCCGCATAATTCCGCTCTGCGAGGCGCTCATCGAAGGTTTCCAATCGGATCAGGGCCGCGCCTACATTGACCCGATCTCCTTTACTAACCAGCAATTCACCAATGCGTTCCCCAGGAGGACCACTAATGTTGATCACCTCTCCAGCAGGCTCGATCCGGCCCAGAGCCCCCACGTAGGGTTGTGGTGTGGCAATGCCGGGCTCCGGTGAGATCTCGGTATCCTGAGCCTGTCCCATACTTAGCCAGTTCATGCCATAACTTCCCAACCCAACCCCCAGCACCAGACCACCTGCCAGTAAACCCCAACGTGTCATGCTCATGCCCTGCAACCCCTTCGATGCCTAGCGAGATCCTGATTAAATCTTAAAACTTTGTAAAGGAAAGATCCTCCCTTTTCCTAAATCCCCCCTTGTCTAGAGTAAGAGCGCGCTCTGCTAGATGCAGTGTTCAGAAGCGAGCTTGAAGGTGCGCAGACGTTCTCCCCCGCTGTTGCTGATGATCTCAAGTCAGGACTGGGGCAAAGAATTGTGAACAGTCAACGGCGTCCCGGGCATCGGTCAGTGGGGCTGGAAATATATAATGCGCATCTTGAGCGAGATACGTTGTGAACATTGATCCCCCCCCTATGGAAACCCAGCAGTTTAGGAATTCCTCATTGGACCACTTCAATCCCCCTAAACAGATCTTTGTATCTGGAACAGATACCGACGTGGGTAAAACTGTTATTTCGTCCCTATTGACTTTAGGATTAGGAGCCCTTTACTGGAAACCTGTTCAGTCTGGTTTGTTCCCTTTAACAGATACAGAGTATGTAAGACAGGTTACGAGACTGGATCCGAGTCATTTTTTGCCTGAACGATTTCGACTTTCTCAGCCCCTTTCTCCCCACGCTTCTGCCGCGATTGATGGTGTGAATATCAAGCTTGCTGATTTCTGGATCCCTTCTCATTCCAAGCCTTATCTGGTGGTTGAAGGTGCAGGTGGGTTGCTGGTTCCCCTCAATCGCAAAGATCTTATGATTGACCTGATCCGCTATCTGGAACTTCCGGTTTGTCTGGTGGCTCGAAGTACGTTGGGAACAATCAACCATACGCTTCTGTCTATTGCCGCCCTGCGTCAGGCTAATATTCCGATCTGGGGTGTGATTCTCAATGGGCCTAGAAACCGATCGAATCGGGAGGCCATCATCCATTATGGACAGGTGACAGTTTTAGGGGAGGTTGATATGCTCAATCCGGTGAATCCTGAAACATTACTGGAAGCTTTCCTGAAGCTTACTCAGTCAGAATCGAACTAGCAGGTCAATCATGCATCCTCATCTATGGTATCCATTTTCACAGGCCAAATTATCTCCTGAACCCCTGAAAGCTAAGCGAGGAGAAGGAATCTGGATCGAGTTGGAGGATGGACGTCGGCTCATGGACTGTATCTCCAGCTGGTGGGTTAATCTGCACGGGCATTGTCATCCCAAGATTTCTGAGGCGATTTATAAGCAATCTCAACAATTAGAGCATATTATTTTTGCTGGATTTACCCACGATCCTGCCGAGAAACTCGCTGAAGCATTAGTTGAAAAATTGCCTGAGAACTTAACCCGTGTATTTTATTCGGATGATGGATCAACCGCAGTCGAAGTGGCCTTAAAAATGGCCTACCAGTACTGGCATAATCGAGATCAGACCAGAACTAATTTCATTGCTTTTGAGGGGGCTTATCACGGGGATACCTTTGGGGCAATGTCCGTCGGAGCCCGCTCAATTTTTTCGCAGGTTTATGTAGATCTGCTCTTTGATGTGAAATATGTTCCCTTTCCAGCCACTTACCAGGGAGATCCTGATGTTCAGGAACAGGAGGAAAGGACTCTGTGGCAGTTGGAAAAGATCCTAAGCGTTGATCCAAACGGTTGTGCAGGGATCATTATTGAACCTCTGGTGCAGGGGGCTGGTGGGATGAGGATGTGTCGGCCCTTATTCCTGCAAAAGATCGTTCAGCTGGCAAAAGCCCATGATACCCTGCTCATTTTCGATGAGGTGATGACAGGATTTGGACGTACAGGTGATTGGTTTGCTGCTCTACGAGCTCAGGTTTCACCTGATATTATTTGCCTGTCGAAAGGGATTACAGGAGGTTTTTTACCTCTAGCAGTCACGGTGTGTACTGAGCAGATCTACGAAGCTTTTTATAGCGATGATCCGTTGAAGACTTTATTTCATGGGCATAGTTATACAGCTAATCCTCTTGGGTGTGCAGCGGGTTTAGCTTCTCTGGAGTTGCTCACTGAAAATGAAGCTACTTTTAAGTCTATGGAGATGATTCATCAGCGCTGCTATGAACATTACTTAGATCATGAGAGGATCAGCCACTGGCGGCTAACAGGATCCATCGCAGCCATGAATGTGAAAACCCCAGAAGCATCGGGGTATCTGAATCAAGTTGGATTAGAGATCCGAAAACGTTCGCTGGAACAGGGCCTGTTGTTACGACCGCTCGGGAATGTTCTGTATGTGATGCCTCCCTACTGTACGACGGAGGATGAGCTGATTCGGATCTATCAGGGGATCAATCAAATCTTACGGGAAATTGTTGCATCCTAACTCGTCTTCTGATAGTTGTTGTTCCAGGGCCTGGCAAAATAATTCCTCGTGCTTCTGGAGCGGCTAAGGCCTGGCCAATGACTTCTCCCAGAGGATGTACCGCTAGAAGTAGCGGATCTCTGTATTGCTGAATTAAGTTAATCAGCATACGATGGCAGATATCAGAAAACATGAATATCTCCTACTCTATCCATCCTCC
>JAAUUJ010000137.1 GCA_012030715.1 Synechococcaceae cyanobacterium SM2_3_1 | reverse complement strand
GGGGCAATCCGACTGGGTTCAGATCCTGCAGGGACTGGCTCAACTGTATGTTCAGGGGCTTGCGATCGATTGGGATGGCCTGAACCAGGGCTATGGTTACAAGAAAGTGATGGGATTACCCACCTATCCTTTCCAGCGAGAGCGTTACTGGATCGAGCCAGCATTGGTGGATGCTCCGCACCCTTCTGTCTCCTTACCTTTTTACGAGATCCACTGGCAGCCTTCCCCGTTACCCAGGCCAGGTGCTTCATCAACGTCTGGTCAATGGCTCATCCTTACAGATCACCAGGAAAGGATCCATTCATTGCTGGAAGGACTGCAGAAGCAAGGACAGTCCTGCATCGTTGTGCCAGGGGATCCGAACTTGCTGGATTCGGAAGAGAGGCAGCACCTTTTTTCTTCTCACGAGTTACCTCTAAGGGGCATTGTTTATGTGGCAGAGGAGGAAATTTCTGATTCTGTTGAGGGTGATGGGATCCGGTTACTCCAGCTGGTGCAATTTCTGTTTCGGCAGAGTTCTCCTATTCCAGCGAAACTGTGGGTGCTGACGACTGGAGTGATAGCTGCAGAAAACCCGTCAATTGCCCGCTCCCAATCTTGTCTGTGGGGACTAGGTAAAGTTGTTTCTCTGGAGTATCCCCAGGCTTGGGGTGGGTTGATCGATCTGGACCCTGCCAGAGATTTAACGGATCAGGTGGATGAGGTAGTTCAGGAACTGCTCAGTGAGGATGCAGAGGATCAGGTTGTACTCCGTGCTGGGCAGCGACTGGTTCCCCGTCTAGTTTCCACAACCATCACACCCTCTGGATCATTGCGTCTAGAGCCTGGCGGTAGCTACCTGATTACAGGGGGAACTGGTGCATTAGGTCTGCAGCTGGCGAAGTGGTTGGTGGATCATGGGGCGCAACATCTGATCCTGCTCAGCCGTCGAGGTCTCACTTCTGAAGTCCAACCCCAGATCGAGGCTCTCCGATCCACAGGGACGCAGGTGATGGTGATTGCAGTAGATGTCGCGGATCTCGCGGATCTTCAACAAGCCTGGCCACAGATCCAGTCCATGGGGATCCCATTGAAAGGGATCTTTCATGTAGCGGGAGTGGAAGGCTTTGCCCCTCTGGCGGAATTGACTCCTGAACAATGGCAGACAGTGTTGCGTCCGAAAGTGCAGGGGGGATGGAATCTGCACCAGCTTTCGCAGTCAGAGGATCTGGACTATTTTGTCTGTTTTTCTTCCATTGCCGCGGTGTGGGGATCACTGGGTCAAGGGCACTATGCGGCGGCGAATCATTTTCTGGATAGCCTGGTGCATCAGCGTCGCTCGCAGGGGTTCGTGGGACTGTCGATCAACTGGGGTCCCTGGTCAGGGGGTGGGATGGCAACCCCAGAGGCGCAATCCTGGCTGGCTCAAGCAGGGGTAGAAGCTCTGGATCCGCAACTCGCCCTTTCTGCTCTGGAGATCTTGCTTACCACCGATAAACCTCAGATCACGGTTAGTCGCAACGACTGGTCACGGTTCAAGGCTCTTTATGCTGCCCGACGCCCCCGTCCCTTCCTGGATCTGATCCCGATCCCAACTTCCGCTGTGCAGGAATCCATTCCTCAGCAGGATCGTCCTACTTCAGAATTAGTAGCCCGTCTACTTTCTTTGCCTGAGAGTGAGCGGCTCAGATCACTGCAATCACACCTGGAGGAGCAACTGCGTCCAGTTCTGGGATTGAAGTCCACACAACGGTTAGATCCAGAGACGGGATTTTTTGAACTGGGAATGGACTCGCTGATGGCAGTGGAGTTTCGCAACCGACTGGAAAAAAGTATGCAGGTTTCCCTCCCTGCTAGCCTCGCCTTTGATCTGCCCAATCTGGAACGTCTCACTCGCTATCTTGCTGAACAGATTTTGGATCTGCAGCAAAGTGAACCGACTGGATTAACTCATTCTCGATCCATTGCTCTCACCGAACCGATTGCGGTTGTTGGAATGGCCTGCCGCTTCCCAGGAGATGCCACCACTCCTGAAGCCTTCTGGGAAAAACTACGCCAGAGTTATGACGCCATCAGTGAGATCCCTGCCGAGCGCTGGGATGTGGATGCCTACTATGACCCCGATCCAACGATTCCAGGCAAGTCCTACTGCCGTTATGGTGGCTTCCTCAAGGATGTGGATCAGTTTGACCCTACTTTCTTTGGCATCTCCCCACGGGAAGCCAAGTTCATCGATCCCCAACACCGACTACTGCTAGAAGTGAGTTGGGAGGCCCTGGAACGAGCCGGACAGATCCCTAACCGACTGCAGGGAAGTCCAACGGGAGTGTTTGTGGGGATCACGCTTAATGATTACTCGACGATGATCCAGTTTGCAGGCGAGAGTGAATCTGCCCAGGCATTTGGGGTGACGGGAGGGCCGTTGAATGCAGCAGCAGGACGGATCTCGTACACGTTTGGTCTGACTGGCCCTGCAGTGGCAGTGGATACAGCTTGTTCGTCTTCATTAGTGGCGATCCATCAGGCCTGTCAGAGTTTGAGGTTAGGAGAATGTGAGATGGCGCTGGCAGGAGGGGTGAACCTGATCCTGACGCCAGGGAGCATGATTGCCACAGCGCAGGCGCAGATGTTGTCGGTGGATGGACACTGCAAGACCTTTGATGCCAGAGCCGATGGTATTGGTCGCGGGGAAGGGTGTGGAGTTCTGGTCCTGAAGCGACTTTCTGATGCCCTGAGAGAAGGAGATCCGATCCAGGCGGTGATCCGCAGTAGTGCCGTCAATCAGGATGGACCGAGCAGTGGGTTCACGGTACCGAATGGTCAGTCACAACAGGAATTGATCCGACGGGCGTTAGCACAGGCCAATCTGGAACCCCAAGAAATTAGCTACATCGAAGCGCATGGGACTGGTACATCGCTGGGAGATCCGATTGAGGTGACCGCACTGGGAGAGATCTTCGGAAAGGTTCATTCTCCACAAGAGCCTTTATTCATCGGATCGGTGAAGGCGAACATTGGCCACCTGGAATCTGCAGCGGGTGTCTCGGGTGTGATCAAGGTGATCCTGGCGCTGCAACATGAAGAGATCCCCCCCCACACTCATCTGCAGGACCTGAATCCGCGCATTGATTGGGAGAGATTACCGATCAAAGTTCCTACAGGAATCCAGTCCTGGCCCAGAGGTGAACGGAAACGGATCGCCGGAATTAGCTCTTTTGGGGCAAGTGGGACGAATGCCCATGTGATCGTGGAAGAAGCACCGCTGGCTGAGATCCCTGTGCCATCCCAGGTAGATCGTCCTCTGCATGTCCTCACACTTTCAGCAAAGTCTGAAATCGCCCTGCAGCAATTGGTGCGTTCCTATCTTGTGCATCTGGATCAGAGGTCTCAGCCCTTTGCAGATCTATGCTTTACGGCCAATACAGGGCGAGGACATTTTGCTCATCGTCTAGCCATCATGGCCGGATCTACTGAGGAAGTTCAAGAGAAATTGAAAGCTTTTGAGCAAGGTCAGGAGATTTCTGGATTCTCGGTTGGTGAGATCGAAGGAATGCAACACCCACGAGTGGCTTTCCTGTTCACAGGCCAGGGATCTCAGTACATGGGTATGGGTCAAGAGCTCTATGAAACCCAGCCCACCTTCAAACAGGCACTAGATCAGTGTGCTCAGATCCTGAACAACTATCTGGATCAGCCGCTTCTAAATGTTCTCTATCCGTCTGAGAATACATCTCCCCTGGATCAGACTGCCTACACCCAACCTGCATTATTTGCCCTGGAATATAGTCTGGCGCAATTGTGGATGAGTTGGGGAATCCATCCTTCCGTCCTGATGGGTCACAGTGTCGGTGAATATGTGGCGGCCTGCATTGCTGGCATTTTCAGCCTGGAAGACGGTCTGAAACTGATCGCAGAACGGGCACGGTTAATGCAATCCCTCGCTTCCGATGGGGTCATGATCTCGGCGCTGGCCAAGCCAGAAACTGTCGAGGCTGCCATTGCTAACTATGCAGATCAGGTGTCGATTGCTGCCTACAACGGGCCGGAAAGTGTCGTCTTTTCTGGGGAACGGCAGGCGGTAGAAGCTGTGGCCAGAGATCTGGAAGCCAAAGGGATCAAAGTCAAGCCATTGGAGGTCTCGCAGGCATTCCATTCCCCTTTAATGGATCCGATGCTCAAAGATTTTGCATCTATTGCAAGCCAGATCCAATTTTCGGCACCAAAGATCCCGATTATCTCCAATGTCACAGGTGAGTTGACCTCTGAAGAGATTGCCACTCCCGACTACTGGGTCAACCATGTACGCCAGCCCGTGAAGTTTGCCCAGGGAATGATCTCATTACAGCAACAGGGCATAGGAATTTATCTGGAAATTGGACCGAAACCGATCCTTTTGGGAATGGGGCGGCAATGTCTGACAGAGGATGAGGGGATCTGGTTACCCACTCTCCGACAGGGTCAATCCGATTGGACTCAGATCCTGCAAAGTTTGACCCAGCTTTACGTCCAGGGGATCAAGATAGATTGGAAAGCCTTTGACCGTGAGTATGTTCGCCACAAAGTTGCGGATCTTCCGACCTATCCTTTTCAACGCCAGGGTTACTGGATGGAACTTCGTGCTTACCCCCAGAGATATTCATCACATGGAGATAAATTACATCCACTTTTAGCCCAGAAGTTGACACTCTCCAGTCGGATCAAAGAGGTGGTTTTTGAAACGCTTCTGAGTCCAGATCAGCCTGCTTATCTGAAGGATCACGTTGTTTTTAATCAGGTGGTCTTTCCTGGAGCAGGGTATGCAGAGATGGCCCTGGCCGCCGCCTCTCATCTGTTTAACTCAGACAATCTAGTCCTGGAAGATCTCAGTATCGAACAACCTTTGATCCTGCCTTCCACAAGTTCTACTACTGTTCAAGTTCTTCTATTCCCGCTGGATAATCGTTCCTATACTTTTGAGGTTTGCAGCCTGCAATCTGGAGTCACCGAGCAACTAGATCCTAACTGGATCACGCATGCCACAGGCAAAGTTCTGCGCTCCAACTCCACAGGAGAATCCAGCAACTGGATCCAACCAGAAACAGAGATAGATCTGGCAGCGTTCTATGAGCAATCCACACAAAACGGTATTCACTTCGGTGCTGCTTTCCGTGCCATCCAATCCGCTGGACTGACGGATCAGGTGGCCTATGCCGAAATCCACTTACCAAAAGCTTTAGATTCATCGGCTTATCTACTCCATCCGGTGCTGCTGGATGCCTCATTCCAGGTGATGGGCCTAGCCCTGTCTCAACTGCAACAAGATCCGCAATCTTCCAGCACGCTTTACCTACCTGTGGGGGTGGAACGCTTACAACTTTTCCGCAAGGCTACGGCCCATTTACGTGCCCGAGTGCAATTGCGAGATCTACATCCTGAGTCGGTGAAGTGTGACATTGATCTGATGGATGAGACTGGAACTGCTGTTGCATGTGTGGAAGGGTTCTCCATGCGCCAAGCTTCAGCAGAAACATTGCTGCGCAGCCTGCAACCAAGTAGAGCTGATTGGCTCTATCAACTGCACTGGCAACTACAACCTCTACCTCCCGCAGATCCTGTTGCCCCTGTCACTCAGAAAACAGGTTACTGGTTGCTTTTCGCTTCGCAAGGGGAATGGGGATCCGCATTAACGACTTTTCTACAAAGCCAGGGATCCAGTTGTGTTTTCATTTCTGCTGGATCTGCTTATCAACAACTAGAAGAGCATCACTATCAGCTCAATCCTCTGGATCCAGACCATTTCCAGCAATTACTGCAATCTCTGCCAGATCTGACCACCAACCTCCAGGGCGTGCTCCATCTCTGGTCGCTGGACACCTTCACTCCTGATGTGGATCTGGAACAGCTGCAACAGGCTCAAGAACTAGGCTGTGCCAGTGTGCTCCATCTTGTGCAAGCGCTCAATCCCTTCTTTGAGACCAGTACACTTCCCCTCTGGCTGGTAACCAAGGGTGCTCAGTCCATCACTAGTGAAGCGGAATCGGTTCAGTTCCAACAAGCTTCCCTCTGGGGTTTGGCGCGGGTGATCTCCCAGGAATATCCCAACCTTCTCTGTCGGCGACTGGATCTCGACCCCTGGGCTACCCCTGTTGAAGATCTCAAAGTCCTGGAAGCTGAATTCACTTCCTCCTCGGCAGAAGATCAGCTCGCCTACCGTCAGGCGCAACGCTATGTGGCAAGGCTTGTCCATTACCAGGATCCAGTCGCCACAGATCAGCTTTCTTTACCTGCGCATCCTTTTCAGCTGCGTTTGTCGGAGTACGGTCTGCTGGATAACCTGCAACTGCTACCCCAGACACCTCATCCCCTCGGTCCTACTCAAGTGCAGATCCAGGTACGGGCAGTCGGACTGAATTTCCGAGATGTGCTCAATGCGTTGGGGATGCTCAAAGACTACTATGCTCAGGCTTTTGGCATTACCGCTGCAGCACAACTCACCTTTGGCTTTGAATGCACGGGCGTGATCTCAGGAGTGGGGGAGGAAGTCTCAGATTTGCAGGTGGGGGATGAGGTGATGGCGGTGCTGCTGGATCATGGCTTTAGCAGTGTGGTGACCGCTCCTGCTTTCTGTGTGGTCAAGAAACCGAGGACATTGAGCTTCTCAGAAGCAGCCACGATCCCGTTGGTGTTTTTGACTGCTTACTACGGCCTGTGTGAACTGGCTCAGTTGCAACCAGGAGAGAAAGTCCTGATCCATGCTGCAGCTGGAGGGGTGGGTCAAGCTGCGATCCAGATCGCCCAGCAGAGAGGGGCAGAGATCTACGCCACGGCTAGTCCAGGCAAATGGCCCTTCCTGAAATCACTGGGGATCCAGCACATCTTTAATTCCCGAACTTTGGACTTTACCGAGGAGATCCGGTCTCTGACGCAAGGAAAGGGAGTGGATGTGGTACTCAACAGTCTCAATGGGGAGTTCATTCCTAAGAGTTTGGAGACGCTGGCAGAGGGAGGTCGGTTTATCGAAATTGGCAAGGTGGGGATCTGGACAGCAGAAGAAGTCAAACAGAACCGTCCAGATGTGTCCTACTACCCGTTTGATCTGGGGGATGTCGGACTTACTAATCCCAACCTGATTCAGGAAATGTTTACCACTGTCAGTCAGGCTCTGGAGAGGGGAAGTTTCAAAGCGTTACGCCATCAGGTTTATGAGCTATCTCGGATCCGGGAAGCGTTTCGGTTGATGCAGCAGGGGCGGCATATTGGCAAGGTGGTGATCCGGTGGCCAATTCCAGCCCGAGAGGAACTGGATCTGAGGCAGGAAGGAAGTTATCTGATTACCGGAGGACTGGGAGCGTTGGGCTTGCAGCTGGCTGAGTGGTTGAGTCAGAAAGGAGCCCGACATTTAGTGCTGACCAGTCGCCGTCCTCCCACTGCAGAGATCAATTCACAACTGCAGGATCTACGCGCCAGTGGAACAGAGATCACAGTACTCCAGGCAGACATTGCCCAGGCAGAAGCTGTCCAGCAAATGATGGAGCAGATCCAGGGGAGAGAGTATCGGTTGAGAGGGATCTTTCATGCGGCAGGAACCCTGGAAGATGGACTCCTGCAGCAGCAGCAGTGGAGTCAATTTCAAAAGGTGATGGCCGCGAAAGTGACAGGATCCTGGTTATTGCATCATCTGAGTGAAGATCTGGATCTGGATTATTTTGTAAGTTTCTCCTCAGTGGCAGCTCTGTTAGGGAATGCCAGTCAGGGGAACTATGCGGCGGCAAATGCCTTGATGGATGGGCTGGTTCATTTTCGCCAGGGGCAGGATCTGAAAGCTCTGAGCGTGAATTGGGGACCGTGGGCAGAAGGAGGGATGGCGGCAGGATTGAGTCAGCAGTTGCAAGAGCGGATGCGGCAGGCAGGATTTACCCCGTTGAGCGGATCTGAGGGGTGGCCGTTATTAGAGCAGTTGCTGAGGGAGGGAGCAACTCAGGTGGGAGTGATGGGGATGAACTGGGAGCAGTTTTTCCGACAAACGCCCGAGGCGATCCGGTTGCCCCTCTTACAGGCTTTCCATCCCCAAGATCTGGGAGTGGACAAGAAAACGGATCGATCGTCCTTCCTGCAACAATTGGAGGAGGCTCCTCCAGATCAAAGACCCTCCCTGCTTCTGAAGCATGTGCGTTCCCAAATTGCTAAGGTCATTGGACTGCCCTCACCCGAACAGATCCAGCTCAGGCAAGCTCTGTTTGATTTGGGGTTGGATTCACTAATGGCTGTGGAGCTCAGGAATAGTTTGCAGCTCAGTCTGGGGCAGCGGCTCCGCTCAACCCTTTTGTTTGACTACCCCACCCTTGACTCACTTGTCACATACCTAAATCAACAGTTACCTTTACTTCGGATCTCAGAAATAACAGCAGGTCACTCGCAAGCACAGCGATCTACTCCTCCTCCAGCGGAGCCAGAGGCTGATATGGAGGATCTCTCGGAAGAGGAAGCCGAAGCCCTGCTTCTAGAAAAGCTAGACAGTCTCAACCTTTGAGGACAGAGTCTCATGACTGAGCAGATCAACCCTGATGGACCCCAAGCCGAGACTCTTTCTCCCACCAAACGTGCCCTGGCCGCTCTTGCAAAACTGCAGGCTCGCCTCAATGCCCTGGAGTCTGCCAATACAGAACCGATTGCCATTATCGGGATCGGGTGCCGCTATCCCACCCATGCCAACTCCCCGAAAGCCTACTGGGAAATGCTCCATAACGGCACTGATGCCATCTCGGAAGTGCCCCCACAACGCTGGGACATTGACGCCTACTACGATCCTGACCCCCAGGCCCTGACCAAACTCTACACCCGCTCCGGTGGTTTCTTGCTGGATCCCATCGATGGCTTTGATCCTCAATTTTTTGAGATCTCTCCCCGTGAAACCCTGACTCTGGATCCTCAGCAACGATTGCTCCTGGAGACCAGCTGGGAAGCTCTCGAACATGCCAATATTCCCCCGGAAACCCTTTTCAACACTCGCTCTGGTGTGTTTCTAGGGATCAGTACCACTGACTATCGGGAACAGATCGCTGCGGCTGCAAAACCAGAAACTATTGCTTATCTAGGAACCGGAAATTCTCTCTCGACTGCGGCGGGAAGATTGTCTTATTTCCTGGGATTGACAGGTCCCAACCTGGCTGTGGATACCGCTTGCTCTTCCTCACTGGTGGCACTGCACCTGGCCTGTCAAAGTCTGCGGCAACAGGAGTGTCACCTAGCTCTGGTGGGAGGCGTCAACCTGATGCTCACTCCAGCCACCACCCTGGTGTTCTGCCGAGCAGGTATGCTTTCCCCCGATGGACGCTGCAAAACCTTTGATGCAGCTGCCGATGGCTATGGCCGAGGAGAAGGGTGTGGAGTAGTGGTCCTCAAGCGTCTTTCAGATGCTCAACGGGATGGTGATCACATCCTGGCCCTGATCCGCAGTTCAGCTGTGAATCAGGATGGTCGTAGTGGCGGGCTGACTGTTCCTAATGGTCCATCCCAGGAAGCAGTGATCCGGCAGGCCCTGGAAAAAGGCAAAGTAGATCCGGCTCTGGTGGACTATATCGAAGCTCATGGCACGGGCACATCGCTGGGAGATCCGATTGAGGTGAGTGCTCTGGGAGCTGTGTATGGAGAGAGCCACAGCCGAGAACACCCTTTATTGCTGGGATCCGTGAAAACCAACATGGGTCACCTGGAAGCAGCGGCAGGAGTGGCAGGATTGATCAAGGTGGTGCTGGCGCTGCAGCATGAAGAGATCCCGAAGCATCTGCATTTCCAGAAACCGAGTCCTCACATCGATTGGGAAGAGTTGCCTCTGGAGGTGGTGAAGGAAGCAAGATCCTGGCCGCGAGGAGACAGACCAAGACTGGCAGGGATCAGTTCCTTTGGGTTTAGCGGCACCAATGCCCATGTGATTGTGGAGGAAGTCCCCCAAACGGATCCACACCCCCCACGAGAGGTTGATCGTCCACTGCACCTGCTGCCTCTTTCTGCCAAAAAACCCGAAGCACTTGCAGATCTGACCCACAGCTACATCACTTACCTGAGTGCATTACCAGAAGAGTTTGGGGATGTATGCTTCACGGCTCAGACCCGTCGGACTCATTTTGTGCATCGACTGGGGGTGATTGCTGCGGATCCGGCGGAGGCGATCCAGAAGTTAGAGGCTCATCAACGCAAAGAGGAGATCACGGGTCTCGTTGGTGGGAAAAGGCAAGGGTATGAGTACTCTCAGGTGGCTTTCCTCTTCACGGGGCAAGGATCTCAATATGTAGGGATGGGGAAAGAGCTTTATGAAACTCAGCCCACTTTCAAGCAGGCGTTGGATCGGTGTGCCCAGATTCTGGATGCGTATCTGGAGCAGCCACTCCTGGAGGTGCTTTTCGGTGATCAAGGCTGGCGACTGCATCAAACAGCTTACACCCAGCCTGCCTTGTTTGCCCTGGAATATAGTCTGGCCCAGTTGTGGATCAGTTGGGGGATCCAGCCCCAGATCTTGATGGGTCACAGTGTGGGTGAATATGTGGCCGCCTGTATAGCTGGAGTTTTCATTCTGGAAGATGGCCTGAAACTCATTGCTCACCGAGCGAGATTGATGCAATCCCTTTCCTCGGATGGAGGGATGGTGTCGGCGCTGACAGATCCTGAAACCATTCAATCAGCGATTGCCGCTTATCCGGATCAGGTATCGATTGCGGCCTACAACGGACCAGAAAGTGTGGTCTTTTCAGGTGAGAGACAGGCTGTAGAGGCTGTCGCCGCAGATCTGGAGGCTAGAGGGATTAAGGTCAAACCTTTGGAAGTTTCCCAAGCTTTCCATTCTCCACAAATGGATCCGATACTCAAAGACTTTGCATCGATTGCGAGGCAGATCCAATTTTCTGCACCGAAGATCCCAGTTATCTCTAATGTCACAGGTCAGCTGGCTGGATCAGAAGTCGCCTCGGCAGAATATTGGGTTCAGCATGGTGCGTCAGCCTGTGAGGTTTGCCCAGGGCATTCAGTCTCTTCAGGAACAGGGGAACGGAGATCTATCGTGGA
>JAAUUJ010000136.1 GCA_012030715.1 Synechococcaceae cyanobacterium SM2_3_1 | reverse complement strand
CCCGCCCCGACATCAATCAGATGCTGTTTTTGCCCCAACGACCCTACATGCTGCTGGGCGACATTGCGAGAGCAACTCATCTACCCCCAGCCCCTTTAGTTCTCTAAACGATGAAGATCTACAGCAGGTTCTGGAACAGGTGAATCTCAGATCCCTGGTGGAACGCATGGGGGGACTGGATGTGGTGAGGGATTGGCCCAATGTTCTGTCGCTGGGAGAACAACAACGACTGGCCTTTGCCCGGATTTTGATCACCCGCCCCAAGTACGTGATCCTGGATGAAGCCACCAGTGCCCTGGATGTGGTCAATGAAAAGCGCCTCTACCAAACTCTGCAATCGTTAGGGGTCACCTATATCAGCGTGGGCCACCGTCCCAGCTTGCTTGCTTATCATCAGCAGGTACTGAGATTGTCCGAGGGAACGGACTGGCAGCTCATGAGCACCAATGAGTATATCGATACGGGTGAGTTTGCTGCTGCCGGTTAACCAGCTCTGTGGATCCGATACGCTGCCTCTCCTCCTGCTGGATATGATAGGGTCTGTGCTGGGGAGTGTTGAGCGGTGATCTTCAGGGAGATGGTAGTGTGGCCAGGCGTGATCATGGCGATCGGAATGGTGCTGGCGCTTGGGGGACCTGGCCCCGCGTGGACCCAGAGTAATCCCCCTGAGGTCAATCTGTTGGGGCAAGCCGTCTTTTCAAAAGGCGCTCTTAAGGTGCGAAATAAAGAGGTGGGAGGGCTCTCAGGGATTACCTACGATCCTGCTCAGAACCTCTACTATGTGATTTCGGATGATCGGGCTCAGCGGGGGCCAGCTCGCTTTTACACTTTGCAACTGGACCTGAACCAGTACCGCTTTGATAACAATGCGGTCACCTTTACAGACGTAACCTTCCTCACAGGACCCAACCAGCAGCCTTTTCCCCGCATGAGCTTAGATCCTGAAGGCATTGCCTTTGCCAGATCGGGTTCCCTCTGGATCTCGTCGGAGGGAGAGGTCAATTTGGAAGAGAAGCGGATCTATCCCCCTTTTATCCGAGAGTTCTCTCTCCAGGGCCGACAGTTGCAAGATCTCCCCATCCCGCAACTGTTTCTTCCCCAGATCAAGGACGGACAGCAGCAGGCCGGGATCCGAAACAATCTGGCCTTTGAGAGTCTAACTTTGACCCCAAATCAGGACTATCTATTCACCGCAACGGAGAATGCTCTAGTTCAGGATGGGCCTGCCTCCAGTGTGACTCAGGGCAGTCCTGTCCGGATTCTCAAATATGCTCTATCCACAGGGACCGTTGTGGGTTCTTATCTTTACGAAACCGATCCGGTTGCTCTGGCCCCTCAACCTGCCAGTGGCTTTAGCACCAACGGCCTGGTGGAATTATTGGCTCTCGATGATCAGGGGACACGCCTGCTAGCCCTGGAACGCTCTTTCTCAGTAGGACTGGCAGGGACAGGAAATACGATTAAGTTGTACGAGGTGGATCTGACCCTAGCTTCTGATCTGCAGGGGGTTGAAAGCCTAAATGCCGTAGACCAAACTGAATTCACCCCTGCGGGCAAGCGATTGCTGCTGGATTTCAACGACCTGGGACTGACCCCCGGGGTGGATAATCTGGAGGGAATGACCTTGGGCCCTAAATTGCTGAATGGTGAACACAGCTTGATTCTGGTGAGTGATAACAACTTCAGTGAGCGACAGGTCACCCAGATTCTGGTGCTCAGCCTGCTACTCTGATCCAGGATTCCTATGACGATAACCATGCGTAATCCCCCTCGCTGTCCCAAGATTGCTGTGGTCATGGGAACCCGTCCTGAGGCCATCAAAATGGCTCCTGTGATCCTGGGGCTTCAGGCGGCTGAAGATTTTCAGGTGGAGGTGGTCCTGACAGGGCAGCACCGCGAAATGGTGGATCAGGTGATGCAGTTGTTTGAGATTCAGCCTGATCGGGATCTAAACATCATGCTGCCGGGTCAAAGTTTGACCGATATTACTGTCCGCAGTTTGAGAGGTCTGGAGACGTATCTGCGGGAAGCCAGTCCAGATCTTGTGCTGGTCCAGGGGGATACAACCACGGCTTTTGCTGCTGCCCTGGCCGCCTTTTACCAGCGGATTCCGGTAGGGCATGTGGAGGCAGGGTTACGCACTCGCGATCTCTTCAATCCTTACCCAGAGGAGGCGAATCGCCGTCTGATTGCGCAGGTGGTCACCCTGCATTTTGCCCCCACACCCGTTGCGGTGCAGAACCTGCGTGGCAGTGATGTGGTGGGTGAGATCGTGCAAACGGGAAATACGGTCATTGATGCACTACTCAAGGTTGCCGAGCAATCTCCTCCCTGTCCGGTTGAAGGCCTGGACTGGACTCAGCAGCGGGTGCTTCTGGTGACCCTGCATCGCCGAGAAAACTGGGGGGAGCCTCTGCAAACCATTGCCAAGGCCCTGCTTCAACTCCTAGATCAGTTCCCAGACACCGCCCTCTTCTTACCTCTGCACCGCAATGCTCTGGTTCGGCAGCCGCTGCAGAAGCTATTGGGATCCCATCCCCGTGCCTTTCTTTCGGAGCCCCTGGATTACTACCACTGGGTGGGAGCCATGCAGCGGTGCTACCTGATCCTGAGTGACTCTGGAGGGATCCAGGAGGAAGCCCCAGCCCTGGGGAAGCCTGTTCTGGTTTTGCGGCGGACCACCGAACGACCCGAGGCGATCAGCGCAGGCACGGCTCAACTGGTGGGCACCGAAACGGAGAGTATCATGGCCACTGCCATCCCCCTTCTGAAAGAGCAAGCCGCCTATCAACGGATGGCCCAGGCCCACAATCCCTACGGCGATGGTCGGGCAACCCAGAGGATCCTGGGGGCTTTGCGTCAGTGGTTTGCAACCACCGCATGAGAGTTAGGGAGTATTCTGCTCGATCCAGCGGGAGAACTCGGAGACACGGGTGAAAACAGCCGGGAAGCGACGATTTGCACAATCATTGCCAAAACTGGTGATCCCAGCCTGCTTTAATTGTCCATCCGTCAGCACCACGAGTGGACCGCCATCGTCTCTGCGGCAGACATCTGCAGGGGTAGAACTGGCACAGATCATGTTGCCGGTAATCCGGTTCAGACGCCGGAAAGAACGGTTGCAAGCACGGTTGTCCAGAACGGTGACCTCAGCCTGTTGCAGGGTGGTGGGGAAGGTGGTGCCCATCGGATCGGTGCTGCCCCAGCCCAGGATGGTGGCATTGAGATTGGCGAGGTCGCCGTCCGCAGGTTCGGCCACGGGTAGGATGGTGGTGTTATTGATCGGACGGCTCAATCGTAAGAGAGCAATATCAGCGTCACGGGTAAAGCGGTTGTAGCTGCTGTTTACAATAATTTCAGCAACATCTGTCCGCCGTGCAAACCCGGTCAAGCTCACAGTTCCACTCAACACCTGAACGGAGGCAGGATCTGCTGGCAGACCAAAGGTGGTATCGACAACACAGTGGGCTGCAGTCAGCACATAATCCGGGCAATCAGGGTGCCGCCACAGAATTGAGCTGCGGCATTATTGCGGTTGCTGCTGTCCACCAGGGCAACCATCCAGGGCCAAACCCCTGCCGTGGCATCCTCACCACCCACGATCAGGGTTGTTGATTCAGACAGCGAAGCCTCTGGAGTCAGGCTAGCTGTGGGGATAGGGGTGCTGCTACACCCCACAACCGCAGTTGCCAGGATGGCGGGCAAAACACGTAGAGCAGATAATGGGGGAAGACTGTTCAGGTTTCGCATAGGTGTTGAGTGCTCAGAACACTAGAACACTACCAAAATCATCAGGCGGACTGGGTAAAGACTTTCATCTTTCTGTCTTAACCTACACATAGGGTGATCAAGCTTGATGATCTCCTACTTGAGGGGATGGGATTCAGAGAGAAGTTTCTCTACCCGAGCCTCATCAACTCTGGCAATCAGATTTCTCGCTTCATGTTGATCCCGTACTGTTTTGGCCAGGGTAAAGGACGTGGTAACAGAATAAAGAAATCCAAGCCCAACAAAGGCTTTTTGCCACAGATCTGTACGCAGGTTCAGAATGCCAATGCCTGTGGCTGTTGAGGCAATCATAAAGGAAACCCAAACCTGTGCGATCCAGGCAGCAGTATCTTTCTGTTTTCCAATGGTGAGCTCAGTCATCTTGTGTCTCCCAAAAAGCATAGGGGTACTTAATCACTGCATACAGCGTTCCCCACCCTGTTGAATGACAGTCAGCCTAAGTGTTGATGGCCCATGGGGATCAAGGCTACACCTCAGGTAACTGGGAAATGCTCTAAACACCGATGAATATAATGTCGATGAAGTGGAGGAAAAACAGGTGAGCTGAGTAGACAGTTTTAAAACTGGCTCGTTGTCTTGTTCAATAGATACGGATAGACATAAGTATGTCTTCTACCCTGTTTTATTTCTGGTGGACTCAACGTTCTTGATTTCAATTGCTTATGGCAGGCTTCATCATAATCCTTAACAGTTGCCCGGATTGTGATCAGAAAGGTTGTGTTAGGATAAGCTCTGAGATTTCAATTGTAGGATCAGTATCTGGTTGGCCTTAGGCTTGTTTGACAGACAACTCTCCGATGAATTGATTCTCTGGATTTCCGATGTGGAGTTGTTTATGTCAATATACGTAGGCAATTTGTCTTACGAAGTCACTGAGACGGATGTTAGCGATGTTTTTGGCGAATATGGAACGGTGAAGCGGGTGAAACTACCTGTGGACCGTTTGACGGGCCGGATGCGCGGCTTTGGCTTTATTGAGATGTCTTCGGAGGCAGAAGAGGAATCAGCGATCCAGGCGCTCGACGGAGCAGAATGGATGGGTCGCTCACTTAAGGTTAACAAAGCCAGACCCCGTGAGGAGCGTCCTGCCTCCAAGAATTGGGAAAACAATCGGCGCGGAGAAGATCGCTACTAGAGACGAATGATCCTCAGTTTCTGATCCTGGCTATTGAGAGAATAGGCCCAAAGTCTGGTGGGTTGTGAGAGATGGATCTACAGCCTGCTAGACTTGTTTTTCGCTCAAGCTTCGGATCATACCCTGTCCTTGATGCTTTCGATAGGAGGATGTCAAGCCGACCGTTATCCACTATTCAAAACCAGGAGCTGTAGAATGACTCAAATTATTTTGGGTGAAAATGAAGGGATCGAATCCGCCCTGAGACGGTTTAAGCGGCAGGTCTCCAAGGCTGGGATCTTTGCCGACATCAAAAAGAACCGACACTTTGAAACCCCCCTGGAAAAGACGCGGCGTAAAGCCCAGGCAAGGCGGCGGAAGCGGCGCTTTCCTCGTGCGTAGGGAATCTCAGCTCTCGGGACTGTAGGTGGAGGCCACATACAGCTCTTTGAGTTGCTTTTCGGCAACCGGAGAGGGGGCTTTGGTGAGCAGGCATTTGGCCAGCTGGGTTTTGGGGAAGGCGATCACATCCCGGATTGAGTCTTCCCCAGTCAGCAGCATTACCAACCGATCCAGACCATAGGCAATGCCTCCATGAGGTGGGCCCATAATCAAAAGCCTCTAGAAGAAAGCCAAATTTTTCCTGGGCTTCCGTCGGCGATAACCCGATCTGCTGAAAGACCTGCTCCTGCACAGGTCGCTGGAAGATGCGTAGGGATCCTCCCCCAATCTCGATCCCATTCCAGACCATGTCGTAGGCCAGAGCACGGGCCTGGGCTAGATCCGCCATATCCTCTGGGTTGGGGGCGGTGAAGGGATGGTGCAGAGCCTCCAGGCGGTTCTCCTCAGCATTGAATTCAAACATGGGGAAGTCAATCACCCAGAGGAGGTTGATCAGCTGGGGATCGATCAGCTCCAGTTCCTTACCCAGATGCAACCGCAGACGGTTGAGGGATTCATGCACAATCGCCGTGGGTCCGGCCCCAAACAGCAGCAGATCTCCCGGTTGGGCTCCCGTCTGGTTCAGAAGCTTTTCCTGAATATCGGGAGTGAGACTCTCCTTCAGAGCCCCGATGGTATCCAAACTCTCTTCCCGGACGCGAATAAAAGCCAGACCCCCAGCACCGTACTGGGTCACCAGTTTATGCAGATCCCCTCCGGGTTTGATGCGGGTATTGGAGATCTGGCGATCTCCCTGGGGCACCGTCAGCACTTTGATACAGCCCCCCGCCGCCAGGGCTCCGGCAAAGACTTTAAACTTGGTGTCTTGAAATAGAGGTGATACATTCACTAGCTCCAGGCCAAAACGGGTGTCGGGACGATCCGATCCGTAGCGCTCCATGGCTTCTGCATGGGTGAGGCGGGGAAAGGGGCGGGGTAGATCCACCTGCTTCAGGGTCTTGAAAATATGACAGATCAGCCGCTCATTCAGATCCAGAATCTGTTCCTGGGTCATGAAGCTCATCTCCATATCCAGTTGGGTGAATTCTGGCTGGCGGTCGGCCCGCAGATCTTCATCCCGAAACAGCGGGCAATCTGGTAATAGCGATCCATGCCCGCCACCATCAGCAGTTGTTTGAACAGTTGTGGAGACTGGGGCAGGGCAAACCATTCTCCTGGATTGACACGGCTGGGCACCAGATAGTCGCGCGCTCCCTCCGGTGTGGAACGGGTCAGGATCGGGGTTTCCACCTCCATGAAGCCCTCTTCATCCTCCAGGAACCGCCGGATGGCCTTGACCACTTGGTGGCGCAACTGCAGGTTCTGGCGCATTTTTTCTCGGCGCAGATCCAGGTAGCGATAACGCAGCCTTACTTCTTCACGGGTTTGCTCAGCTTCTTCCCCAGCCACCAGAAAGGGCAACTGCCCGTAAACGCGGTTGAGAATCTCAATGGTTTCGGTGTAGACCTCAATCTCTCCCGTGGCCAGACGGGGGTTGAGAGAGTCCTCCGGTCGCTGGTGCACGGTGCCTTCAGCGCGGATCACGTACTCGGTGCGCACCTCTTCGGCGAGGGTATAGGACTCAGGGGTTTTCTGGGGATCGCTGACCAGCTGTACCACCCCAGTGCGGTCCCGCAGATCCAGAAAAATCACTCCCCCATGATCGCGGCGGCGGTCAATCCAGCCATAGAGGATCACGCGCTGATGGATGTCGGTCGCTCTCAGATCGCCGCAGTAATGGGTACGCGCCAGATCACTCATAGGGATTCCCGCCAAGCTTTCGAGTCCATTAGTATAACTGGATCCATCCCCCTTAACGCAGCCACTTGATTCAGGGCAAGCAGTCCTGCAGGCGTGTTAGCAGGTAGCGATCCAGAAAACAGAGACTCTTTTCCAGGCCACCCGACCAGCCCGCCAGAAATCCCACGGGTAAATGACCTTTCGGTGCCTCAGCTCGATAGAGCAGCTGGTCATACTGAAGCCAGGTGCCCCGAACCCGCCACCCTACAGCCTCTCCCATCACCTGGTAGTCCCGTGAACAACGCCGCCACAAATCCCGCTGCACACTGAATCCGAAACGGTCTTGACTGTAGTAACGCCAGGCGCGATCCAGCAGGGTCAGGTGCTGACAGGGAAAATGACGGATTTCCTCGATTCCAAAGCTCCCTTCCCGTTGGCGTTGACAGAGGTAAAGCATTAGATGGGTTGTGGTTTGATCCGCCGCCTGCCATTGTCCCAGATGGAGGAACTGTTGCAGGTGCCGATAGAGAGAATCCAGCTGCTGTGAAGAGGGGGTCCCAGGGAGCAAAGATGTGATCACAGTCTCTGTTTCAGCAACAGCTTGTGGCGGTAGGACAGCAGTTTTCACAGGATCGATTGGGGAAGGCCATTGTTCTCCAGATCGTTCTGCAGAAGGAGAGGAGGGTTGCTGCGGCTGTGGCAAGGCCTCCAGCCAGGCGGAAATGGAGGCAGGGCGATCCTGAAATTGCAACGCCATTCCCTGTAAGATAGCCTGATTGACAGCTTCACTGACTTTGGGATCAATACTGCGAGGCTGATCCAGCTCCTTGCCTGATGCCCGCACCGGAGCACAAAGGGGAATCACTCCCGTCACCATGGTGTAGAGGGTGGCTGCCAGTCCATAGACATCGGTCCAGGCTCCACGTTTACGCAGAGAATCGTATTGTTCAATTGGAGCATAGCCATCCGTTCCCCAGGAGGTATGATGCTGGATCAGGCCTTGAGAAAAGTCGCGCACCAGGCCGAAGTCAATGAGAACCGCATCCTGGCTGGGATTGCGTAGCAGCACATTGGCAGGTTTAACATCACGATGCAACAATCCCTGCTGGTGAAGTTCGTCGAGGGCATCTCCCACCTGATGGATCATGCGCAGGGCCTCGCTCTCCGATAACCGCCCCTGAGATCGAATCAGCTTGTCCAGGGTGGGTCCTTCCACATACTCCATGACAATGCCCCAGAGCCCCTCTTCACAGATCACCTCCTCCACCCGCACAATGTGAGGATGGTTAAACCGCGCCAAGCGCAGGGCCTCATTCAGAAAGTCTTGTTGCAATTTTTGGGCCAGAACCTCCTCCTCCAGCAGGGTTTCATTCAGGGTTTTGATCACGACACGATCGGCCTTGTGGTTAGCCCAGGCCAGATAGGTCAAGCCAAATCCTCCCTTCCCCAGCAGGCGTTCGATGCGGTAGCGCCCGTTTTGGATTTTAGTGTTTGCTTCCCAAGCCATAGGTCCTCAGCTACTTGTAACCGGAACGAAGTCAGAGGGTTCTTGCTCTCCAGAAGATATCAGGCACACTGAGAAAGCAACACAGGTCTCGACAGTAATCTGTAGATGTCACATAAGATAACAGCCCCCTGAGCATCTATGGAGAAGGTTCCAGGGCATGATCACCCCATAACGTCCTGTCTCTGACCCCTAATGTTTGTCAACAACTCGCTGGTTATGGAACAACGCACACTGCTGGATACTCTCTGGGTGATTCTGGCAGCCGGGATGGTGTTTCTGATGCAACCCGGGTTCATGTGCCTGGAATCGGGGTTGACCCGCTCTAAAAACAACATCAATGTTGCCGCGAAGAATCTGGCGGATTTTGCGATTGCGGTGGCCCTGTTTTGGGCCTTTGGCTTTGCCCTCATGTTTGGCCAAACCTGGGCCGGATGGTGGGGACATTCCCACTTCCTGGTTTCCCCAGATCAAGATTTTAGTCTGGCGGCCTTCTTTCTCTTTCAGGCCATGTTCTGCGGAACCGCTACCACAATTGTGTCGGGAGCCGTAGCCGAGCGCATGCCCTTTAAGGCCTACTTACTAATCAGTTGTGTGGGCTCGGGGTTGATCTATCCGGTGTTTGGTCACTGGGCCTGGAATGGGGCTGATGTGGGGGTGCCGCTTGGCTGGCTGGGTCAGTTGGGCTTTGTGGACTTTGCCGGATCCACGGTGGTCCACAGCATTGGGGGTTGGATTTCACTGGCAGCCCTGGTGGTGATCGGGCCTAGACGGGGACGCTTTAGTGAAGAGGGAAACCCTCGTACTCTCCAGAGTGCCAATATGCCCATGTCGGTGCTGGGGGCAATGCTGCTCTGGTTTGGGTGGCTGGGGTTTAACGGGGGTAGCAGTCTTGTGTTTAATCAGTGGGTCCCCTTGATCCTGACCAACACCATCCTTGCGGGAATTGCAGGCATGCTTAGTGCGGTCGGCATTTCACTGCTAGCCAAGGGGCAGGTGGAGATCAACAGCCTGATCAATGGGGGGATTGCGGGGCTGGTGGCCATTACCGCCTCCTGTCATGCTGTGACTCCTCCATTAGCGGTGTTAATTGGCTTGGTGGGCAGCTGTGTGACGAGCTGGGCCACCCGGTGGCTGGAGCAACATCAGATTGATGACGCGGTGGGAGCGGTGCCAGTCCATCTGGCGGCTGGGATCTGGGGAACGGTTGCCCTGGCCTTGCTGGGTCGCGCTGATCTGCTGCCACTGGCCAGAGGTCCCCAATTGCTTGTCCAACTTTTGGGGGTAGGAGTAGCAGGTCTGTGGGCCTTTGGGACGATGTATCTGCTGCTGCGCTGGATTCATCCTCACTTTCCGCTGCGGGTGTCGGCGGATGCAGAAGAGAAAGGTCTGAACCTGGTGGAACATGGGGCCAAAACCGAGGCCTATGATCTACTTCAGATCATGAGTCAACATGCACAAACCCAGGATTTACAACAACGCGTGCCGGTGAATACGTTTACAGAGTTTGGCCTGATTGCCCAGCGCTACAACCAGGTCATGGATGCTCTGGAGGCGGCGTCCCATCAGATCCAGCAGTTGAACCGGAAACTTCAGTCTGAGAACCAGCGGATGAGGGCGGAACTGGATCTGACAGCGGAATTACAACGGATGATTCTGCCCAAAGATCAAGAACTGCAAAAGATCTCTGATCTAGAAATCGCAGGCTGGATGCAACCGGCAGATGAAGTGGGGGGCGACTACTATGACGTTCTCAGTGAGCATGGGCTGGTGAAAATTGGCATTGGGGATGTGACTGGTCACGGTCTGGAGAGCGGCGTTCTCATGCTCATGGCTCAAACCGCCGTGCGCACGCTCACCATTGCCAACGAAAGCGATCCCGTCCGTTTTCTCAACATTCTTAACCGAGTTATTTATGAAAATCTGCAGCGGATGGGGTCCGATAAAAATATGTCACTGCTGCTCCTGGACTATGACGGGGGGACTCTGCGCCTGAGTGGCCAGCACGAAGAAATGATCGTGATCCGGCAGCAGGGAGGTGTCGAACGGGTGGACACGGATGCCCTGGGATTTCCAATTGGGTTGGAGGCGGACATTCAGGATTTTGTGGCCCAGGTAGCGGTCAAGCTCAATCCTGGAGATATTGTTGTTCTTTACACTGATGGCATTACGGAAGCCGAAAACGCAAGCCATGATTTTTTTGGGCTGGAGCGCCTTTGTGAAGTGGTGCGTCAGCACGCCCATTTATCGGCCCGTGACATCTGCCAGCAGATCGTGGATACCCTCTACAGCTTTATCCAGGGACACACCATCTTTGACGATCTCACTCTCTTAGTAATCAAGCAGGTTTGAGCTTACCCTGTACCTGCTACATCTCCATCCCCCAACTCCATCAACTTGCAGATCAGCTTTTCGAGCTTGACTCCCTGGAGGGTCTTGTTCAATGGCTGGCAGAACACTCTACAAAGGCTTCTTCGCAACCCGACTAGTACTTCAATCTGAATT
>JAAUUJ010000135.1 GCA_012030715.1 Synechococcaceae cyanobacterium SM2_3_1 | reverse complement strand
TGAAACATCAACGACTCCGCCTGCGAGAATTTTTATCCCACCGATCTGGCCGCAATCTATGCTTACACCTCGGATGCAGAAGTCACCCGTTATCTCTTCCACCATCCCCAGCATCAAGCAGATACTCAGGCCTACCTTGAATTTTTACTGCGCAGTCAACGGCAACACCCCCGCAAGATCTGGGATCTGGCCATTATTCGGGAGTTGGATCAGCACCTAATTGGCTCCTGTGACCTGACGCTCACGGATGATCGGAATGCAGATCTGGGCATTGTTCTGGCCAGAACCGCCTGGGGGAAAGGCTATGGCTGTGAGGCCGTGATCGCGATCACAGAAGCAGGGTTCACTCAACTGCACCTTAGCCTGATTATTGCCACCTGTACGATCGACAATACCCGCTCAAGGCAGCTGCTGGAAAAGGCTGGCTTCCGGTGTCAAACCCGCCTGGACTATCATCATTGGGCGAAAGGGCGCTGGTGGAGTTCCTACATCTACTGCGCTCACCACCACTCCTGGGCCTCCTCTAGAGGAAGGTCATGAGCTCTTCGTCATTCTCAATAGTATTGGGTCCGATGGGACGATTCTCGGGTAGCAGGCCAGTCTGAAACTGAGCCAGGTTGCTAGCAAAGACAGGCCGATGCCCGGGCAGCAGATCGGTGGTGACAATTTGCAGATGACTTTTGAAAATCGGGCGCTTGCCCGGCAATGTCAGGGATTCAGACACTTGCAGGTGACTGGCTTCAATGGGCCGCCCCCCTGGCAAAGCACCAACCGATTGAGAAGCCAGCTGGATCTGGAGAGGCTCTTTCTGGGGTTGAGTTTCGCTGGATCCTGTCGATTCTGGGTTTGCTTTGCGGATAGCCATGGGAATTCTCATACTCAACAACATTCGAAGCCCATCGGTGACAACCCTAAGTGTCTCGGTGAAGAACTGCAGGTTGTGCTGGCTCTACCTTTGGATACTTTGATCATAAGGTATTTCTTCCCGCTTCTGAGGAACGCTGCTGGACTGCTAGGCCATGCACTAAAATCTAAAGCATGATCTTCCTGGGCTGTAGCTATGCTGCCATCTCTCTCTCCTGCCCTCCAGATCCGCACCCATTTTCAGATAACTCTGGCCCCCCTCTCAGTAGAGGCTGTGCACCAGCTAGCCTCCGCTCCTCGCAATGGTGCTGTTGTGGTCATGAGCGGCACGGTGCGGGAACAAACCGGGGGACGAGCCGTAGCCTCTCTGGAATATCAGGCCTATGAACCCATGGCCCTGAAGGTGTTTGCCACCATAGCCGCCCAGATCCAGAAGCAATGGCCTGCCGCAACCTCCCTGATCATCCATCACCGGATCGGCAAACTAGAACTGGAGGAGATCAGCGTGCTGGTGGCCGTAGGCACTCCCCATCGAGCTGAAGCATTTGCTGCTTGTCAATACGCCATCGATACCCTCAAGCACAATGCCCCGATCTGGAAAAAGAGCATTGGCAGGATGGGGCCAGTGAGTGGGTCAGCATTGGCGCCTGTGAGCAAATCCATCCCCAATACCCCTGAGGAGTGTCGGTATGCAGTTGCAAATCTCAACCGAACATGTTTATTTCACTACTCCAAAGTTCATCCTGGGGGAATGGATCGGAGCTGGCCTCATCCTGGGTATTCGCTGGGATCCTGACGCTGATGAGTGGAGTTACCAACTAGAGGCTCCTGAGGTGGAGGGGAAACGCTGGATCCGTGAAGCTGATCTGGAGCGATAAGCTTTCTTAGATTGACGAGCGGATTGGAGAACGGCACTGCTCACACAATCCCTGCACCGTCACTTCATAGCGGGTAGGTAGCAGCCCAGGACGAACCCGATCTAACCCCTTCAGCCCCAGGGTTTCCCATTCAATATCCTCAATTGACCCACACTGATCGCAGCGGAAATGGTGATGGGGATCGATATTGGCATCAAAGCGTGATACTCCCCCCTCCAAGATCACCTCTCGTACCAGTCCCACTTCTCGCAAAGCCTGCAGGGAGGCATAGACCGTTGCCTTAGAAGAAATCGGCAGGGCACTGTTCACTTCCTCCAGGATCTGCTCCACGGTAGGGTGATCAGAGCGCGTTAAAAGATTGGCGTACACAGCACAGCGCTGCGGCGTGACCCTCAGTCCTTTGTCTTTGAGCGCCTGCACCACAACCTCACTGGTCGACAGGTGGGGAGCTTCAGCCATCATCTTTGCCCTGAACTAATCTCATCTACTACCAGTAAGCTTAGCAAAACCCTTCCATTCATCAACCCGTTCGCAGACTTGACTGAGTCCTAAGTCAGAATTATTCTTAAGTAAGGTTGGCTCACAACCTGAGACACTTGTAATCTCAATTCTGTGGAGATAGTCATGGCTGTACTTGCTCTGGAAAGAGTGCCTGAAGTAGTGTTTAAGACTCGTGTGCGGGATGAATCGATTGGAGGAGACAATCCTTTCCGCTGGCAGGATCGGACCACAACTGAAATTTTTGCTGGCAAGCGGGTGGTGTTGTTTGCTCTGCCCGGTGCCTTCACTCCCACCTGCTCCTCGACTCACCTACCCCGTTACGAAGAGCTTTACGATGAGATCAAGGCGCAGGGTGTCGATGAGGTCATCTGCCTATCTGTGAATGATGCTTTTGTCATGTACCAGTGGGGTAAGCACCAGGGAGCTAGCAAGGTGTTCCTGCTGCCAGATGGAAACGGTGAGTTCACTCGCAAAATGGGAATGCTGGTCGAAAAAGATAACCTCGGCTTCGGATTGCGTTCTTGGCGCTACTCCATGGTTGTAGATGACGGCAAGATCGAGAAGGTCTTTGTCGAGCCTGACTTTGGCGACAACTGCCCCACTGATCCTTTCGAGGTTTCGGATGCTGACACCATGCTGACTTACCTCAAGGGCGCGAAGTAGTTTAGCTTCACGATTTTGACCTGTCTGGATGTTTGGATTAGGATCATGGATTCTATAATATTCCGGACAGGTTATTTGTTCAGAATTTTTTCTTCCTCTCGCAGCTGCCCCAGGAGTTCTTCATGAAACTGTCGAGTGCCAATCTGAATTCCCGCCTGCACACCGTCTACGACGCCATTGTGGTGGGTGGCGGTGCTGGAGGGTTATCGGCTGCGATCTATCTGGCTCGTTATGGCCTGAAGTGCCTGGTGGTGGAAAAAGGACGGGGGCGCTCCTTCTGGATGCAGGATCTGCGCAATTATCTGGGTCTGGATCCCACCACTCCTGGTCGAGAAATGCTCAATCACGGGATGAAGCAGGCGGTGGACTGGGGAGCCGACTACCTGCGCGGCTATGTGGAAGAGGTGACAGATGAAGGTGAGACGCTGGCAGTGCGGGTCAAAGTGGGTAAAACCAACAGCGTTTATCCAGTGTTTCGAAGCAAGTACGTGATCGCCGCCTCTGGGGTGATCGATGTTCTACCGGAACTGGAAAATATGCAGAACGTTTATGATTATGCGGGTTACACACTCCATGTCTGTATGATCTGTGATGGCTTTGACATGTGGGATCAAAAAGCAGTCCTGCTCGCGAATACGGAAGCCAGGATGGAAGCTGCCTTTGTGCTCAACTGGTTTACTCCCTATCTCTCAGTCCTGACCCATGGTCAATGCGCTGTAAGTGATGGGATGAAGGCCAGGCTGGCGGATCACGGCTATCCCCTCTACGAATCTCCAATCGTCCGCTTTTTGGGTGAAGATCACAAACTGAGCGGTGTTGAATTGGCGGATGGCACGATTGTCGAAGCCACCACCGGACTGGTGAACATGGGCTCGATTTACCACAACCACTACCTGAAGGGCATCCCTGAACTGGAGTGGCACGGAGAAAACCTGATCACCAATGAAATGACTCAGACCAGTCATCCCCGTATTTTTGCCGTTGGAGATTTGAAGAAAGGTGTGAACCAGGTTTCAATTGCCGTTGCCGACGGCACTCTGGCAGCCACTCAGATCTGGCGGAGTATCCGGCGGGCCAGTCCTGCGCGCAAATGGGTCAGGGAGGGCTCTTTGGTCACCTCAGTTTCTTAGTCTAGAGGAACTCCTGGAGCCAGGTTCTCCTTGGTTAAGGAAAGTGACTACACGATTAGTTGTGAGCTATTTCAATTGAATTTGGCAAACTAGTAGATTCAGAACAACTGCTGCTCTACGGGGAATGCTGCTCATGTTGTTGGTTCTGGTGATGATTGATGCAGCCTTTCAAGGCGATCAGCTTCCGCTGCTTGCTGGGCGATATCCGCTTCGATTTCTGCACGGTTGGCATGGTAGTAAGCCAGGGCCGCATAAACTTCGGCTAGGGTGATGTGTCCAATGCGATCGCCAATGTCTTCAGCCGCCAGTCCCCGCTTATACCAGGAAATGATGCCTCGAACGGTGACACCTTTGCCGGAAATGTGCGGAACGCCGCCGTGCAGACCGTGAGTGCGTCTGATGAGAGTACCAATGTCTACTGTAGTGGCCATGATTGATGATTAAGGGAGTGGGGTAAGCCGTATTGTAAGGATGAAAGCTGGGGAAATACAAAGCTTAGGCTAGCCTGATCCTGTGGCAGCTAGCAAAAGGGATCGAGAACTGCCCATCCCTGTTGCTGCGTCAACGGACCCGACTGTTGGTAGGTGAACAGGTATTTTGGTTTGAGAGAGGGCATCGGCACAAGGTCTGTGCTTTCAACTCAGTAATTCACCTAATTTAGCACTCAGACTAGGCTCTTATCCTATTGACCGCCCCCAGATCTCAAGGGATCCTTCAGAAGTGGATCCCCATGAGTGCAAACAGGATCCCTAAAAATGGGGCGTTCCCGAAGCCTGATCCTGTTATCTATATCACTGACGGGATCTTAGCAATGCTCACAGATTGGAATAGCTCAGAAAACTGCTTCCAGGGAATATCGCCAGTCTTGCTATCGAGGTAGAGTTTGCCAAACTCAAGCAAAGTGGGTACCGCTTGATCGGTTGGTAAGCTTGTGAACAAGTAAGTAGGTTTGTGGGGAGCGGAGAAGGCAGCAGCACAGGGTTTGTCGCACGTCCAAAGGCAACCTACAGATCGGATCTTAAACTCGTCTGATGACTCAAGGACCTGGGCATGGAGTTGGTTGAGAGGCGATCGCCGCAAGGCCAGAGAGAGGTTGTGATCAGGCATAGGTCTACAAAAATAGCAAACAGTCGGGTGTGAGTGCGATGAGAAAAACTCCAGTTGACCTGTACCGGAGGGGAAATGCGCTCTCTCCCAGATTGGACAGAATACGAGACAGGGATATCCAGATCTATGAGGACGGTGACATAATGTGGGTTGCAGCAAATTCGGGGGGCATTTCAACTTTCTCTGTACGGGGAAGTGGTAAGAATTGGTGGAAACTGGATCAAGGAACTGAGATCCCTAACGAGCTTCGAGTCGTGAATGATCATGGTAATCATTAGCTTTGGGAACCTAGCTACTCTATGCCGGTCGATACCTATCGAGAAGCTCTTCAGTCGGTAGGCAGCAAATTTTACAAAGTGAGTTAATCAGCATGAGTACTGTGAATTTTTCTCCTAAAGCTATTCGGTTTTTAGTGGAAGCATTAGAGTTTCGGATTGTAGCCTATCAACTCAATTAGATGAGCCAGAGCTAGAGGACAATGAGGCTTCAGAGATAACCAATGACATGATGTTTTTGGAATCATTGTTACAAGATTTGAATGAAGCGATGAATGTGCCAATTTCTCAGGTTTTTTAAGAGATAAGAAATGCCCTCAGTAGGTAATCACTTGCGTTATCTTGAGACTTTTATTGGTTAATTTCTCCGGCTCTCCTGGACTTATGGTGATTAAGAATTTTTATGGCCAGAACGCTGGCAATAATCGAGCCCTAAAGTTGGCTATATTGGCAAACCCATACCCTTGCCGCTTAATCACCTTGATCCGCTTATTAATTCCCTCCATGACCCCACTGGTGACTGCGCCAAGGCGCCGCTGGCGCGAACGGTTAGCAAAGTATTGACAGATCCCTTCTAAATGATTCCTAATGGTCTTAATCGCATCACTATAGATCTGTCGACCTTTGTTTAGCCACCTGACTATCCGACTCTTGCCTTCCTCTACAGTTCTCACCCTCTCGAAAATGTTGCGAATCTCTTCTTTCAGTTCATAGGCTTGCCTGAGACGCTGGCTTTGCTGCAAATAGCTATCCAGTTTTGCCTTTTCTTCTTCATTTAAGTCCTGACGATTCTTAAGAATCAGTCTTTTTACACCTTTTTCCTTCATCCGCGATTGTCATCTGATTTTATCGAGTTCCTTGATCACCTTCTGCATCACATGGAATCTATCATAGACAATACGAGCGTTGGGAAATACCTTCCTGATAACATGAGCAAATCCGACCCACATATCAATACTCACTTCCTCGACCATTAGCCTCTCTTCCATGGTCCATAAGCTTTTCAGGGCTACAATGATCTCTTCTGCCTTGTGACTATCAATCACCTCAATCAGACTACGATTGTCGAGATCACTGATAACAGTCACATATTGATGATGTCCTTTGCGCATGCTGATCTCGTCGATACTGATTCTCTTGGACCGAAACCCTTGGGCTTTTTTTTTTGCATGGCGTAGCTGAAACTGATGATTGAATATGCCTTCAACCTGGTCTCGACTCAACCCCTCATTCTGACTAACCTGCTCAATCGTAGCTTGCTTAACTTGTTGATAAATATAGGTTTCATAGCGCTGGATATAGGAACGCTCCCAGTCTACAAACGGGAGAGCTTCGGTGGAATAGTGCTGACAATGAGGGCAATAAAATTGGCGATGAGGTACCTGGAGATAGACTGAACGCCCAAAGATAGCTAGGTCTCGCACCTGGATAGGGCGATTCGGTTTCTTCTTATACCCTGCACACCAAGATGTCAGGAGAGCCGGATCCTTTAGTGAAGATTTTTGGCAAGGATTGTGGCGAGAAGTGAAAACCAATCGACAACAAGACAAAGCAGAAATAGCCACACGATACCCAGACGATGAGGACGTGTAGACCCTGTGTACCTGCTGGACACCAACATCATCAGTAACATCAGCTTTCCCTCTCGTGCTCAAACCCTGTTTTGCCTTATACCGCCGCCGAACAGGTTTTTCAATCCCTCCCCGCCGCCATCAAACGCATCGGCAGCCAAGACTGCCGCATCGCCGCTATCGCCCACACCACCGGCATGACCATCATTACTGCTAACGTTGCCGACTTTCTGCGCATCAACCTCGCCCCGATTCAAGACTGGACACAATATCGAAGCGCCAACTGATCAAACTCCTCACATGCTGTTCAGGATCTGGCTCCCTACTGATGCAGTAAGCAAAGAGGCGAGAGTCTTCTTATTGCTACGTAGTCTCAAAAACTGATGAGCTGAATCCTAGCGAAAACCTCAGAGAAGGGGGGGCAAGCGGGAGGAGGATCCATTCTCACGAGACGATTACTTCTTGATCTTCCAGCGGGCCAGATAGAGAAAAACCGGAGCTCCAACGAGTGCTGTCATGATGCCTACAGGCAACTCCTGGGGACGGATCAGCAGGCGGGCTGCAATATCCGAAACCAGCAATAGAATTCCTCCGGCAACGGCTGAATAGGGCAAGATCCAGCGATAATCTACTCCCACCAAAATGCGGATGATGTGAGGGATCACCAGGCCCACAAAGCCAATTGGACCCGCTGCTGCCACAGATGATCCCGCCAGTACAACCACAACCGCTGCTGCTGCTGTCTTAATCCAGAGGGTTTTCTGCCCCAGCCCAGTGGCAACTTCATCCCCCAAACTGAGAATCGTGATCTGTTTACTGAGCAAAATTGCTGCCAGCATTCCTAGCACCACGTAGGGAAAAATTTCCCCCACCAGCACCAGATCGCGTCCTGCCACGGAGCCCGCCAACCAGAAACGGATCTCCTCCAGCGTGCGTTGACTGAGGAGCAGCAGGGCTGTGGTTAGGGAAGACAGAAAAGCTGTAAGGGCTGCGCCAGCAATGGTCAGATTCAGAGGCGTTAACCCACTACGACCCAGGGATCCCAACCCATAAACCGCCACCGCTGCCAATCCTGCTCCAGCAAAGGCCGACCAGGTGTAGAGCGACGCTGATGCAGGTCCCAGGAAAAATACAGTACCCACCACCGTTAGTGCAGCTCCGGCATTGATTCCCAGGATGCCTGGATCGGCGAGAGGATTCCGGGTGAGTCCCTGCATGATCGCTCCAGCAACCCCCAACGCCGCCCCCACCAATAAAGCCACCAGGGATCGGGGTAAGCGAACCGTGCGGATGATCAAGTGTTCTGTAGAGTTATCAAAGAAGAAGAGGGCCTGCCACACCGAAGCGGGAGAGATGTCTGCCGCCCCCAGGGCCAAACTTGCCATCAGGCTGAGGGCTAAGATCACTGCCAGTAACAGTAAGCCAAATCCTAGATAGGTTTGACGGGGAAGGGCCGTCCGAGAGTGAGAAACCCGATCCTGTCTCATGGAAGCATCCTGGATCGTTCTTCCAGTCGGCGGCTCACTGGAATACATAAAGGAGTTCCCGACACTGGATCGGTGATGATGCGACACTCCAGGCCAAACACTTGCTCCACCACCTCCGCCGTGATCACATCCTGGGGAGGCCCCTCAGCCATCACCAGTCCTTCTCGAATAGCCACCAGATGATGGGCAAAGCGGCAGGCCTGGTTCAGATCATGGAGAACCATAATGATGGTCCGCTGCTGGTGCTGGTTCAGCTCCCAAAGAAGTTCCAACACCTCCATCTGATGGGCCAGATCCAAAAATGTGGTGGGTTCGTCCAGAAGCAGGATGGGGGTATCCTGGACCAGGGCCATAGCAATCCAGGCACGTTGCCGCTGTCCTCCCGACAACTGATCCACAGGCCGCTCTGCCAGATCCAGGAGATGGGTGAGGGTTAAGGCCTGGTAGGTTATTTGTTCATCCAGCAAAGACCATTGCTGCCACCAGCTCTGGTGTGGGTAACGACCCTGGGCAACCAGATCCTTGACGGTCAATCCCTCAGGAGCGGCTGGATTTTGTGGCAGGATCCCCAGTTGACGGGCAATTTGACGCGTAGGAAGCGTATGGATCGCCTGTCCATCCAGGATCACTGAGCCATGTCTGGGTTTGAGGATGCGAGCCAGCCCTTTGAGAATCGTGGATTTACCACAGCCATTGGGACCCACCAGCACACTGATCTGGCCAGCGGGGAACTGCAGGTTCAGGCATCTGACAATGGGTGCCTTGTCGTAGGTGAGGGTGAGATCGGTGGTGTAGAGACGGGGGATCATGGGCAGAGTGCTATTGATTGATTTGTTGTTTTTGCGGATGCGGGCAGAAGTTGAGTATTTTGTGCTGATATAGCTGCGAAGTTTTTGCAATAACCTATATTAGAACTCTCGTGGGATCATTACCAGAGTCTGAGTCAGGAAAAGCGAATCTTTGAACGGCAAGGTATTCTTCAAGTCGTGAGAACCTCGTGAGCATGAACTTAGATGCTCAAAGCTAGAATGGTGTCCAGATTGAACCATCAGAGCCTTATGACATCAAGCCCGAGCCCTGTGCGCTGGACCCTTCAGGATCTGGAAGCTCTACCTGAGAATGAGTGGATCCGCTATGAGATCATCGATGGAGAGTTGCTTGTGACCCGCTCCCCACACCATAGGCACCAGCATGTTGTTGGCTGTGTTTTTGCAGCTTTACATCAATGGTCTTTAGAAAATGGCCTCGGAGAACCTTCGATAATGCCAGGGCTGATCTTCTCTGATTTAGATAATGTGTCCCCCGATGTAGTTTGGGTTAGCCATGCTCGGCTGGAGCAAATTCAAAATGAAGCAGGGCATTTTCGAGGAGCTCCTGAGTTGGTTGTAGAAGTCCTCTCCCCAGGGGTGACCAATGAAAATCGAGATCGCATGGCCAAGCTGAAGTTGTATTCTGTATAGGGAGTACAGGAGTATTGGATTGTTGATCCGATCAGCCAACGGGTTGAGGTGTACCGCCGGAACAATGCGCAGCTGGTTCTGATCCAGACCTTACTTTCAGAGGATGATCTCCTCTCCCCCTTACTGCCGCGGTTTCGCTGCCAAGTTACCAGTCTCTTTCTTTCACGGAAGCTGCACAATGACACCGACCCGCAGTAAGATCCAAATTCACAGTTACTGTTCAAGACAAGAACGGGATGCCATGATCAGGAGTGAGACTCTCATGTCACATCATGCCCTCTCCTTTTCCTGGAATGGATCCTTATCTGGAAGGATATCTCTGGCCGGATGTTCATAGTGCCCTAGCCAGCCAGATGCGGCGGCAACTGACTCCTTTACTTCGCCCCAAATATACAGCGCGGCTAGAGATCTACCTCACAGAAGATCCCTTTCCCGAGGGGGAGATCGGTATTCTCTATCCTGATGTCGAGGTACTGAAGGCTTCTCAGAAAGCCACTCAGACTTCCTCTGGCTCTACCAAAGTCGTGACGCAGCCAACCCTTACTTTGCCTTTATTACAGGCAGCAAAGGTACGCCTCACTAGCATAGAGATCCGTGGCACAGCTCATCATCACCTGATCTCCTGTATCGAAGTGATCTCACCTGTTAACAAACGAGAGCCAGGACTGGTAAGTTATCAACAAAAACGCCAGCGACTCTATCAAGGCAATGTGCATCTATTGGAGATTGATCTGATCCGGCGTGGTACTCGCCCCTTCAACCATCCTCATCTGCCACAGGTACCATACTGCATAGCCCTTACCCGCGCTCAGTCCAAACAGATAGAGATCTGGGCAATCGATCTTTCTACCCCACTCCCCACTGTCCCTGTTCCCTTGAAAGCTCCAGATACCGACGTTCCTCTAGATCTACAGGCGGCTCTGGATCAGGTGTACGCTGAAGCTCCTTACGATCTATCTGTGGATTACAGTCAGGAACCCCCTCCACCTGCGTTCTCTGCTGTGGAGAGAGATTGGATCCAGACCATACTGCGTTCAGACCTCCCATAAATTCAGGACATTTTAAGTTCTGCCATGAGCCCATGATCCAACCTCCGATCTGGAGATTACTGGGAAAGCTAGTGGGTTATGCCCCTCGGCTATACACCTTTGATGGCATTTTCTGGGCACTGATCCTGATTCTGCCTATAATCCCAGGATTGTTGCTCAAGGAATTTTTCGATGGCCTCACGGGCTCGGCAGCGCTCAATTGGGATGCCTGGGCTTTAATTG
>JAAUUJ010000134.1 GCA_012030715.1 Synechococcaceae cyanobacterium SM2_3_1 | reverse complement strand
GCTACCCTGGACCCCTGCCATGCGAGAGCTAGAAGTCCTAATCCAAGCTCAATATCCTCTGGTCTATCTGTTAACCCCTGAAGAAGACCGGGCAGAGGCCGAGTTGGCCAAGATCGCTAAGGGACCCAAGCTACAGAGACGTCTGTTTTCATGGACCGTAACCCACGGCATTGTTGAGCATGGCAACGCTCGCAGCATTACCCAGCATAACACCCAATCTCCCCAACCGGCGCTGCAATGGGTGATCGAGCAGCGGGAGCCTGGTCTCTTTGTCTTCAAGGATCTGCATGATTTTCTGGACAACACCGAGGTGAAGCGCTGGCTACGGGATGCCATTACCACCCTAAAAGGTACCCAGAAAACGATCATTCTCATGTCTCCGGTCCAGGTGGTTCCGGTTGAACTGGAAAAAGATGTCGTGGTGGTGGAATTTCCTTTACCAGAAATGAAGGAACTGGATCGGGTGCTGGCGCGCCAACTGGAGCAGATGCCCCGCTCCAACAAATCTCTCACCCCTGAGGCACGCGAGAAACTGGTCAAAGCTGCCCTCGGTCTCACCCTGGATGAAGCCGAGAAAGTCTACCGCAAAGCGGTTGTGAAGGAAGGTCGCCTGACCGAGTCGGAGGTGGATGTTGTTCTTTCGGAGAAGAAGCAGCTGATCCGGCGCAATGGCATTCTCGAGTATATCGAAGAGGCAGAAACGATCCACGATGTCGGCGGTCTGGAGGAGCTGAAGCGCTGGTTACTACAACGCTCTGAAGCCTTTACCGAAAAAGCCCGTGCCTACGGTCTGCCCCAGCCCAAGGGGATGTTGATCCTGGGGGTACCAGGGTGTGGAAAATCCCTGATCGCCAAAACCACAGCTCGGCTCTGGGGACTGCCCCTGCTGCGGCTGGACATGGGTCGTGTTTATGACGGCTCGACGGTGGGTAAATCTGAGGCCAATCTCCGGGCTGCCTTGCGCACCGCAGAATCTCTTTCCCCCGTGATCCTGTTTATTGATGAGCTGGATAAAGCCTTTGCTGGATCTGCTGGATCCAGTGACTCGGATGGGGGCACCTCCAGTCGGATTTTTGGTTCCTTCCTCACCTGGATGCAGGAAAAGCAATCTCCGGTGTTCGTCATGGCTACCGCCAACCGGATCGAGAAGCTCCCTGGTGAGTTCCTGCGTAAAGGGCGATTTGATGAAATCTTTTTCGTTGATCTGCCCAACACCGTCGAGCGTAAAGAAATCTTCCGGATCCACCTGAAGAAGCGCCGCAACGACATTGCCCGGTTTGATCTGGAGCAATTGGCCGCAGCCTGTGATGGCTTTTCAGGTGCAGAGATCGAACAAGCCTTGATTGCCGCGATGTACGAATCTTTTGCCCAGCAACGTGAGTTTACCCAGCTGGACATTTTGGCGGCAACAAAAGCAACTCAACCGCTGTCCCGCACCATGACAGAGCAGGTGGCAGCGTTGAGGGAGTGGGCCCAACGAAGGGCTCGGCCTGCAGCAGCATCTGTGGCTGAGTACCAACGGTTGGAGTTCTAGACAATCAAGGGCCAAAGTAGACTTCCCGCCAGAAGTTCACTCTGACAGTCCCTGATCATCTAGAAACCTGGCCTACAGTCGCTGTTCCTAACCCTTACACAGGAGAGAAACATCATGTCTCATTTTAGCACCCTACGTACAAAAATCACTGATGCACAGATCCTGCAGCAGTCTCTGCGTGACCTGGGCTTCAACGTGAAGCAGAATGCTGATGTGCGTGGCTACAACGGTCAGCGCGTTCGTTCTGATATCGTCGCTATTCTGGAAGGCGAATATGATCTGGGCTGGTCCAAGAATCCGGACGGATCTTTTGATCTGATTGCGGATCTGTGGGGCGTTGCCAAGAAGCACAATCAGACCGAGCTGATCAACTCCATCAACCAGAAGTACGCTGTCAACAAGACCCTGGCGGAAGTCAAGCGTCCTGGTCTGCAGAATGCCAACGTCAAGCTGGTGATGCACTAGACACGACAGCCAGACCCAACTTTCTAGCTGTGAATTCAACATGCTCAGGGGATCCTCGCTGGATCTTTTGGGCATGTTTTTTACAAGAACCAAGGCCAACGCATAGCAGACAGATGAACAATATTTCTATGGACTTATCTATGCTCATCCTCAGCTAACCAGTATAGGCAATTGTGTGAGAGATCTTGAACTTATTGCTATGGCCTGTGATCCAGAAGATTGCATGAATCAAGTGCAGTATCTACCCCTGAAATGATCTCCATCCCTGATCTCAGGGAGCAAGGCCATCTTAATACTCAACTTTAGATTGCCACTCTGGATCGAAGCCTGATCCTTGAGCCGCTGCTTTTTGCATATCATTCCAGATTTCCTGCAATAGGACTGGGGGAACTGCTTTCAAGGGGAGCTGAGGAGGAGTGAAGTAAGACTCTCGTTCCATGATCTTTTGGAAGCATAAGGTGGTGAGAGCAACAGTACGATTTTCTTCTGGCAAGTAATTGCCGGTAAAGTTGATCACTGCTTCAATTCCTAACCCTGAAAAGCTTTTCTTATAGGTATAAAAGTATCCACCATCCTCTGCGGTCGCCCGACTATAACCTAGCTTGGTCAGAACCCCACGCAACTGAAAAGCTTCTAGAATATATCCCTCAAAGGATTTAATCTCAGTTTCATCCTCATTCTTTTCGGTAAAAAGTTCTGGGGCGTGCGGCGTAAATTGCGGGAAGAGCGGATCCACTTCATAATCACTGAGATGTTGTTGCCAGGCGGTTGCGTCTTCAGGTGAAACGGTACAGGTGTGAGCCAATTTAATCATTGCACTGGGATCAATCGTGATGAGATTATCTTCCACATCTGTTAGCGATCCATCTTCAAGGGGGCGAAAGAGATAGAGCAATTGCTCTTCCTGGTAGGCAGCCCAGATCAGGCGCTGACAGTAATGACCCACAATCGGATGTTTGAATAAGAAATTTACCCAGTCTGGAAACGGCCAGGATCTCTGGGTACACATGGCTTCGTAGAGCCGCTCCTTTTGTAATTGCAGCACTTGCTTCAACTGCTTACGGGTATCGCTGAGTTGCTTCTTGGCGGCTTTGACCAGCTCTGGATCTTCCGATTTGCGGGGACTGGGTAGCGATTTGATCACTTTGCCGCAGGGATCGGTGATGATCATCTCCAGCGTGGGCTGCAGTTGCACCTGAAATTGTCGTTCCCCGTAATCCAGAGTCACCTGCCCTGAGGGATCCAAGCCCGCGGTGGGAATGGTTCGATCCGCCAGTTCCTCCAGAGTCCAGCTTTGGCGTTCTGCTAAGTGATTGACGCGCATCTCGGCATCCTTCTGGATCCCTTTGGTGCGAAACCGACTGGCAACTGAGAGGAGGAGTTGCACTGCACTATAATCCTCGATCCAGCTGAGCACTTCCAGCAGCGCTTTACACTGAGCAGCCCGATTGCCAAACCAGGTTTTCAGGTAGTTCTCAATCAGCGGAACCGCAGCTGATCCACAACAACAGGCCGCGAGAGCCAGGATCCCTTTTTCTGAAACAGCACTCCCTTGACACTCCCGAAGGATACTATTGTAGTGATTTCTGTAGAGTTGCTCCGGAGTGATCTTTTGAAATTCCTGCAGTTGGTGTTGAGTCATTTGCATGTGTTGCTGTTGCCACTGTTGCACCTGCTGGGGTGACATGCTTTGGCTCAGAGGTGGGGGCAATTGGGGAGTCTGCAAAACGGTTTGTAGATGCTGGATCTGTTGCTGGTAGTAAGTGTATTCCTGTTGAGATCTTTGCTGAGCCAGATCATCCGCTTCTTGAGGTGTGTATCTGGGCAAAGTGTCCTGAGTAATCCAGCTTTCTAGAATAAACTGACCAAGGATTACTCGACCTTTCTGATCAAACTGATCTACATACCGCCTCAGGATCGGACTAGGTTCAACTTTTTTCTGTTTGTAAGACTGCAGGATAAACCACTTGAGAACATTGGGATCCACCTGTTCAAATGTATCGGCCCAATGAATACTCGGCAATGCTGTAAATGGGAACCACTGCAGATCGACTGGAATTTCCTTTCTCAGCCCTTGCTCTGCTTCTTTGACCAGATTCTTACGATCCAGAAACTCCTCGACAGAAGCTCCAAGCTTTGACAAGGCCCGTAGCATCTTATCCTTGGCAGGATCATTCTTTTCTTTCTTCAATGCGGTTTTGAGTGGTGTAACAGCAGAACTGGCCTGCAGATCACTTAACCACTCGGCAGCAATACCTCGAATTTCTGCACGGTTATCCTGCAGCAGTTTAACCACTCGATCCGTAACATCCGGCAGCTTGTTAAGTACAGACTGCGCCATGCGGCGATGATTTGCACGAGATCCCAGGGCAATCTTCCACAATGAATTCACCAGAGTGGGAGGTGGGGTAGGGAAGAGGGTCAGGATCCGTAAGACATTTTCTTGACTACTCTCTTCCAATTCATGTTCTAGAGTTGGGAGATGTTCTGCAAAATACGGCCAGATATCATTACCGGACCAGACAGAAAAATCTGATCGATAAGGTAGCTAGAACGGAGAATAGCTTCGGGCGAGGTAGATGTGTCTTTTGCCCAGATTTTTAATGTATGTTGTAATTCCCGCAAGCCCTGAGTCTGGGAATGATTTCTAAAGAACTTTATGACATAAGGACTTCCAATCCAGCTGGAGTTATAGACTGAGTGATAGTAATTTGAGCTAAATGCAGCTAAAAGTCTGAGGGTCTCGATCAGAGTGATGTGGGGATGATCAAGAATCTGGGTAAGTTCTCTCTGGAAGATTCGATCTTCAGAAAAATGAATAGAGTTCTTTAGTTTCAGACAGTCCTCGATCGATCCCTCCTGCACAACTGTTAGAACAGACGAAACAGGATGGGGCTGTGTAAAGGGTACTAGTTCAGCGTAAAGGCTCTCTTTCAACTCCGCATCTGAAACCTGAGCATTAGTAAACAATAGAATCATGTTCTCAACAGTCATTTCCTCCAGATATGTCCTTAGATTCCACTGCCATCCATAATATAAACGCCCACGGTTTCGCTCCTTGAGAATCCGCTCGATTAGCTGATCCAAAAGTGTAGGTGCGGCCTGATTACACTTGTTCACAAGATCTTCGAGTAATGGTATCAGCTCAGGATGCAGGGGATCATGAAGCTTGACTTCGGGTAAGGGAGGCAGTTGCAATAGATCAGGCGCACCTTCTGTGGTTAAGTCACTACCAGACAGTACCTGCTCTATGACACTCTGGACCTTTTCTGACTGCTCACTCTCCAACCAGGTTTCTAAAAAAGGGATGCTTTCTTTTCCTTGCAGATCCCAGAAGATCTGGGGCAAGTAATATCTTTCGCTAGCTCGTGCGGTTTTCACTTTCTCTATCAGTGAGCCAAGGAATAGAGATGGATCTTTTCTCAATACCTTTGTGCAGCCTCTCTTAATGTTTTTGCTGAGGCAACTGAAAGATTGACAATATACTCTACAAAGGGATCAAATGAAATATCTATATCCTCAAATATATTCAGAATGTGGACTTTTTGATCAGTGTTGCCAGTTATGAACACTTGAATGATTCTATCTGAATATTGAGATGATAAATCAGAAAAATCATTTAGTTTTTGGGCAATGCTTGTGAGCCCTGTCCAGCCCTGGTGAGGATCCTGACTATAAATATATGAAATAAAACTTCCTGGAGGATGGCCAGCATAAACAAACAGTTCGTCTAGTAAAAATGCTGAAAAAACATAGCTTTCCTGATGATAATTCGCTCTTTGGCCCAAGATATTAAGGATTTCTCTGATCCATTCTTCAGGATCTGAGGGGTTTTGTATTTGTATTCCCCATTGAATGGGTTCTGAGCAATAAACCTGTAATAGTCGGGAATAAAAACCAGGATCTGTGGTCCACTGATGATCCAGAAAAGACGTATTATATCTGTAGTTTTCGTAGGTGAGTTCTTTTGTTGATCCTGTCAGTAACGATAGAACTGCTTCATTCTCCCCATCTACAACAAAGTGCATGAGTTGCGCAGGTAGATCCTCGTCTAGCTCAACATAGCGATTCATATCCAGCGCCAGACTCTGCAACCCCTCAGGGGAGATCTGCAGTTCATTCTTGAGCGGATCTGTTTCCTGTAAAGTTTGCCACCATTCCATCCGACCGACCCCTGATTCAGCTCTGTGCTCATTATGGAGGCAGTGACTACGCTAAAGAAAGAGTCTGGGTTATAGCTTGTGAGAGCTGAGGAGGGCTGTAGCTCACTAGGATGGGAAATGCTGTATGTCAGACTTAAGTTTAGGGAGGAAGGGAACATGACTGATGAAGAACTCAACCTACGATTTGCCCAGATGTCAGAAGCAGTTACCAGCCTGGCTGAGTCCTCTCAAACCCAGTTCTTGCAGCTAGATCAAAAGGTGGCTCAGGTGGCCGACACAGTCGCACGGTTAGCAGAGTCTACCGACGCAAGGAACCAGGAGCTCAAGGAAAATGACCGCCTCATCGCTGAGAAACTGGATCGGCTGGTAGATGGATATCTGGGGTTACAACAGAACCTGGGTACAACCTCAGAATTACTGAGGCAAGTGATCCATGAGAATCAGCAGTGGAAGACAGAACAGGAGAGAAGAAGGGTTGAGCAAGAGCGAATCAATGAGGAATTCAGGCAGAAACACGCTGAGAGTGACCAGCGCTTCAATGTCCTGCTTGAAGAGATCCGGTTCCTGATCCGGCAGCAAAGCTGAGTTGGTCAAGGTAATGGTTGAGAAAGCGGCTCGGAGCAGTTGCGGACTGGGTTGTCGAGTGTTGATTGGAAAGGCTACGGATAGGCTGCTGCCAGCTCCGCCTCCAGATCTGGAATAAACACTGCATACATGCCTCGCAGATCCCCCACTTCAAAGTTGTAGGCGAGATCCTGAGGATACTTGGCTTTGACAAAGTCTGGTCGGTTTTCTTTAGCCCCATGGCAGGTAAGACAGGAGGCCTCCACATTAATACGGCGATAGTAGCGGGTTCCTTCTACCCCATTCAGGGTCTCTTGATTCCAGTAGCCATACAGTTGTGGATCCGCGGCAAAACGCTCTAGCGCCTGCTCTGCAGTTGCAGAATCTGGGGCATGATCAGGGTTACGGTACTTGCTGGCGATCTGTTTGACCTGCCAACCGTGCTCCTGACTTAATTGCTTTGCCTGCATTCCTACGGGTTTACACACCGCTTTAAAGGTTTCACCTGTGGGAGGCTTGGTCCTGCTTTCTAAGCTACTCGCCAGCCCATGACGCAGCAGATCCAGATTCTCAATGGCCTCCACCGCTTTTGCCAGTTCCCCAGGCTCGGTTTCAGCATGGGCACGGGGGGTAAAGCTGAGACAGATCATCAAAACCAGGGTGAAGAGAACCCAGATCAGACGCGACGGAGTTCTGAGGGTGAAGGCAAGCAAACGTTGCATGAAGAACCTCCAATGACGTTAAACAACTGTAGAAAAATGGCTTCAGGATAGTTCTAGATGAGGGGGTAAAGCCATGGGTTCAGGAGACTGAGGTTGAACGGATCCAGAGTGAGGCCGGATCTGATCTCCGTAGTACCAGAGCGGGATCATAATCAGGGTGAGCGCCGACGAGGTGAGCATCCCCGAAAGCAATGACCAGGCCAGCCCCGACCACACCGGATCACTGAGAATGGAGAGGGTGCCCAGCATGGTGGTGACACTGGTGAGGAGAATCGGACGGAAGCGCACTGCCCCAGCCTCCAGGATTGCCTCCTTCAAATTTCCTCCCGCTTGCAAGCGTTCTCCAATAAACTCCAGCAGAACGATGGCATTGCGCACCACAATCCCCGCCAACGCAATCACCCCGATCATGGCGGTGGCGCTGAAGTAGACCCCGTTCAGAGAGAAACCAACCAGGATGCCAATCAACGCCAGGGGAATACTGCCCAGAATAATCAGGGGTATCTTGAAGCTGCGGAACTGACCCACCAGGATTAGATAGATCAGCATCACCGCCACCAGCATCGCCAGCCCCAGATCCCGAAACACATCCAGGGTTAACTTCCACTCTCCATCCCAGTTAATGGTGTAGCCTGCTGGCAGAGGATGGCGCAGGAAATAGATCATCTGTTCCAGCACCGCATAGACCGAGGATTGATCCCCCATTTCCCCTAAGACATAGGTGACGGGTCTCTGGTTTTTGTGCAGGATCGGCTGATCTACGGTGGTGGGTTCAAATGTCACCAGCTCTGAGAGAGGGACAAGCGAGCCAGAGGGAGTGGGCAGTTGAATGCGGCTGAGATCATCGATCCGTTCGCGGTTTTCCTGGGCAAAGCGCAGCTGGATATAGACAGGACTGAACTCCCCTGGCCCCTGCAGGGTGGATACATTGACCCCTGACAACGCCAGTTGCAAGAGTTGGGCAATATCCCCCGTTGTCAGTCCCGCCTGGGCTACCTTATCTCGCTCCACCGCCAGCCGCAGCTGCGGAACCTCGTTTTTCACCGAGTCGTCAATATCCACCACTTCGTGGGTCTGGGCAAAGACATCCCGCACCTCCTTGGTGAGATCCCGCAGGCGGTCGTAGTCCGGGCCATACAGTTCCGCCAGCAGGGTGGAGCGTACCGGAGGCCCCGGAGGATCTTCCACCAGCTTGAGAATGGCATTCTCACTCTCAGCGATCGCGGCCAGTGGCGGTCGCAGCCTGAAAACTATCGCTTCTGATTGTTCGGGACGGGCATGCTTATTGGTGAGGTGAACGCGGATATCAGCCACATGTTCTCCCCCTCGATCTGTGGCCCCCCGCAAGAGACCGTTGAAGTCAATGGGAGCCCCCGTGCCCACGTAGGTTTCAAAATTGGTGATCTCAGGATCCGCCTGTAACAGCTTTTCCAAGCGTGTCACCACCCGATCCGTTTCCTGAAGCTCTGTGCCCAGGGGCATATCCAGCTGTACCAGAAAGGTGTCCTTATCCGCCTTGGGCAGCATGCGAAACTTAAGGGTCTGGGTCAAGGGCAGAATAAATGTGAGCAACAGCAACCCGATCACACCCCAGGTTACCCAGCGCCGCCGCAGGGTGTGATCTAGCAACGGTTCCATCAGCCGCCGATATCCCTGGTAGATGCGGGTTTGGTGCAGGGGTAGGGGTTGAGCGTGAGGGTTTAGCTGAATCAGCCGCGCCGCCAGATAGGGGGTGACGGTAATCGCCAGGGTGGTGCTGATGATCATGGCCACGGGCACGTTAAAGGGAATCGGACCCATATAGGGACCCATCAGTCCGGTAACAAAGCGCATGGGCAGGAAGGCCAGGATCACAGTGATGGTGGAGAGGATAATCGGGGTTCCCAGTTCATCCATAGCGGCCACAGTGGCCTCCAGCTTCTGGTGCCAGTCCATGTTGGGCCGTGCTTCAAAATAACGGTGAATATTTTCCGTGGCGGCAATGGCATCATCTACCAGGGTCCCCAGGGCCAGGATCAGGGCAAAGAGGGTAATGCGGTTGATCGTCTGTCCGCTGATCCAGCCCACCGCCAGGGTGCCCGCCAGGGTGAGGGGAATCACGAAGGCGACAATCGAGGCATCCCGCCAGCCCAGGAAGACCACCAGCAGCGCCACCACAACCCCAATGGCAATTAAGAGACTGGTGTAGAGATCCCCCACGGCACGGGCCGCCGTCAGACCATCATTGCGTGTCACCGCGATCTCGATCCCCGCAGGCACCTGGGCCTTGAGCTCATCCAGGCGGTTAAAGATCTGGCGGGCCACACTCACGGCATTCGTGCCCTGCTTCTTGGCAATCCCAATCGTAATCGCTACCTGCTCCTGAAAGTCGCCGCTGGCCCGAGCTCTGGCGGGGGGGTAGGGATCGGTGGCATCCCAATCCTGACGAATCAGGGTGCGGGAAAGGGTGGTGCGATCCGCAAAGCCATCGGTCACACTGGCCACATCCTGCAGGTAAATGGGGCTGCGCCGCCCCTCTCCATCTGAGGTGCCGAAGCCCACGATCACCTGCCCTACATCCTCGGCAGACTGAAAGAGTTGTCCTCCTTCGATAAACAACCGGGTTTCCCCCAGAGATACATCTCCTACCGGCAGGCGAGCATTTTCACTCTGCAAGCGCCGCCCGATCTCCTGAGGGGAGAGCTGGTAACTGGCCAATCGATCCGGATCCAGGTCCACGCGGATCATGCGAGGTTGGCCACCCGTGATCGTCAGGTTCCCGGTGTTGGGAATGCTGCGCAGATACACCAGCAACCGTTCCCCCACCCGCCGCAACTGGTTATCCGTGTAATCTGCTCCCGTCAGTGTCAGGGTGACGATGGGAACATCATCAATGATCATGGGTTTGACCAGGTAGTTAGCTCCTGGCGGGAGCAGATCCTGGTTGTTGAAAAGATGATTCTGCAGTTTGAAAAGCGAATCTTCCCAGTCCTGACCCACATAAAACTGGGTGGTGATCCGACCGCCGGAATCCTGAGCCGCGGAATAAATGTATTCCACCCCCTGTCAGCTCGCGGATCTCCGCCTCCAGGGGGAGTGATCAGCGTTTTTTCGACAACATCGGCAGGAGCACCCGGATAGGTGAGGCGCACATCTGCTGCTGGTACCACAATCTGGGGGTTCTCTTCCTTGGGGGTGAATACCATCGCTGCCCCCCCAAAGATAAAAAGGGTGGCGATTAACAGCAGAGTCACCTGAGAGTTGACAAAATAGGCCGTGATCTGGCCAACAAATCCCCGTCGGGGAGGAGAGGATCCTGCGTTCTGTACCATGAGCATTCCTTTTTAACCTGTTTCCACCACCCCAAACCCCCTGACTAGGTTTCTTGACCTCTGGGAGCACAGCGGACATGGATCCCTGTCGCAGATCTGATCCGATCGGCAAAATCTGTTAACACCTCTTGATTGACACAGTTCAGCTTGCGCAGACCGTGGGTTTGCCTTCCCAGGGGCGGCTGATTGCCCCGTGCCCAAAGCTGACGGGAGAGTACGCGGGGACGGGAAGGGATATTCAACTGCACCTCGTCCGGTTGCAGTCGTAGCAACAGCTGGATGTAGGCAGCCTCTTCCTGCTCAGACCAGGGGGTCAGGATCATGGTCTGCAGGGCCAGATGCTGCGCATACTCCTGGCGAAAGAGGTACAGACCCAGCAGGATCTCCTCCAGATTAAAGGCCTCTAGAGGGCGATTCACCCGCTCCACCTGGGCAGATGTGATCCCATCTAGCTTGACCGCCACCTGATCTGCCAGGACTAATTCCTGTCGCACCTTCTCATCCGGCAAGAGCGTGCCGTTACTCAAAACCACCACCGGATGCTGGGTCTGATCTCGCAGGGCTGTGATCACCTCCCCC
>JAAUUJ010000133.1 GCA_012030715.1 Synechococcaceae cyanobacterium SM2_3_1 | reverse complement strand
CGTGAATACCCTCCTTCAACTGTTGGCGGGCCTCAGGCGAAGGATATGACGAATAAACCATTGGGCACTGGCAGGATCAGAGTCGGCCAGTTGATTGAGCGCAGGGGTGAGGAACTGCGACCGTTGCTGTTCGGGGCAGGCATTGACCAGCTGTGCAATGGTGGGGATCTGGCGGGAGAGGATTGCTTTCACTAGTGCTTGCGTCCGTGGATCAAGCGGTGGCAAATCAGAAGAGGATGATGACATAATCCGGGGAATACCGCGTGTGAACAACGAAGGAAAGTTTTCAGCGATCACGACTATTCTCGCTGCTCTTGCCTGACAGGGCTCAGCCCTCAGAGGTATTATGTTATTCTGCGAGAAACTGTTAATGATAGTAGTGTGTCTCTCTGAACCTCCCCATCAACACTTCACTTAAGATTGTTTGAGCCGTTGGTTCGTGAGGGTAGAGTTTGTAAACTCCTTTTCGTGGAGTCATCCCCCAAGGCCCTATGACTGCTCTATCCCAGCTTCAAGATATTGCTCAGGCATTGACGCAAGATTCCAGTGCCGCCCGTGTTAAGAAACTAACCTATTATGCCTGCCGCCGTGTTTGGGAGGGAGATCTGGAGCGGCTGAAAAGGCTGGATATGAACTGGCTGCTGGAGGAGTTGCTGCGTCAGAACCCAACGATGGAACAGCTGATGGCCAGTTTGACCGAGGTGATTCAGCACATTAATAAAAAGGCTGAGTATGCCCAGGTGGCAAAAATGGTCTTGAATGCAGTGATCCCTCTCTACAACCAACCCCAATCGGGGCCAAACGCTGAATCCGCAGGTGGCACTCTTTTTGATGATGCCACTTCATCCCAAGCCTGGGCCCACATTCAGAAAGCAGACTATAACCCCTATGATCTGCGGGCAGATCTGATGCGCCAGACCAATGGTCTGCGGGCCAAACTGGTGCTCCACACTGCGCTTTTCCACCCGCTAGAACTCAATGAAAAAGGGCTTTCCGTCTTGAAACAGACGACCCTGGACAGCCTGGTGGCCCAATTGCTAGAAACCTGTGATACCCCAGAGCAACTAGAAGCCAAACTCAGGAACACTCTCAATGTCTTATCTGAACGGGATCACCATAGTCAGACGGTGGGAACGCTGCTGCAGCTGCTGAAACCGCTTTACGTCTATCTGGAACCGGAACGGCCTCAGGTGCCCGAGTCCGCGGGGGGACTATCAGCCGAAGCCGCCTTTGCTGGCATGGTGGAAGATCTTTCCTGGCTGGATGGAGCCGCCTTTGGTGATGCTGAGCAGTACGATCGCATTACCCAGGGGGATCAGCTTCTGCCTGTCGAGTCTGAGGGTTCCTATGCCAAAGATCCGTATCAGCAGCCGGAGCCCGTTTACTATGAGGCTTATCCGCATCCTCAGCCGACCGCAACTCCGATGGTGAGCAGAAATTCCGCCCCTGCTTCTGCCGCAGCTCAATGGGATCGCACTGAAGAGATCTCCCGTAAAGCCTACAAAATGAAGTTGGGTAAGTGGCTACAGCAACTGGTAGATAAAAATGCCTCGACCTTAATGATTACCCTGGAGAATGCCCTGAACGAACTGGGCAACCAGCTGGATGAAAGCCTGCAGAATGAAGATCCGGAATCTTATTTGCACCTCAAGCATCAGGTTTTGCGAGCCTTTCTCATGGATGTGGAGGGATCGTCTGCCACCTTTCTGCCGATTCTGCACAAGCTCGAGGAGTCAGAGCGGCGTCTCCTGCATCCTGAACAACAAATACCTGGCTTTATTGAGGAAGCTCGCCAAGTGGACGATCCCTACTCCGCCCTGCGCCAGATCCTGGGAAACAGTGGGCTGGTGCAGAGCAAACCCGCACTCGAGCAGGAGATCCTGCGGATGGTGAAACGGAGTATGAGCGCCGTCAAAACTGGAATTGAAAATAAATTAAGTGAATTTGGCAATGAACTGGATGAAACGGTTTTGGATCTGAGCCTGGGGGATGGGCTGACCTTGAAATACCAGGCTTTGAGAGCCCTGGTTGCTGAGCTTGAAGAAATTTCCTCCAAGTTTGCCTCGCTGCTGGCCAAAATGGAAGAGGCAGAACGGCGTTTGTTTGGTCTTGATTAACGGCCCTTACCTGTGAGTTAAACCCATGAATGTCGATCAACTGGTCAAGCTCTACGCGTCGGGCACCACCAATTTTAAAGGCGAGCAGTTAGCGGCAATGGACCTGTCTGGAGTTGATTTAATTGGGGCCAATCTCTCAGAGGCGGATCTACATGCGTCGACGCTCCTCCTGGCTTTCCTGGGCCGGGTCAAGCTGAATGGGGCCAATCTCGTAGGAGCAAAGTTAAATGGGGCCAACCTGAATCAGGCGGAGTTGCGCAACGCCGATCTCAGTGACATCAGCCTGCACGGTGCCACATTGCAGGGAGCAGATATGCAGGGAGCCAATCTCACGCTGGCCAATCTGATGGATGCCAACCTCAGCGATGTGGATCTGCGCAATGCCAACCTCACCAGTGCCAATCTCACCGGGGCTTGTCTGCGAGGTGCCAACCTGCGGAAAGAGAACCGTCGCAACTCAGTGCTGCGCGGCGCAACGTTACATCGCACCGATCTGAAGGGAGCCAACCTCAGGGGTGCGGATCTCTCCCGCGTGGATTTAAGTGAAGCCAACTTGATGGAGGCCACGTTAGTCGAAGTGAACCTGAGTGGGGCCAATCTCCGGGGGGCCAATCTTTTTGGAGCCTTTATTTCAGATTCCGACCTGACGGGGGTGGATCTGTCAGGAACCTGTCTCATGAATGCTCGCCTGGATCGCTCTCAGCTCACCGATGCCAATCTGGCCAATTCCGATCTGACGGGGGTGATCCTGACGGAAGCCAAGCTGCAAAAAGCTAACTTGAGTCAGTGTCTGCTGATCGATGCCAAACTGACCCGAGCCGAACTCAGCCGTGCTGTGCTGAATGGGTCGGATCTCACCCGCGCCAATCTCACCGATGCCTACCTGGCCCGTACCAGTCTAGAAAATGCCCGCTTGGTGGACGCAGTGCTGGCCCGTGCCGATATCAGTACCGCCAATCTACTGGGGGCCGATCTGTCGGGTGCCACCATGCCAGATGGGCGCGTCAACAGCTGAACAGACATCCGCAGACGTCTGCTGATCCATCCAGTCCAGCACCCGGTTCCAGGCCCACCACCGATCTGGATCAGCGGCCTGCTGTTGACGGGGCGGGCCACTGAAGTAACCCGCATGTCCACCCTGGGGGTAAGAAGCAAATCCAGAAGGGGATTACCGGCGGCACAGACCTCCAGATCGGGAATCAGTTCAGGATCGAACATCGGATCATCAGCTGCATAAATCAAAAGTGTCGGTTTCTGGAGGGTGTCTAGCCAGGGGAGAGGGCTGCTGGCTGCGTAGTATGCCTCCACCGACGCAAAACCCAGACGCGGGATCACCAGCTCCTGATCAAAGCCCCAGATGGAATTGGCTCGCTGAATCGCGGCTGGATCTAAAGCCCCAGGATGATAGGAGAGAATCTGTTGGGCCAGGCGCTTGAGATCACGGGCAATGGCCTGCTCCAGAAAGCGCCCCAGGGGAGACCGCATCAGATAGGGCAACGAACGCCCAGCATCCAGATTGGGACAGATCACCGCCCCCCCCCCAATCCGCGCTAGGGCCTCACCCTTGTGGATCCCCCAGAGGGCCAGCTGCCCCCCCAGAGAATAGCCACTCAACCAGAAGGGAGGAGGGTAACCCAGCGCTTCCGCCTGCTCCGCAATACAGAGGAAGTCATCCCCTTCGTAAAGTCCATCGGAGGTGAGGGTGGGGGAGAGTCGAGCGGTTTCTCCATGGGCTCGCCAGTCAAAGAGAATCACGGCATAGTTGCGGGCTGCTGCTTTACGGGCCAGGATCTGCAGCTGCCATTGACTGTCCAGGCTACCTGTAATCCCGTAGGTGGCGATCAGGGTGGCCCGGGGCTGCAGCGGCTGGTGCATCCAGGCAAAGAGAGGAACCCCACCATCCCCCTGGAACACATGGGTTTGATAGGCAATGGCGGGGGCCCCGATCTGTGCTTGCCAGGTGCGCGGTGCCCAGAGACCGCTGTAGAGGGTCATGGCCAGACCATGGCGGAGGTACCAGGGGGGCGAAAAAGCAGTCACTTGCATCCCTCAGATCCCCAGCACCACACGCGCCACCTGAAAGTAGATCAGCACCCCCAGAATATCGACTGCCGTGGTGATGAAAGGAGCCGACATCAGGGCTGGATCCCACCTCAGCAGCCGGAAGAACAGGGGTAAAGCTGTGCCCGCCACGGAGGCCATGGTGGCAATCACAAGCAGGCTGAACCCCACCACGATTGCCAGGGGCAGGTTCCGCTTGAGCAGATAGGCCCAGATCGTGGCCAGGATACAGAGCATCAGCCCGAGCAGGATGCCAGCCACACTCTCCCGCAGGATCAGACGGGGTGCTTCTCCCAAACGGATTTCGTTGTTGCTGAGGCCACGGATCACCACCGTAGAGGACTGAGCTCCCACATTGCCCCCGGTGCCAAAGAGTAGCGGCATAAAGGCCGCCAGATCAATAGCACCCCCCAACACCCCCTGCTGACTGGAAATAATTGCCGTGGTAAAGGAGTTGACCACCAGCAGGACCATTAACCAGACCACTCGGCGGCGAGCAATGCTGAGTAAACTGCTGTGAAAATAGTTATCCCCACCCGACTCTACGGCAGCCAGTGCATAAATATCTTCGGTGGCTTCTTCCTGGAGCACATCCAGCACATCATCCACCGTGATGATCCCCACCAGGCGATTTTCGGTATCCACCACAGGAACCGCCAGAAAGTCATAGCGCTGAATGATGCGAGCCACTTCCTCCTGATCCAGATCTGTGCTGACGGAGACCACTTCGCGGGTCATGATCTCGCCAATCCGCTGTTCGGGTTGGGCAACCACGAGATCCCGCAGGGAGAGGATACCTGTCAGTTCCCGAAAGGCATCGGTGACATAGAGGTAGTAAACCGTTTCACTGCGCTGGGCCAGGGAGCGGATCCGTTCCAGTGCCTGAGCTACGGTCCATCCTTCCTTGAGAGCAATATATTTGGGGGTCATGATCCGCCCCGCCGTGTTGGGTTTGTACCCCAGTAACAGGGCGGTGGTCTGTCGTTCCTCTGGACTGAGCTGTTCTAGCAGGCGGTGGACAAAGGTGGCGGGCAGTTCATCAAAGAGGCGAACGCGATCGTCCGGGGACATGCGGTTGACCAGTTCCAGCACTTCCTGCTGTTTGAATTCTTCGATCAGGGCCTGTTGCACTGAAGAATCCAGATACTCATACACCTGGATCGCTTCATCCTTGGACAGCAGCCGAAAAGCGATCGCCTGTGTGGTCTGGGGTAAATCACCAATAGCTTCGGCAATATCGGGGGGCTGGACCGGAACCAACAGGGCCTTTGCGCCTGGTAAATTGCCCTGCTCTAGCAGCATGGATAATTGGTTACGCACCAGCTGCCAGAGTTCCTGACGCGGGAACTCCTCCGATCTTGATGAGGCAGTGTTCAGATCTTGCGCCACAGTATCCCACAAACAAGAAGAACAGGGGTGAGTGTCTATCCGGCAGCTATATGCCCTCAGTGTATGCCTTCCCCTCCCCACCAGGGCGGGTTCTGAAAGGAAGATTGCTAGGCTGGAATCGGACCTGATGTTTCTGGATACCTCGTGTGTGACCCCTAGCCAGATCCTACAAGAGCACCTGCGCCAGCAATTACAGCACGACACCTGGCAACTGCCTTCCCTCCAGCGCTGGGAAAAGGGAGTGCCTTTGTGGGGAGAGATTGTGTATCTTTCCCACCCTGAAGCTGAACATTGGCAACGCCAGACCTCACGGCTAAGCCGATTGGAAGGAAGCTTTGCGCAGCAGGGAATTCAGCTGTGTGGGGATAGTCCGGAACTGAGCCGCAGACTCGCCATTCAGATCAATGAAGCCGGATATGGGGGGTTGGTGCAGTTCGACAACTTAACCCAAGAGGACTGTTTCCTGCGGCTAGTAGTAGGGGAATCTGTCTATCCCGTAATCGTGGCCCAGCCTCTGTTACGAGACTTCTGGATGCAGCTGACTCTGCAGGCCTGTCGCCATTTCCTCACCGTGATTGATGGGGGAATCTGCCAGGGCTTCTGGGAATCGGATGTGATCCTCCGCCGTTGAGCCGATGGCTTGCCAGGCAAAGCAACGTCAGGGCTCAATGATGGTGTTGTCCGGAATCGTGGCATCTTTGACAACAATAACAATGCCATTGCTGATCCAGATCCCTGCATCTTCCCGCTCTGCCTCCTCAACGTGATCTTTGTTCAGGATTTTGACATTGCGACCAATACGAGCATTTTTATCAACGATAGCGTTAGCAATCTGGCTGTTGGCCCCGATCCCCACCGGCGGAGTTCCCTGAGCCAACAACTGCTCTCGCAGCTCGCTAGATTCATAATAATCAGCCCCCATCACCAGTGTGTTTTCGATGACAGTATTTGCTTCCAACCGCGTCCGTACACCAATCACAGAATTGCGAATCTGCGAATTTTTGATGATGCAGCCATCGGCAATCATCGTATCGGTAATGGTAGCGTCGAGAATTTTATTGGGCGGGAGAAAACGAGGACGGGTGTAAATGGGAAACTCCTGATCATAGAAGCTGAAGGGAGGGGAGGGTTGCTTCACCAGGGCCAAGTTGGCATGGTAGAAGGCTTCCACGGTTCCAATATCTTCCCAGTAGCCCTTGAAAAGATAGGCCTGAATGTTATACGAATCGATGGCCGCCGGGATCACTTCTTTGCCAAAGTCAGTGTGCTGGCGATTACTGAGTAAATCCACCAGCGCTTTGCGGGTAAAGACATAGATACCCATCGAGGCAATGTAGGGCATTTCAGCAGCAGCGGCAGCATCTAATCCCAGAGACTGGGTATCCACCTGCATAGCCTTGAGGGGATCCCCCTTGGGCTTTTCCGAAAAGCTGATCACACGGCCCGAATCATCGATCTTGATCAACCCAAAACTGGAGGCATTCGCTTCATTGCAGGGAATCACGGAGAGGGTGACATCGGCTCCTGTCTGACGATGATGCTCAATAAAGGGGCGGTAATCCATACGATAGAGGTGATCACCGGAGAGGATCAGGTAGTCATTGATCTCTTTCCAGGATTCAAATAACCAGAGATACTGACGCACGGCATCGGCAGTGCCCTGAAACCAATCGGGATTTTCAGGGGTTTGTTGAGCCGCCAAGACATCCACAAACCCTCCGGCAAAAGGAGAGAAGCGGTACGTATTGACTATATGGCGATTCAGGGAAGCCGAGTTAAACTGCGTCAGCACATAGATCTTCTCCAACTGAGAGTTGATGCAGTTGCTAACGGGGATATCGATGAGCCGATACTTCCCAGCCAGCGGAACAGCCGGTTTCGCCCGCTTCTTGGTGAGTGGATACAGCCGTGTTCCTCGACCCCCACCTAAGATGATCGACAGGACATCGAGCATAGTCTTCCTCCGCGTCAGAAGGGTTCGTCAACTAGCATAGTCTCCCATGTGGACATCCTGGGCAGGAAAAAACGGGATAATGAACATGCTGTAATGTGGGGTCAGGCTTCTCCTATGCCGCGAGTTCTCGCATTTACCAACAATAAGGGTGGAACGGGTAAGTCTACGCTCTGCGCCAATTGTGCTTTTATTACCGCTGGCTTAGGGTTCCGCGTGCTGTTGGTGGATCTCACCTCGCAGCGCACGGCCTCAACGCTGCTGTTGGGGGAAGTGGATGATCTGCCGGAGTCAGATACCGTTTTGGCTGCTCTTACTGCCCATCCCCAAAAGCATCTGGAGGATCTGGTATTTGAAGGGGATAAGGGGGTGGATGTGATCCCTTCTCATGTACTGATGGCCAAAGCCGTTGTGCAACTGATGGAGGTGCAGACAGGCAAGGAGCAGATCCTGCAGCGGGAACTGGAACGAGTGCAAGCAGAGTATGACTACATTTTTCTCGATAGTCCAGGGGATCTCAATATTCTCACCGCCAATGTTCTGGTCCCTTGTCATGCGGTGCTGATCCCCTCACGGCTGAACCGTACTGATTTCTCCTGTACCGAAACCACACTGCAATTTGTGCGTCAGGCCAGTGGGTATATTGGGCAACGGACCGCGCGGGTGGTCTTGAACATGCTGGATGATCGCTACCTGCCCGAGGGGATTTGGTCTCAATCCCACACCGGTCAACTCTACCAACAAGCCATGCAGGTCTTTGGAGATTTCCTTTCTCCGGTTACGATTCCAGATAGTAGCGACCTGCGGACCGCCTTTGATCGGGGTCTGACCCTGATGGAGTACAAGCCTGAGGCTGTTACTTCACAGCGATTGCAAGCTTTAGTTAAGCAAGAGGTTCTGCGTGAATCAACCTGATCTAACCAGCAGTCTTTTCTCTGGAAAGTCCTCCTCCAAATCCACGGCAGCTCGCCGTAAACGCACTCATCGCCAAACCCCTGATGCTGCTCCTCAGGAGTCCAGCGCTCAATCGCCATCAGCAGATGTAACTCCAGCAGAAGCTGAAGATGTGCAAAAACTGCAGCAGGCTCTAGCAGCTGTAGAGGCAGAAAAACAACACCTGCAAGCACAGGTCCAGGAGCTGGAACAACAGCAACAGGAATTGCAAACCCAGACGGTTCCTCAGGAACAGCACCAGACGGTGGTGGCTGCCCTTAACCAGGCTCAGTCCCAAATCCTACAGCAGCAGGAGCAAATCCAGCAGCAACAGGATCAGCTGCAATACCTGCGGCAGGCTCTCCTGCAGGCGGAACAGCAAATTCAGACCCAGGCGGATCAGCTCAAGTCACAAACCGCAACCCCTGCCCCCAAGGGAACCCTCAGCACCCTCCGACCTGCCTATCAACGCCAACCTCCCCCCGGCTATGTCTTAGAAACCAATCCCGAAGGAGATATGCCTACATTTCTGCTTGATTAAAAGCATCATTGATTGGAAAGAAGCACCTATCAAGAGCACAGGTAAATCCCTGCTTCAGATTCATTGCCGTCCAGCCCTCTTCAGGGTTACATTGCTTTTATTGATGGAATAGGTGTGTGCAGAGATCATTTCTCTCCCATTCATCCTATTGCTTCCCTTCATGAGGGCTTCATGATGACTTCATCTCAGCAGCCTCTTCTTAATCATGTCTTGATAGTCAAGGATCGGCAGGGACCGAAAGCTTACTGGCTGACGGCTGAGATGTATTCAATTGGCAGAGACCCGGGAAACAGTATTCGTATTGATTCGCAATTTGTATCTCGCAATCATGCGATTCTTTACAAAAGCCCTTCCTCCCTGAATCCAGAAGCATTTGTCTATCAAATCCTTGATGGTGATGTTGAAGGCAATCCCAGTACCAATGGGTTGTACGTGAATGGACAACGGGTTGATTTTAGTGATCTCGCAGATGGCGATGAGATCCGCTTTGGCAACGATGCGACCGCCACTTATTCTCTACAACAACGAACCCTGGATGATATCCTGGCCACCTTTGAGCATACCGAGATCTCCCTGATCACTTCTTGACTAACCCCTCAGACGAACATGGTACGATCAGCCCGCTTGGTTCACTCTGTCAGCATGCGGAGCCTTTCTGGTCATGTCGCCGATTAGCAAGATTTTGATCGCCAACCGCGGTGAGATTGCGCTGCGGATCATCCGCACCTGCCAGGAGATGGGAATTGCCACCGTGGCGGTGTACTCGACGGCTGATCAGGATGCTCTGCATGTGCAGCTGGCAGATGAGGCGGTCTGTGTCGGTGAAGCCCCTAGCAATCGCAGCTATCTCAATATTCCTAATATCATTTCAGCAGCCATCACACGTGGAGCCATGGCGATCCATCCGGGCTATGGGTTTCTGGCGGAGAATGCCAAATTTGCGGAGATGTGTGCTGACCATGATCTGATCTTTATTGGTCCTACCCCGGAATCGATGCGCAAGATGGCGGATAAAGCCACAGCGAAGGAAACGATGCGGCGGATCTCAGTGCCGACCATTCCAGGTTCGCGGGGGGTGATCACCTCCGACGAAGAGGCTCTGCGGGAAGCGGAACGCATTACCTTTCCAGTGATCATCAAGGCCACTGCAGGTGGGGGAGGACGGGGGATGCGGGTGGCGTTCAACAGTACTGAGTTGTTAAAGATGCTGCGCACAGCTCAGGGGGAAGCCGAAGCAGCCTTTGGCGATAAAGGCGTTTACATCGAAAAGTTCCTGGAACGACCCCGCCACATTGAATTCCAGATCCTGGGAGATAGCCATGGCAATGTGGTTCATCTTTACGAGCGGGATTGTTCGATCCAGCGTCGTCACCAAAAGCTGCTCGAGGAAGCTCCCAGCCCAGCCCTGACGCCTTCTCTCCGTAGCAAAATGGGGGCTACTGCCGTAAAAGCCGCCAAGGAGATCAATTACGTGGGAGCGGGCACCATTGAGTTTTTGCTGGACAAGCACTCCAATTTTTACTTCATTGAGATGAATACTCGGATTCAGGTAGAACACCCGGTCACAGAAATGGTGACAGGTCTGGATCTGATCGCTGAACAAATTCACATTGCCCAGGGAGAGCCCCTTAGCTTTCGCCAGAAGGATGTGGAGCTGCGCGGCCATGCGATTGAGTGCCGCATCAACGCTGAGGATCCCCATCACCAGTTTCGGCCCCGGCCCGGCTCGATCACAGGTTATTTACCCCCAGGAGGACCGGGAGTGCGGATCGATTCCCACGTTTACACCGACTACATCATTCCCCCCTACTACGATTCCTTAATCGCCAAATTGATCACCTGGGGGCCGAACCGAGCCGCAGCCATCCAGCGGATGCAACGGGCCCTGGGAGAATGTGCCATCACCGGCATCCCCACCACCATTCCCTTCCACCAAAGGATTCTGCAAAATGAAGCATTTCAAGGGGGGGAAGTGTACACCGATTTCATTCCGCAACACCTGAATGAGTTGCTGGGTAAGCCGGAAGCCGATTGAGCTGACATCTCCCCTTCCTAAAGGAAGGAGGTTCTCAAGTCGTCGTTTTGCTAGAGGAGATCCGCTTCCTCATTCAACAACAACGACCTCCGGCAGAGGACAACACCTAGAGGTCTACCTCGTATTACAGTGTTGGTAGCAGCACTCAGGTTCCCCCCATGAAAGCTCTGACCATCCTCGGATCCACAGGGTCCATCGGTACCCAGACCTTAGATCTGGTGGCCCAATATCCAGAGCGATTTCGGGTGGTGGGGTTAGCCAGTCGCAGTCAGGTGGCATTGCTGGCAGAGCAGATCCGCCAATTTCGTCCTGAGATTGTGGGCTTGGTGCAGGAGCAGAAATTAGCAGAACTGCAGACGTTAATCTCCGATCTGGATCCGCAGCCCCGCCTGGTGGTGGGCAAGGAGGGTCTTTGTGAAGTGGCGGCTTACGGAGCGGCGGAACTGGTGGTTT
>JAAUUJ010000132.1 GCA_012030715.1 Synechococcaceae cyanobacterium SM2_3_1 | reverse complement strand
GGCATAGTCATCGTTGGGGTGCACCTGGATAGAGAGATGGTCGTAGGCATCGATAAACTTGGTGAGCAAGGGGAAGTCGTAGCCATAGCGTTCGAGGGGGCGCGTGCCGATAAGCTGGGCACCGTATTCCTGCGTTACCTGCGCAAGCGTCTGGCCAACGAGGTCGCCATTGCGAATGGGGTTGGTATCGTAGACTTCCCAGGTTTCGGCCAGATGCGCCGGATAGGGTTGGGGCAGGTCGAGCCAGTTTGCAACTCGCTGACCGCCCCAGATGCGCGAAACAAGCTTGCGTTGCATCAGCAAGGGATATAATGCAGAAGATGGCATAGTGTTCTCTATATCGCTTTCATTGGTGGTGTGCATCCAGCACAAACTGCTGCAAAGCCCATATCACCCCTGCGCCATGGGCCAGCGGTGCCACGGTGTGGGCGCGAGCGTGAACAGCGGCGGGCGCATTGGCAAGCGCAACCCCGCGCCCGGCCACGGCAAACATGTGGCTATCGCTTTCGCTATCGCCAACAGCCAGCACCAGATCCACATGCTGTCGTTGTTTCTTGATCTGCTGCAACTGCCGCCAGGTTAGTCCCAGCAACCCTCCCTTGAGATCTCGCCAGAATTGCCGCCAGTCCTGATAGATAAACCCCCCCTGAGGGCATGGTCTGCACAGCATCCAGAATCGGCACCCCCAGGCGGCGGTAAGCTCCTCCTTCCCCCACAATCGGTAAAGCGATGATCTCTACTCCACGCTCCCGCAGGGCCATCACAATGCGACTGGCCACCTGATCCTCACCATGGCCGTTACTGATGCAGAGGATTTTGTGGGGTTTGGACATGAAGCAGGAGGACCCTCGACTCTGGAGAGACTACACTTTGTCTTCCTGCCAGCTTGCCATGGATGGGGATGGAAATTTACTTCACCTCAGGAAACATGCATTTATCAGAATCACATCCCGCCGGACCGACTTCTGACAGCAGCCCCTGATCATATTTCAACAGAGCCTGATGAAAATCATCGGTGCGCCGCCGCTGCAACACCTCCTGGACCATCTGGTCGTAGCGTTCTTTACTGATCGGCTCAAAGGGGAGGCGGGGAAAAGTTTGCAGATCATCAAATCGAGCCAGCAGCGCCGAGGAGATGTAGCCTTCATCCTGAGCAATGGTGTTGTAGATCCGCTCCCCTAACGCCTCAATCTCATGCTCCCGCAATTCAATCGTCGAGCTGGTGTTGTGAGTGGTGTAATACTTCTGCACCTGCATATAAAAGTCGAACTGCGCCAGCGCGGAAAAGGACTCGATCTGGATCTGATCAGCACCGGGCAAATTCGCCCAGGGAACCTCGACGGGCATTTCCACCAGCCACTCCGTACAACGGGTATCAAAGGGATCATTGAGGAGATTTCCCTGCGCATCTTTATCGGATTGAGAGGGCACTATAGAGTAACCGTATTCCAGACAGGCGAGCGCCACGGGATCGTTTTTGCCGAAGGTGATCCGGCGGATAAAGCGCTGGGCTTTGGGAGGATGCCAGCCGGGGGAGGCGTTGGTCAGCAAGCTTTTGGTTCCGGCAGGCTGGACGGTTGTACACCGATTTGGTCTTCTCACCCCCTGCCGATCACAGTAATCCCACACGGTGTGATGGACCACATCCCGCCAGCGGATCAGGTATTGTTTCTCCTGCTCTTTAAAATCTAACCCGCGCATCGTTTCCGGACGTCCTTCTTCCCACCAGCGCAGCCAATCTACGCCCAGGGCATGGACAAAAAAGTCAAACAATCCTGTAAAGGAAACACCCACAATGGGATCCAGCTGTCTCGATTCGCGGTAGCGGGGTTCCTGAAACTCATGATTGAGCAATGATGCTACTGACAACGCCCCAGCTCGAAAAGCCCGATCTTGATCTTCAAAATCCTGGGGATCAAGTTGATTAAGATGAACCTCCGAAAGATTGCAATGAAAATCGGATCCGATAATCTCGCCACAATTATGAACAATCAATCCATTAGCATCAAAGCGATTGGGGCCGGGAACCGTACAGTCATAGACTGCTTCTACCCCATCAGCAACGAGACTCTGCACGGTTACGGTGAATCGTTCAGGGTTGGGGGTCCATCGATAACTTGACAGCAGCTCCCTGAGTTTTTCAGCCTTAGAAGGTTCCTGAAATCCAATCAGATCCTGGTAAACAAAAAGATTATCGTTGGCGATTACCAACTCATGTTGAGCTTTACAGAAATAGGGTGATAATTCCCGCTGAGAATTCGGAAGGAGGCGGTAACCTTCTGGTCGTCGAGATTGATAGATACTGCACAGTATTCCCAACCGTCCCAACATTCTCTGTACAGCTTTCAGATCCTCAAGATTGCTCTGAGCAAGTCGTATGCTAATGCCCTTGCCCTGGTGACCCTGCACCGAAGCATCGGCATCAAAGCGACCCCTGAGAAAGCCACAGTAAAAGTCAAAGCTTGCACGTTCAATCGCTTCCGTAACCCGTTTTTGCCCTGAACAATCCCAAATGAAGCTGCCAGTTTGGCTAAACCAGCTGAGGTGATCCCAAGATGTCTCAGTTGTACGTGGTAATGGGCTGCATCAGTTCGCCGCTCATAAGCAACAGCTTTTTCCAGTAGGGTGATCGCATGCTCACTCATCTCATGCTGCGAATCTCCCCAGTAACGCAGAAGCGCATTGTCATTCCACTGGGTTTTTGCAATACTTCCATCCCCAACTAAATTTCCCAGAAGCCACCCAGCTTCAACACTTCCCTCTCCATCCCACGGTTGCAGCCCGCGGTGATTGTGCAGGAGGATGCGATCTCCAGGATTTAAAGCATCGGCAGGGATCCACTCTGCATATTGACTTTTCTGGGTTTGGGTAGTTACCTTTAATACTTTGTGATTTCCAGTTAATCTCAGTGTGTATCCTTCTTGGGTGACAAGCTTGAAAACAGGCTTTGTCCCCGAATAGAAAAATCCCTCAGGAGTGGTGCTGAACAACTCGCCATTCACATAGGTGCTGTGTTGCTTGCCGATCAGATCCTTGACTTGTCTTGGCCCTTCACCCGTATGAATCCATACATCTGAGGTGATACAGGGGTTCAGACCATACCGAGAAATCCGGTCATTTATTTCAAACTCCGAAAGGCTAGGATCCTTCTGTAACAGCCATTGCTTCGCTTCACCCGCCACATAGGCGGCAATGAATGCTTGGTTTTCTTCAGGGGGCACCAGATCACGGTTGGATCGAGCCACAGCTTCACCCGCCCACTGGATCGCGCCTTCTCCTGAGTAATACTGCTTGCGTACTGCTTCAATGGACTCCTGCAGAGTGGGTTTCTGGTGGAATACATGGGTGTGGTTGGCCATGCGCAGGGAATCGCGCTCCGGATCAATGCGCCAGTTGCCCTTGTCGTCCTGTTGCCAGAGGTTGTCTTTGGCGGTAGATGCTAGCTGATCCTCGCTATCGAATTGCCTCATCCCGGCACTATTGTGGGTCAGGTATCCATCACAGTAGAAACAGTGTGCTTCTTCGACCTCGATGTCATAGGTTTGGATGGAGTTGAAACTGCCCAGACCTTTAACAGTGACAGGAATATCCAGATCAATCTCAGATTCAGCCTGATACCTTTCAAAGTTCGAATCCACTGCTCGGGAACCCTCGAATCCGATTGCTCTCATCTGGCTGTAAGCATAGGAGGCTCTCACCAGGGTGCCAGGAACCGTGAATCCATGCATTGTTAGCCCTTGCCGTAACTCTCCTTTCACAGAATGGGGGGCAATCCGGCGGTTATATTCGGATTTCAGAGCAGGGATTTTGACGTTGTACTTCACTTGCCAGCTTTCTGGCTGGGGGTGCACCAGTGAGAGACACCCTGCGATCCCTAGACTGGACAGGACTGCTGTCACCTGACGCGCAAAGCCAGGGTAGATCGTCGTGAGGAGATCGGGAGGGCGGTTATGGATCGCACCATCACTATCCATGAGTCCGGCCAGATACGCAGCCCTGATATCAACAGAGCCCTGCAGAATAAAAGTGGGAACCGACAAGGGCTGACCAGGCTTCTTCACGTAGCGGTAGAAATATTCTGCCAGTCGGATGGATGTACACACAGACTTAGCCGGATGTTCACCCCTAACGAGTCCATGGGTGGCCTTGAGCCCAAATTTTGCCAGTGCCCGATCCAGCTTTTCTCGCAGCGTTCGAGTCAGGTCACAATCCAGACCGTTCATCCCCCATTCCACACGGCCATAGGGTTTGGCATGTCGGTTTCGTCCCAGAGCAACATAGCCGTCCCCATGCGTATATCCGATCAACCAGGCAACATCGGGGGTCAGAGGGGGAATCGTGATCGGTTTGGGGGCAAAGCTCTGTTCAGGTCGCGCCTCAGTCAAGTCGGTAGGCAGAGTTGTCACGGTCCCTGGAAGCCTCTGGGTGTTGTGAAGGAGCCGATCCCCTTCCTCTAGCTCCGCAACTGACTTCCATGCCCAATGCCCCTGAGCATCAACCAGCACGGCCATGCGGTGGTTCAGAGTGGCACGGGGTAGAGGACCATTGGTTTCAATTTCAAAGACATCCTGGATCCCCTGATCAAACTTATCGGTAACACGACGAAACCCGAGCGGGGTCTGCACCCGATCACCCACTTGAAGATCTTTGATCGGCACCAATCCCTGATCCGTATGGACGAGGGCATCCTCAGGCAGGCAGCGTCGAATATTGCCAGCCACCACACAGGCAGCCGCTTCATCGATCAACAAACAACACTCTACAGAATTAAGTTGCCGCCCCACGGCTCTGTTGAGAATTTGAGTACAGCGTTCGTAAAGACCTGTCAACTTGATCGGATTGGCCACCCCCCCAAAGCCTTTTAGCTTTTCTCCGGCGGGGCGCACATCACTGAGATCAACAACCACGTCTACCGTATCGGTAAAGCGATCAGAGCTGGCCAGCTCCAGCAGGGTTTGATACGACTTCACCCACCCACGGCGGCTATCCCCCACAGTGAGGCGCACATGATTCCCATCCACCAGGATCTCGGTCTCTTCCCGGCGTTCTTCTACTAGTGTGGTCCCGATGGCACCTTCCAGACGAACATGTAACGGATTTCGGATCGGAGGGAGCTGACCAATGTATTTGGGTTCCAGGACCGCCCCTGTGCCACAGCCCATCATGGCCAGATCCATCATTAAGCCGAAGGCTCGCCAGTCGGAAACGTTCGTACTCGTACAGTTATAGGCCCCAGAAAAGTTGGCAGGGTTATGGATCCAGTCGGTGCCCATCACCCAGAGAGCCCGACCCGAAGCCAGCGCTTTCAGCTGACGTTGCATGCTCTGCAGGAGAGCGGTTTCTTCAGCGGTCAACTGGCCCAGCTGGCTAATATCAGCAATCGTCCGTTCGCAAACCTGCTGCCAGGTCTCTCGATCTTGATCTCCAATCCGACGGCTGTAGGTGCGGTAGAAGACTGGATAGGCAGAGGGAGCCGACTCCGGAAAGTCGCTTGCGGGCTGAAGCCGTTGGAGATCCTGGACCATATTCTACCTGCAACACTCTTGATTAGTGTATAAGGTAGGCTAGCACAGAGCACACATATGGAGGCAGAGTTGCTTCGCGATGCTACCTAACACCAAGAGTAGTATCCAGACTCTATCAACTTGATCAAATCCAGCTTTCTAGGTATAAAACTGCACTATCAATAGCAGTATTCTGAGTAAAAGATATGATGATTAATCAAAAGTCAAGGTATAGGGGAGCATCATGAAAGTTGAGGTTTTCTTAAAGGGGGGGGCTGCTGTTGAGGTTGACTATCAGGATCTCGAGAACTTTCTGGAGGAAAACCGTCATAGACTAGAACGTCGTCGGTTCACTCCTAAGCGACCCCCTGTTGATTCTGAGTTTAGGTCTGAGGAGAAGAATACCGGAGAGTCTGATATTTCCTCCCTGAAGAATCGTTAGCCAGCTCTGATTTTAAATCCAAGTGCAGGCACATCACTGCAACGTAGGAGCTAGCAGTAGATCACCACATCAACCTCAGAAAAGCGAATCGATCCTTCGTATTCGTAGACCGATTCGGTCTCATCAGCCTCAACTGTGCATTTTCGAAATCGACGCCTATCAGTAGCAGAAGATTCGCCAAGCTTAGGAATATAGTCTACTTCAGGTCCTAACTCTGCGTAACAATAAAGCTTGGGTCGGCGATCTAGAATCGTTCCATAGGCACATCCACCACTTTTTGCGGCAGTAAATTCACTGCGGCTGACTTTAATGTAGATGGTGTTCACTGATGCCTCTGCGAAATCTTGATTTGGGTACGGAGAAGATAGGGTGGGTAGGCAGAGGGAGCCGACTCCGGAAAGTCGCTTGCGGGCTGAAGCCGTTGGAGATCCTGGACCCTATACCTTACCATTCAAATCGGTGTACAGGGTAGCATAACCTTCATATATCTAGTGGTCAAAGCTTGACAAAACAGGAGTTTTTCACTAGCCCTGGAAAGGCTTGATGTGGCACTGTTGCACGTCATTAAAGATCACCATTTCAGCCAGTGAAAACCTTTTCATTGTCCTGGCTTAAACTGAGTTCCCCGTCCTAGCGACCTGCGATCCCATGCAGAATGGCCTATATAAGACTGTTGACATACAAACCAATATGATCCTGGCAACACTGGGGCTGAATGGTCTGATCCTGGCTGCCGTGACGCCATCGGATATCAGTGATTCTCTGCGATCCCCACAGGTTTTAGTCGGATCGATTTCAGGCCAAACATCTCCATAGGGCAAGAGGGGTAGGAACTGGACCCGTCAAAACTGTATAAGTGTAGGCAGGCTTTCTGTTTTGCATTCCTCATGAGTGATCGCTGGACTCTGCAGCCTCTACCCCCTGTTCTTGATCCAGGCTTAATCCAGCTGGTCGGGAAGTATGCAGCTAAGATCCTTACCCTGAGAGGCCTTAATACACCCCTGCTGGCTAAGCCCTTCGTCTCGTCTCAAGCCTATTCTGCAACCCCTGCAACGGTGCTTCCTGATATGGAGGTTGCTGTCCAACGCTTAATGCAGGCACGAGATAGACAGGAACATGTCTTGATCTGGGGTGATTTCGATTGTGATGGGGTTACCAGCACCGCTTTACTGCTCTCGGCGATGCAACCTTTGGGCTGGCAGGTTGATTTTACGATCCCCCTGAGAAGTACAGAAGGACATGGCTTAAACCCCCAGCGACTGCAACAGGTTTTAGATCAGGGCGTAAGGTTGATCGTCACCGTAGATTGTGGGGTGGCCAACCATACAGAGATTGCTCATGCTCAAGCGGCAGGAGTGGATGTGATTGTGACGGATCACCACCTGCTTCCCGATCCGCTTCCCTCGGCTACCGCTGTTGTCAATCCTCTACGGCTACCTGAAGATCATCCCCTGCGCTTTCTTCCCGGGGTGGGGGTGGCCTTCAAACTGGCGGAGGCTCTTTACCAGGTCCTCGATCAACCGAATGTGGAGCAACTGCTGGATCTGGCCGTCGTTGGCATTGTGGCGGATGTGGCGGTGTTGCAACGGGAGTGTCGGTATCTGGTGCAAACGGGTCTGCCTATCCTGGCGCATACAGCTCGGGAGGGATTGCGGCAGTTGATCCAGCGGCATGGGAAAGGTCAGGAGGTGTCCGCTGCCGATATTGGGTATCGGATTGCCCCCAAGTTGAATGCGATTGGGCGTCTGGATGATGCCAGTCTGGCGGTGGAACTGCTGACTACCTCCGATCCAGAACGGGCCAGTCAACTGATTGATCATTTTGAAACCCTCAATGCCGAGCGCCGCACCTTAACGGATCAGGTGGTACAGGAGGCCAGTCAGCAGATTGAAAGTCTGGAACTGCAAGCCCAGAAAGCCATTGTCCTGGCCAGTTCCAGCTGGCATCGGGGTGTGGTGGGCATTGCTGCTGCACGGCTTGTGGAGACCTATGGGTGCCCCACCCTTCTGATTGCTTCTGATCCAGAGCGGAATGAAGGGTATGGATCGGGGCGATCGTTGCCAGGGGTGGATCTGGTAGAGGCCATGGAGGCTGTCCAACCGCTGCTGGCGGGGTATGGGGGACATCAAATGGCGGCGGGATTGCGAGTCGAACTCCCCAAGATCGAGGCCCTCTGTCAGGCGCTGCAGCGAGAACTGGCACGGCGAATGTCTGCCCAGCCCACTGGACGGGAGCTGCGCATCGAAATTGTGCTGGACCTGTCTCTGGGGCAGTCCATCCCTGCCGAACTGGATCTGATCTTTGAGCAACTGAGTCTGCTGGAACCCTTTGGCCACGGTAACCCCAGACCTGTGATCGCTCTACTTAATTTTCAGCCCAGTCGCTATAACCCCGATCTCTCTCGCAATGGAGATCACCTGTTTTTTAAAGTGGGAGACCGTCGCCTCTGGTTTTGGGGAGCGGGGCTGCGGCAGCAGGAATTGGCACGAGGATCAGCACTGGATATTGCGTTTGTCATGGAGGCAGGTGGGCTGGGGGCTCAACCCTGGAGGGGAATGGTTAAGGATGTGCGTCTTGCCGGAGATTGGCGATTGTATCCAGGCAGCGGAGCGTCACTGGAGATCCAGGATTATCGTGGGCAGCAGTCTCGACCCGCGGTGGCGGCTGTCTATGAGGGTTCTCGCTTTCCTGAACCTGCGCCGGAACTCATGCTCCTGCAATGGCCCTGGTTTCCACAGGATCTGGGTCAGCTTCTGGACACCGTGCAGCCTCAGATCCTGGTTCTGGCGGCAACGTCTCAGGATTTTAACCAGATTCCAACCTGGATCAGTGAGCTGACTCAGCTCTGGCACCCCAATTCACAACCTACGCCTGAGCAACTCGAAGCTACTGATATCCCTGCTGCTTTGCTCGCCCATCTTCTCTCAGGAGATACCCAGGATCAGGTCCCAGTTCAAACCTGGCTGCAGCTGCTCCGGGAATCCCAATCCTTTCACGCCTGGTTGGATCGGGCCAGTCCGATGAACATTCTCAAATTGTGCAAGCGGCTGCTCAGTTCCTCGAGATGATTCGCAGAGAGTTGATGGACCCATCCAGGCGAAAGGAATGGCAATTGGTAGGATCAAACTACACTTAAATTCCCTGCATCATGGCTGTCTCTTTTCACCCCGTCCATCTCTACCGGTGCCTGGTGTGTGGACAGGAGGGCCTCAACATCACCGAGGATCGGATCTACTGTCCCCAATGCGGCCAGATTTATCCGTTAATGCATGAGCGGATTGTGGATTTTCTCTCCCCACTGCCTGCTACACCTGCTCTGAGCCCTGCCCAATCCCTGGCCCACACTCCCCTGTTTGCCTGGGGCTATGAACGCCTCTGGCGGCCCTGGTCTCTGTCCTTGCTTACTGGGGAATCCTTTTCAACGGAGGAGGAGGCCAGTCTCTTACGGGAACTGGTGGGAGAGGCATCGCCCGTTCTGGATCTGGGAACCGCCCACGGTTATTGGAGTCGGATGTTGTTGAACCAGCAGCCAGAGTTGACGTTGATCGGGGTGGATAATGCTGTCGGTGTTCTGCGGGAGGCCCTCCACCAGATCCAACCCCAGTGGCCTCACTACAGTCTGGTCCGAGCTCAGGCGGAACAACTGCCTCTGGCCACCAACAGTCTGCAGGCGGTGGTGATCGGAGCGACCCTTAACGAACTGCCATTGGGTCCCTGTCTACAAGAAGTGGCCCGTGTCCTGCAACCACAGGGGGTTCTGGTCTCCATGCACAGTCAACGAGTTGATGAAGGCTGGGGGCATTGGGCTCAACAGGCCTTGAAGCTCTCTGGTCTGCAGTTTTTCAGCCGTGATGAGTTAACAGCTGCCTGTGAGGGGGTCGGACTCCAGGTGCAGCGATATCTGAGTTATGGAGTGGTCGCATTTATACAGGCAGAGGTTGTGAAATGATCAGCAAAGACAGATCATCGTCTTGAATCTAACCATGCCATGATGGCTTGCATGCATTCGTTAGAGAGGAAACCCCTTGCACGAGATTTCCATTACTTGGGCTGACTATCACCGCAAGATTGAAGAACTGGCGGTTCAGATCTACGAAAGTAACTGGGAGTTTAACCAGATTGTCTGCATTGCCAAAGGAGGATTACGGATCGGGGATAGCCTGGCCCGTTTGTTTGATCTCCCGCTGGCGATTTTGGCCGCTTCTTCCTACAGTGGCCCTGGTAATCGCAACCGTGGACAACTGGTTTTCTCTCGAGACCTGGCCATGACCACTGCCAATCTGGGCAGTCATGTGTTGCTCGTGGATGATCTGGCAGATTCTGGCATGACTCTGCAAAAAAGTCTGGACTGGTTAAAGTACCACTATGGCTTTTACATTGAAGATCTCCGTACAGGTGTGATCTGGCACAAGGCTGCCTCTGTGATTAAGCCAGACTATTTCGTGGACTATCTACCCGATAACCCCTGGATCCATCAGCCCTTTGAACCCTACGAACGACTGACTCCGGCACAGCTAGCCCAGTCTCTGCGCAAATCTTCCTAAATCCTCCTGTCCCTTAGTCTTCGTCGACCTCCATTTCCAAGAGATGGGCGTAGGGAGCGACTAAATTCGGGAGAAAAAAGGCCGCCGCCCTTAAGAGATGCCAGTCCTCCAGCCCGCCAAAGACAGTGGTATAGCGATTTGCCTCCAATCGTTCAGCGATCTGGGCAATATCCTCGGCGTTGAGGGAAGCCGGATCCCGTTGGGGAGTAACAGAGTTCGGAGATTGAGAAGCCATCGTAAAACCTCACGGCAAAGACGCTTTCCCTCAGGATAGCGCCATGAGCCCAGCTGTCGATGGTCAGCCCCCCAAATGGGTTGGATTCCAGGTTAGACAGCGCTAGGGCCTGACAAAGGAGAAGGGAGGAGTGGTGAGAGTGACACGGTAGTACCCGGCCTGTGATCCCACCGAAGCTGTGTAGGGACTGGGCAGATCCTGAGTGGTGAAAGCTGGAGGAGGATACTTGCGGTTGAAGAGATTGGCCAGGAAGGCATTGGCCTCCAGGGATTGACGGATCACCACTTGCTCGGGGTAAGCATCAATGTCCTCTTCCCCCCCATCATCAAGCAGAATTTCCACCAGGCCATCCACCTCTGGTTGAGCAGGATACGTCAAGATCTGCTGGGTCCAGCCCGCATGACTCCATCCTCCAGTCATCGCTATGCCCACCACAGCCGCTAGCAGAAGACGCATGATAAACCTCACGTAACAATCGTTTACCGATCACCCCTATCCCAGGAACCAAGCCGAGTACAGTGTACTTTTGCTGAGTTCACAACAGGTCCACACCAATGGGTAAATCCACAGCTAGGCCTTGCTATCGTAAGGACCGCTGCATACCTAATCTGGTGTGATTCTACTCGACATCCTGGAAATGGCAAGATAGCTGGCGGTTGGTAGCAGCATGGCGGTTGGCAAGTCTGGGGCTTTACCGAAAACCTGGGTCTAAAGCCCCGTCCTTCTAGGACGGCTTTTATCCTGAGTTGAGCTAGGATAACATGATGTTAATCAGAGAAGCTAAGCTATCAGGAAGTATTGAGCAGTTTGCCCGATTGGATGAGGCGATCCGCACTGCTCAATGTGTACGCAACCGCTGTATCCGTCATTGGATGGAGCAACGTGGTGTGGGCAAAAACGATCTGCAAAAGTTGT
>JAAUUJ010000131.1 GCA_012030715.1 Synechococcaceae cyanobacterium SM2_3_1 | reverse complement strand
GAAACTGAGTGAACGAGTGCATCATTGCGATGAATGTGGATATGTAACTGATCGAGATGTTGCTGCTGCTCAAGTCGTGGAACAGCGAGGTCTTGTAGCCGTTGGACAGACGGTGATCCTGCCTGTGAGGATGGTTGCCTGGGAACCCCGATGAAGCAGGAAGCCTCAAGAGCGATCTTGGGAATCAAGCACCGAACCCGCTAGGGTCGATGTCTGGAGGATGTCACTTTTGCTCTGGAATCTGAGCCTGGATCACCTGCAGGAATCCACCCACATAGAAACTCTGCTGACAGTTGTTGAATCCAATCTTCTCAAATAGGGTTGCCAGATCGGTTTCCAGGAGTTGCCAAGCGGTTTCCGTTTCGAATAACCAGAAAAAAACGCTTAATCCAGGCCATAACCAGGGTTGAGTCGGTCGGTGAAAATCAAGCGCTGTAAAGATCCCCTCTGGCTTCAAAACCCGATGCACTTCTCGAAGGGTCTGATCCAGGACTTCCGGCGTGAGTTCATGCAAGGCAAGGCTGCTGTGCACCAGATCAAAGCTGGCATTGGCAAAGGGCAGATCCTGAGCCCATCCCTCCACAAAGGTGGCATTGGGGACAGCCTTTCGGGCCACCGCGAGCGCTTTGGGAGATGCATCCAGTCCGGTGACCTGCTGAGAATACTGCGCTAAATACTGAGTGGCTTCCCCGCGTCCACAGCACAGATCCAATACCTGATCCTGAGGCTTCATTTCCAGTCCCTGCAAAGGCAACTGGTGCAGGCGATCAAATCCACCCACCAGTGCAGCAGTTGTGCGAGCAATTGCCTGGTACAGCCAGGGATAATGGTAGCTCCAGGTGCGCAGGATCGTGGCCACAGTAACCCCTGATGAAAACCTCAGATCCCAAGTTTAGATCATCCCAGGATTGGCAGGGATCAGGACTGGGTGACCAAGGGTTGATATGTGGAGACCAGGCGATTCCGGAGTACATCCACTTGAGGAATGATCCGTTTCTGCCGCGAGAGGGCCAGGTTGGCATACATGGGCATAACCGCCCCCCGAATTTGTGTGGGAGGAGCAACGATATTCACATCCCAGTGGGGAAAGCCCTGCGGAGGAACCACAAAAGATCCACCTGGATACGGGCAATCCCATCGGTTGGCGCACACAACATAGACCCGATTATCCTCAGCCTTAGGAACCGCCAGCAGGCCTCGTTCAACCCGCTCCCTCCAGGCACAGGACCAGGTGATGATATCTGCCCCCTGCAGCGCTAGAACTCGGGTGGATTCTGGGAATAGGCCGTCATACCCCAGGATCATGCCAATCCGACCCAGAGGGGTATCAAAAACGGGCAATTGATCACCGGGGTTGCCCCAAATTCGGGCTTCTGGACTGAGATGCACCTGATGATATTCCCCCAGCACCTCTCCTGTGGCTCCCACCAGCACCGCCGTAGACATCAACTGCCCTGCCACCCTTTGCACCAGAGGTAAGACAACGCTACATCCATACTGACGCGCAATTTCCGCCACCTGATCCAGATACTGTGGTGCTTGATCAGCCTGGACTTCTGCCTGTTCAGGATTCAACATCCAGGTGAAATGGGTGCAGTGTTCGGGTAGAACCAGCAATTGAATTCCCAGCTTGGCTGCATGGGTGAGTTGAGCTAGGGTGGCTTTCCATGAATCGACCGCTTCTGTGGCATGAGACTGTACAGCCGCGATCTTGACGGTTGATGCCTCCGGGACGAGGGAATCGGGGAGGATCTTTGCGACGGGAGTCTCAGCAAAAGGTTGAGTCAGGATCGAGTAGGCCAGAGGCTGCCGATCCGCCAGCTTCTCTCCCTTACCCCACCAGCGTTTATCCTGGGCAGCAGTGGTCTCAATGTCAGCAGAGGCGACTGCGTGGGTATCGTTGGGGATACGCACCAACACCTGGCCGTTAGGCGCAACGATCATGCTTCCGCCCGGATAGTAGATACTGCGTTCCACTCCTGACTTGGTCGCTGCCACCAGCCAGATCCCATTCTCATAGGCACGGGCAGGTCCCCAGAGATCCGCCTGATCCAGGGTGAAAAAATTGGCCATATCCACAATGATCTCGGCCCCCTGCAGGGCAAGACAGCGGGCAATCTCGGGAATCCGGCCATCAAAACAGATCAGCAAACCCATCCGTCCCAGATCTGTATCGGCAACGGGAGATCCCTTCACCCCCACTTCAAACCAGTTCTGGTCGTGAGTGGCGAGAAACTGCTTTTGATAGTGGATCGCGATCTCCCCCTGGGCATTGAGGAGCACCCCACTGTTGTAAACCTTCCCTGACTCAGGATCCAGTTCTGTGATGCCACTGGCAATGTGTATTCCATAGTGGCGGCAAAGATCGGCCATCGCGGCAACAAAAGGTCCTGTCAGGGGTTCAGCCAGAGTGCGACAGTGATCGGCGGAGTCAAACAGGTAGCCTGTATTCATACATTCGGGAAAAACCACCAGATCTGCCCCCTGACGAACAGCCTCCTGGGTGTACTGTCGCAGCAGACCAATATTTTCTTGGATCTCCCCAAGTGCAGCCAGGGTTTGCACGACTGCGGCCCGAATTTTCATGTTTGTCCTATTGTCAATTGATCTTCCAGGTTTCTGCTGAGTCAAACACCGATCGTGGATCCATCCAGCAGAATCTCTTCGATCATCCGACGCTCCTGCAGGACACCCTCTTCGTAGAAGACATCCACAAATTTTTGATAGGAATCCAAGTCAGTGTCATCGAGTTCGGCAAATCCCCTGAGACGGGGTTGGGCGACATAGCTGGCCTGCTCTTCTTCTAATGCAGTGTACTTGGCCAGGACAGGGCGATATTTATCGAAATTTTCATTGGCCAGACGAGTCGCTTCATCAATCACTTCCACCACACGTTTAGCCACCTCAGGACGTTCTGCAATGAACTTCTCAGATAGCACCGAGGCACCGGAGTAAAACGGATCAGAAATAAACATGGAGCAGGGATTGATCACAGCTCGCTTGGCCTGTTGAGTAGCTTCGGCAATGGATCCCACAGGCTCAAGAGAGAGGGTGGCATCAACACTTCCGGAGATGACAGAGCTGAGTTGCAACCCAACAGCTAGCTCCTGAACGCGGACATCATTATCGGGATCCAGGCCGTTTTTGCGCACCAGGTTGCGAGTAATGGTTCGCCATTGAATCCCTGGAACAGTTCCAATGGTTTTCCCCTGCAGATCAGCAAAAGAAGTTACAGGCGAGTCGTTAGGAACTAGGAGAACATCGTTGGTACGACCTGCTTTAATCCCTCCCCCCTGCAGGCCAAAGACTTTTAATGATCCTCGGGAACGTGTTTCTGCCAGCACTGCAATGCCAGCGGCTGCACCAGGGGGACCAAAGTCTGCTCGTCCCGAGATCAGGGAGTCAATGATCTGGTTGGGGTTCTCAAACTTCACCGAGTCCACCTCGATATCAGCTTCGGCAAACAACCCTGCTTCTAGAGCCACATAGTAGGCAGTGGTCTGCATGATGGGTAGCCAGGAGGCAGTAACTTTGTCTGCAGCCCGCGCCCGCCGGGTTCCGGTCAAGATTGTGGTGGCCCCCACACCTGCAGCAATGGATCCATACTTTAGAAACTGACGTCGTTGCATGACCTGTTCTCCTCCATCCTAAATTTGTAAAACCCAAGTTAAATTACGACTTCCAATGCACAACAGCTCGCTCGGTCTTTAGAAAGGCAAGGTTAAGTAGATAGCCCATCAGCCCAGCAGCAATAATGGAGGCGTACATTTGCTCCATATCGTAGATGATCTGGGCATCAATAATCCGGTGTCCCATACCATTGGTGGAGCCAATAAACATTTCAGCCACAATAATGACGACCAGAGTCAGTGAAACGGCTGTTCGTAGGCCAATAAATGTCTGGGGCAAGGTTTCAAAGAAAATAACATCGAGAAAAATTCTCCATTGCGGGGCTTTCATCACTTTTGCAGCTAAGATCCTGGTTTTTCCAGCATTCATAACACCATAGGCAACATTAAAAAAGATCACCAGCATTCCAGCAAAGGCAGCCACAGCGATTTTAGAAAAATCATCAATCCCAAAAATAACGAGAAACAGGGGGAACATCGCCGTTGCAGGTGTTGAGCGAAAAAAGTCGATCAGAAACTCGAAGGAGTGATAAACGCGCTCATTGGCACCAATGACAACTCCTAAAGGGACACCAACAACAACGGCAATCCCAAATGAGTACAGAGTTCGATAAAGGGTAAAGCCAAAATCGGCGGCTAGATTTCCTTGAAAGATACTTGTCACTAAGGTTTTAAGTGTAGCCAGGGGGCCTGGAAGTAATACAGGATTGATCAGTTCTAATTGAGCTACAATCCACCAGATCAAAAGAATGCCGATGGTGCCAATATTCATGAGCAAGAGATCAAGAGCTTTCTTCTGCATGGATAAGAAAAATGTACTTTTTGAATTCATAGACACCCTCAGGATCAGCGCCTTACCTCACGCTGGAATACCTCCAGACAGTGGGACTTTACAGAAATAAATTCAGAAGTCGATAGGGTCTCAAAGGTCCGTGGGCGAGGGCAAAAAAAATCTACTTCATCTGCAACTCGTGTCGGAGCTTTTGTCAAGAGCAGAACCCGATCCGCCATATAGACAGCTTCCTCCAAATCATGAGAGACCATAACCATGGAAATCTGAGAGGCCTGGAAAATGTCTTGCAATTTATCACGGATAAAGAGAGTCGTTTCATAGTCAAGAGCCGAAAAGGGCTCATCTAAAAACAGCACCTCCGGCTGAGTGACCAGTGCCCTCATAATCGAAACCAGTTGCTGTTGACCTCCAGAAAGCTGGTAAGGATACTTGGAGAGATTGATCTTGATATCAAATGACTCCACCAGTGTCTGGACCTTCTGGTAACGATCCTGCTTGGCTAACCCTGTAATCTTTAGTGGATACTCTATATTCTCAAAGGCTCTTAACCAGGGGAATAAAGCTTCACGGTAATTCTGAAACACATATCCAATCTTGACCTTATCAATACCCTTTCCCTCAAATAGAATCTCACCAGAATCTGGCTTAATTAAGCCAGCAATCATATTTAGAAGGGTAGATTTTCCGCAGCCATTGGGGCCAAAAATACAGGTAATTTTGTTCTTGAGTATGGTTAGATCAAATTCACTATATAGGGCATGACCTAAAAATAACTTGGTCAGGCCTCTAACAGCAATTTGCGGGCTGTAGTTAACCTGTTGTCGCGAAGAATTAAGCGATGAAGCCATCAGGTCCTATTATTAGCCACTATCTACATGTCAACCCAAGTAAATCACTGCAAGATGCCATAGATTGTATAAGCAGATACGGAACTAGGCGAGATCCAGCTCTAATCGGTTGTTGTCCGATAAAAAATTGAGGTGTATATCATTCAGGATTTTTATAGTAGCCGCATCAAAAGATTATTCTTGGGTTGGAGCCGTTGGGGATCACCCTGAAGATTGCTTGTCAGCCTTACATCAGTAGCCCCGCCTGCTCTACGTCTGGAGTGGTCAGACTGGGGTGATCATATCAGTTGTGTATAGGAAGACTCTTGAGGAGGTCGAGCAATAACTGAGAGTACTAATCTTCACGCCGGATCCAACGATAAAAAGCACTGCGCATTCCTGATTCCAGTAGCCAGATTTCATCCTCTTTTTGCACAACGCGAATGAGTGCTTCAGCAAAGAAGTTTAGAAAGAGCCATCTCATCAGCTCGGCCTTGATCATCGTCCCCATGGCTGTAGAAGCCGGTTCTAAAACATTTCCATGCTCAAAATTGCCAGTATCAATTTCTACGGGCAAGATGAACCTGACGATCGCAGTGGTTTCGTCAACGATATAGGGACCATAGGCAAAGGGGCGGTTCACCACCTCTGCCCGTGAGGCCAGAATATCAGCTCTGTAACGCCCATTCACGGTATAGATGGAGTAACCGCCAATAGTGCCATCCATAAAATTAAACACTAGCTGCCTGATCTCCTCTTCCGAAGAGTCAGGAAAAAGCCGTAAACTGCTTCGGATATTGGGAATGCCAATTTCGCGGATCCGTTGTTCGATGGTGTCACGATAGAAGAGATTATCTAAGGCCTCACGTAGTCGATCTTCACGAGAAAGGGGCATGAAGAATTCATAGATCAATACACTAGAAGATACTTCTAGAATATAGTCTGTAAATAAACGTTTTTTTTGGTGAAAGAGCTCTTTAAAATCTCCCAGTCGGACTCGCAAGATCTCTGGCTTGGCAAATAGGCACCCCTCGTCTTCATCGATCAGATCACTAAATAGATTATGAATGCGCTCTGTTGTTTCTGAGATTGTCCATCCTGTTTGGGAAGATAGATCCTCAGGTAAGAATGATTTGCGCTTCTGAGCATGTGCAACGAGAAAATCAAAAGCTGCTTTGATGGCACCACTCTCCTGCATACTTACCCTCAATCTTCACATTCTTGAGTACAGGGACAGGCACGTGTCGTCTAGACTCCCCCATCCAGTGTGGCTGACATTGAGTAAAGACGTGGTTAAGCTTGAGTTGACCTTGAACCTAAGGGGGAATAGAGTTGTCAAACAAAGAAGACTTTCTTAACCCACACAGCTCTTACTCAGGCAAAGCAGTTCCTGCCCAGATTGTCTTTAATGCCAACCTGCAGGAGTTCAGCAATCGTGTTGACATGATCTGTGCCCTCGAGACCGGTGGCAAAATCGAACCGATGGAGGCCTACCGTCAGATCAAGGCTCTCTGGAAAGAGCTGAAAGCTTCCAAAAAGGAGATTCTAGACAATCCCGACCTCTCTGGTGCTCCATAAATTTCTATACTTGGTGCTCCTGAATACACGCAAATTTTTGCTTCGGTCGCTAGGATTTGAGAGGTTCGCTAAATCTTATACCCATGTTCGTGCTCAGACCAATCGACTTGGCCAACCTCACTCCTGCATCTTCTCATCCCTGATCAGCATGCTCACAACCAGAATTCACCTGATGGTGGTGACAGCCCGCAACTCTCTTCCTCGTCCACTACAGGCCCACATCAACCCTAACCTGCTTGCCAATGAAGTGGGCTTGCTCACAGCCGCTCTCTGTGATCAATTGGGGTGGGTACAGGCTGCCATTCTCCGTTTGGTGCAGGCCGCACTTCTACACGATATTGGGAAGTCACGGCTACCTACCAGTCTTTGGAGCAAACCCGAATCCCTGACAGAACAGGAATGGGCGCTGGCCCGTCAGCATACCCAACTGGGTTATGCCCTGCTCAAAGATCAACAGGATCCGATGCTGGAGGTAGCTGCCGAGGTCGCCCTTTATCATCACGAACGCTTCGATGGATCCGGCTATCCTTATCAACTGCAGGGCAAGCGCATTCCTCTCTCCGCCAGGATTGTTGGGATTTGCGATGTCTACGATGCCCTCCGCTCCCGCCGCTCCTACAAACCCGGTTTATCTCACCAACGAGCCCTGCAGATCATCTATGAGGGAGATGGCCGCACCCACCCCAACCATTTTGATCCTCTGATCCTGGAGTGTTTTCGCGAGGTGGCTCAGCACGTGGAGACTCTACCCCAGTATGAGAAAGATCAGCTCCCTAGCGCAGTGGGCTGATCATAAAAAAAACCTGGCGACCCTGAGGACAGCCAGGCTAGTTCTGAGACTCTGGATCCTAAACCTTAGGCATCAGGAGGCAGGATCACTTTATCAATCACATGGATCACGCCATTAGAGGCTTCAATGTCGGCGGTGACAACATTGGCATCATTCACCATCACACCATCATCGCTGACGGTGATTTCAACCGTGGCATCTTCCAGGACGGTTCCCACGTCGCCACTCTCCAGATCCGTGGACATCACGGCTCCAGGAACCACATGATAGGTGAGGATATTCACCAGAACATCCTTATTTTCGGGCTTGAGCAGATCTTCTAGCGTGCCTTCGGGCAGAGCAGCAAAGGCTTCATCAGTGGGAGCAAAAACGGTGAAAGGACCATCTCCCTGCAGGGTTTCCACCAGATCAGCAGCTTCCAGGGCGGCGGTGAGGGTGGTGAAATCACCTGCTTCTGTGGCAACAGCCACAATGTCCTTCTCAACAGCCTGAGCCATCTCAGTAGAGGCGTGGTTATCAGCCAGAACAGGCAACGTCACAGCTGTGAGAGTTAGGGTAGCCAGGGTGAGTGCCAGTAGAGTGCGCATCATAAATGATAGTTACTCAAAGGTTTACATTACTCTTTGACCTCTTCCCCCTCAGCATTGTTCCCCATTTCCTAAAGAAATGTTTCAGATCTGCGCGTTTGCGTAATCCTCTATGCGATCCGATGTAGGATTACTGTTTTCTTTGCTGCACACCAAGGGAAGGCATCCATGAAACCAGTCCCATGGGTCTCGATAGCTGTAATGATGACGGCATGTTCAGGCACAGGTTCCCCAGAGAAGCTTTTCTCAGGGCAGATTTCTGGTACTAAAGCTTAAAGGCAGCAAGGCAACTCTTCCTAGCTTTGCGGGCGCCCTACCAACGGACAGGTTGCCATCCTGGTGGTTGGAGTAGGAACGGGAAGAACCCTGCCGGGGGCTGGGCATTATCTGCAGCAACAGAACCCGAATCTGAGGATCGTTGCGGTGGAACCTGTTAACAGTGCTGTTCTGAGTGGTCCATCTGCCGGAGTTCATAGTCTGCAGGGACTGGGGGCTGGATTTATACCAGCTCAGTTCACACCTGTGGAGTAAAACTCTGAGCCAATAGCCCTATACGGCGGGCTTACAGTCGAGCAATCAATCCATTACTGGCAGCACTCAGACGAATAAAGCGATTGATCTGCGGTTGGCTCAGCTGGACAAAGCCAGAGTATCCTATACGGCGGGCACAACCCGGAGGCAGTCCCAAGGTAAAGCTGCTCACCCCCACCTGCTCACCGTTGGCCAGCAGGGGACCACCGCTATCGCCGCGGCAGACTCCAAGCAATTCCTCTGCAGGCACCGGAAAAAAAGTTCCGGGCGGACGGCTACTGCCACACAAAACATCCTCTCCCAGAGGAGCAGGCGGAAAAATGCGCTGACACTGTCGCTGCGTCAACAGAGATAACTGCACCTCCTGCAACACTTCCGGACGCGGCCCCGCAAATGACAGTTCTCCCCACCCCACCGCGGTCCCCAACACTCCTGGCCGATCGGCAGTATTTACCTCTGTTAACTGGACCTTGGGCAGACGATTGAGCAGATCCACCTGTTCTGGTGTTTGAGGATCCAGTTGCAGCACGGCCACATCCTGTCCCTGATAAAAGCTGAGGATATTATTGCGTCGGTGGGTGGGAATGATCTCAATCTCCTCCACGGGAATCACTTTTTGCGAATCCCGATCCTCCAGATCCCGAACTAATTCATAGGTATCCACTAGCACTTCTACACCGGTAATGCTCTGGGGTACAGCAAAGACGGGGGGGAGCCACACAGTGGGCAGCGGTAAGAACGGAGTTTCCATCCAGCAGCGTTCCCCCACAAAACAGGGTGGTTTGCGGATCCTCGGTGCGAATGTAGAGGGCCACCATAAAGCGATAGTCGGTCGGCGAAGCATCCTTCCCGTTCACCACTGCAGAAACACCCTGATCATCAGGATCCAGGGTTGATTCCAGGGTGGGCAACTGAGTAGAACATCCCACCAGTAAAGACAGCGTCAGTAAGGCAGTAAAGACTGAGGAGGAGGCCATAAGAAAGTGAGGCAGTCAAGGTACAATCACCGTACCATGTTGCTTAGTTAACCGCTGAGTTGCAGACTACATGCGTCGTCGCCGCTTTTTAATCGCCTCAGCAACAGCCACTATCGCGGGATACACCACCCCCGCTGCTGCCATCCCCGCCTCCTGCCTGTAAAGCTATTCAGCCAGTTTCCAGAGCTGGATCACCTGCATCTGCATGCCCCCTTGACGCTGGCAGGCAGCAGTTATCCTGACGGGATCTGGGAACTGCGGGGCCAACCTGATTGGATCCACCTGCTCGGTCCGGGTCCTCCCCAGCGGTTTTCTGAAGGCATCTGGATTGATCGGTGTCAGGGAATTGAGTTACCCCAGCAGGCTCCCCGCCGCTATCGAGGTCGGATCTGGGTGCAGGTGGGAAGACAAGGTCAATTGCTGCTGATCAACTGGATTCCGTTAGAGGATTACCTGCTCAGTGTCGTTCCTGGAGAAATGCCACCCGAATGGCCGCAGGCGGCTCTCCAAGCCCAGGCGATCCTGGCCCGCACCCTGGCCCTCCCTTTTTTGCGTCCCCTCACCCCCTGGCCGGATCAGACTCCCCGCCTTCAGGACTCCACCACTCATCAGTTCTACGGGGGACAAACCTATGAAACTGCGGCCACTACTGTTGCCGTGCGGGCGACGCAAGCTCAGATCCTCACCCACCAGCACCACCCGATTGAGGCGCTTTTTCACTCCACCTGTGGGGGCCACACCAGTGCCAATCAGAGTATCTTTGCCCCTCCAGCCCACCCGTATCTGCAGGGGGTAAGTTGCTCCTGGTGCCGGGAGTCTCCCTTCTGGGGGCCCCATTCCGTAGAATTGTCCGTTCAGGATTGCGCTGAGATCTTTGGTCCGGGAGAGATCAAAGTAACCAGCAGGGATCCCCATGGGCGCCCACTCCAGATTCAGGTGGGACAACAGCCATGGATGGGCCAAGACTTCTGGCTTACCCTGGGTCAACATCTAGGCTGGGGCCTATTGCCCGGAAATCGCTTTCAGATCCAGCCCCGACAGCCAGAAGAGAGGGTTTACCGGGTGATCTACCAAGGTGCAGGTCATGGGGTGGGATTATGCCAGTGGGGAGCACGGGGCCTGGCAGCGGTAGGGCGAACGGTGCAGGATATTCTGCAGTACTACTATCCCGGCACGGAGATCCACCCCATTTCTACCTCAAGATCCTAAGCGAACCGAGGTCAAAAAATGAACCCTGGGCTCGCCTCCCTGGTCTGACACTATAGAGTGCAACCCCAGGAGCCTCATCACAGGTGACGATTGTGGCCATGCCCAACCCGAGCCGACAGGCAACCGAGAAGGAAACGGATCAGCAGTTGGTGAAGCGCTGTCTGGAGGGGGATCAGCAGAGTTTTCGCCTGCTCTACCGCCGCCATCAAGCCCGCGTGCGTTCCATTCTTTATCAGCTCTGTGGAGGGAGCCACCTGGATGATCTGGTTCAGGAGGTATTTTTACGAGCCTGGAAGGGACTGAGGGGGTTTCGTCACAGCGCTCAGTTTTCTACCTGGCTTTACCGGATTGCCTGGAATCTAGCCTCAGATCAGCGGCGGCGTTATGCCCAGCAGCGCAGCCAACTTCAGAGCCTTGCTCAGGCAACACCTCTGCACCATGATGACCCCGGAGTCATGCAGTTGCACTACCAGCAGATCCTGCAGGCGGGTCTGGCCCAGCTCAGTTGGGAACATCGGACCGTGATCGTGCTCCATGATCTGCAGGAACAGCCACAAAAAGAAATAGCTGTCATGCTGGGAATCCCGGTGGGCACGGTAAAGTCCCGCCTTTTCCATGCTCGTGCGGCCCTACGCCAATTTCTACACCACGCTGGAGTCTCTCTATGAACCCCCCCGAGGATCAATTGACAACCTTTTTACGCCAGTATCGTCCAGAGCC
>JAAUUJ010000130.1 GCA_012030715.1 Synechococcaceae cyanobacterium SM2_3_1 | reverse complement strand
CGGCGATCACGGTTCACCGGACAGTAGGCTGCAACTTGAGCCTCAATCGCTGCTTCTGACGTCTTTCTCCTGACTTGGCCCGTAGATCAATGACGCGACAGGGATTCTGGGTGGCAATGGCTTCCACCGGGGAAGAGGGGGCCAGGGAAGACGTATCCAGGGATTCGTAAACCACCAGGTTAAAGGTGGCAGCCCGAGCAGCGATACTCTCCCCTCTTGACCAGATCTTGTCCAGCTCCTTCTCAATATCGGCCACCGAAACATCTTTGGGTCGTTGCAGGGGTAGGACTGATGCTGACTGATCCATGAAACCCTCCTGAGGAACGGTAAGTCCTGCCGATGCCTTGCCCAGAACCAGAAAATGAAGGACCAGCGGGCATGCGGACTATGGCTTCCATTCTAATAACCCTGGCTGGGAGGCAGCTGAATTTCCCCCCACAGGACTTAAGATTTCTCCGGGGTGATTAGCAGTTAGCAGAATCTGGCATCGTTAACCTGCAATTTAGGAGATAATAAACCCCAAAGCCCAGGGATCTCCGCGAGTTAAGGACTATGCGTAAGCTCATTCAAGGCCTGCACCAGTTTCAATCCCACTACTACCCCTCCCATCAGCACCTGTTTGAGCAACTGGCCCACGGTCAGCAACCGCGTGTTCTGTTTGTTACTTGTTCTGACTCACGCATTGACCCCAATCTGATAACTCAGGCTGATGTGGGGGAGCTGTTCGTGATCCGCAATGCAGGTAACATCATTCCCCCGTTTGATGCCACCAATGGGGGTGAGGGGCCACGCTTGAATATGCTATCCAGGCTCTGGGCATCGAACAGATCATTATCTGTGGCCATTCCAACTGTGGTGCCATGAAGGGGCTGTTCAAACTGGACTTTCTCAGAGCCGAAATGCCACTGGTGTATGACTGGCTGAAATATGCTGAACCGACCCGCCGACTCCTGAAGGAAAGCTATCAGCACTGCGCCAAGGAATCTCTTCTGGATATTGCCATTGCTGAAAATATTCTCAATCAGATGGAAAATCTACACACCTACCCGGTGATCCGATCGCGTCTTTATCAGGGTCGGCTGAAAATCCATGGATGGATCTATGACATTGAATCCGGACAGGTGCTCACCTATGATGCCAGCCGTCATGAATTTGTCCCCCTTGATGATCCTCCTTTGCCCAGCCCAGAACCCCCTTATTCCCTTCATTACAACTGCCCGCTGCCCCAGGCTGAAACCAGATCTCCCCAGACGAATCAAGATCATGACCTGCCAGGACTAACCCATTTGCCCAGGGATCAGGCGGAACGCATCTACTATGGCTCACAATCTCACTAGCAGCAATGGTCCCGAAGCTCATCAGCCTATAGTAACTTTGGATACATAACCCCGAGGATTTGTTGTAATCAGAACCCGCTGCTTTGAGCTGAGATCAGGGTTCTCTCCGAGATGAATTTGCTTAAATGATTCGGTGATCCCATGGATGCCAGAGGCGTCGCTCTCAAGTTAAATACATTTTAATAGGTGTTCATGGGTGGTTGAGAGAAAAGACATGGAGACATCAATTCGTGAAATCGTAGCCCGCGTTTTACACACCCGAATTCTTACCCGTACAGACGAGCAGTCTATTGATGCTTTGTTACAGACCTGTCAGGTGGAAGAACCGGATCTGTCGGCGGTAGAAACCCTAATTCAGGCGCTTTCAGCTCGGACGATCGACTGTTACTGATTGACTCCTACTGCTCAATTCTCTCGACAACAATTTTCAGGTTGGCAACCAGAGCCCCGATGGCGCCAACGGCAGCCAGGATCGGAAATAGGGCTGCACCAATCACCCCAGCAGTAACTCCAACGGTCAGGGGGATCTCAATCAGCACCTGTCCCTCTTGATTTTGATGGCAATCCGGCGCACATTACTTTCTTCGATCAGTTCCTTAATCTTGGCCACCAGATCATCACCACTGAGAGAGAATTCCTCAACCACAGAACTGGTAGGGGTTTCAGGCTCAGGAGGACTCTGAATTAAAGATTCGTTTGGGGCGGAGGTAGACAGGTTTTGTTGTTCTTCTGACATGGTTCAGCTCCCGACATTGGTATCAACACGTCCTATCTTAGCCGGGCCATCCTTATCTATTCCCACAAACGCTGGATTGGGGAACAGTGCAGGCGATCGTGGGTATCAAAAAGCAGTTTGGGAATCTCCAGATCGTGCGGACATCGGGGCAAACAGTCGCCACATTCCGTACATTGATCTGCACTCACCCCCGGAAACCAGTGGCCCGCCATCCCAAACATGTTATAGCGATATTCAGCATAGGCCTGCATTGCATACGCCTGAGCTAAGTTCCGCAACCGCAGCACTTCGGGAATATTCACCTGAGCGGGGCAGGGTAAACAGGCATAGCATTGGGCACAGCGATCCTCTCCCAGACTTGCTTCCGCCTGGATCTGCAATCGATTTAGGATTTGAGTTCCCCAGGTTTGCCATTGCTGAGGATCCTGCAGAGATTGCAAGGCTTGATCAATCATCTCGGAGCGATCCACTCCCAAACTGAGGGTATGAATCCGCGGATCGGCCAGGAGAAAACGGTAGGCAGTCTCTAGAGGCGAGAAGGGCTGACAGAGCTGCGACAACAGCGGTGGAGGGGAGTAAAGCATTCCCCCCTTGTCTGCGGGTGAAATAATAAACACCCCCAGATCTCGTTGATGGGCTGCTGCTACTGCCGGGGCATTGCGTTGCTGCAGAAGGTGATAGTGGAGATTAATAAATGCAAACCGATCGGTGGCCAGAGCTTCCAGGATTAGAGGCAAGGGCGCATGGGTTGAGAACCCAATATGTCGGATCATCCCTGAGGACAGGGCCGCTTCCACAGCTGGCCAGGATTCAGAGATCACCGCCTGCAAATGCTCTGGCAAATTAATCCCATGAAAGGCAAGGTGATCGATATAGGTCAATTGCAACTTGGCGAGGGAGGCTTTCAGGGAATCCGTGAGTTGTGGGGCAGTTAACGTGGGAGAGACTTTGGTGGTGATGACTAGATCGGACCGTTGCCAGCTGCCTCCGCCATCCGACCGGGGCTGTCCCCAGAGCGCATGGAGGATCTGTCCCAGAAGTTCCTCACTAGCACCATAAGCGGGAGCCGTTTCCACATGATTGATACCCGCATTCAGAGCCTGTTGGACCAGTTCATCTGCTTGCTGCCTGGGGAGGTGGGCCAGTCGCATGGATCCGAGGCTAAAGACTGAGATCCTTTGGTCTGTGCGTCCAAACCGACGATAGTGCATGGACAATGGCTCGTTCCTCAGCACTGGCTGCCAGCTACAAATGTTCTTAATTTATCTCAGTTATGCCCATGGATACAGGGCAAGATAGAAGTAATGTCCGTGATTATCTATCCCCTGATCCTTAGGCACTTGCTCAATTATGGGGAGATAGGAACTCCAGTGACCCGATCCAGACACCATCAACTCCCCTCGATTCAAGAGTCCTATACCCTGATGGGATTGGTCGGGATTGGCCAGTTTGGCAAAGTTTACTGTGCTCGCCAACGCAGTACGGGTGAATTGGTGGCCTTGAAAGAGCTGCCCGGGCATTACTTCCCCACCCATGCCTTTCTCCGGGAACTCCGCTATCTTCTTACTCTCGATCACGAGAATATTACCCACTGCCTGGCGTTAAAACATACCCGGGAGGGACGTTACCTGGTTCTGGAGTACTGCGAAGGGGGAACCCTACGGGATTTAATGACTTCCCAAGCTCCCATGACCTATGCTCAGATCCTCAGTTACGTTCAGCAGATCCTCAGCGGTCTGGCTCATGCCCACGATCAGGGGGTGATCCATTGCGATGTCAAACCGGAAAACATTCTCCTCAAACCGCTTGCGGAAACTTGGCTCCTTAAACTCACTGATCTGGGCATTGCTCGCCACCAGGTTCCCGACTCCACCAGCATTTCTGCCACAGGATCCCCTGCCTACATGGCCCCGGAACGCTACTATGGTCAAGCTTTTCCTGCTTCTGATCTCTATGCGGTAGGTGTGCTCCTCTATGAGCTCCTGGCAGGACATCGTCCCTTCTCCGGATCACCCCAGCAGTTGATGTATGCCCATCTCAATCACGCTCTGAAAATGGATCCGCTGATCCCAGCAGCCCTGGGCCCGATTCTAGAAAAAGCCCTGCGCAAACTTCCCTCTCGCCGCTTTCATCATGCTGCAGAAATGAGTGCAGCCCTGGACTTGGTTGCTCCTGCTTTACACGAGCCGATCCATTGCTGGGTGTTCCCCCAGGTTCCGAGGGTAGAGATTCCAGACATTGAAGTCCCTGATTTTATTGATCCTGAGGCATCTGCGCTGATCTCTGCCAGGGGATCGTCCGCTTCTGTGCTCTGGGCTGTCGCATACGTTCTCTTTCGGGAACACCAGGGACAGCCTCAACGGCTGGCAACCTTCCCCGAACCCATCACCCATCTCTACTGCCTGGACTCTAAATCCATTGCCTCATCAGGAGTCCTGGTGATCACTGATGCCGCCGCCTATCTGGTACTTCCGCAGCAGGGCCCTCGACAGCTTCTCCATTTCACCCTTGCTTGGACCCATCTTTACATTCCAGACCAGGGATGGTTGATCTGGGCCAGCTCAGAAGCTATGGGATTGGTGCAACTGTGGTCAGAGCTCAAGCTGGGGGAGGGTTCTTTATTTGCTGAAGAGATCGTTCTCACCCCCTCCTTTTATCGCTGGCCTCAACCCTTTCAGGGGTTACCCACCTTTGCCTGGCTGGGCACAGAACAATTGCTAGCAGTGCATGGCAAGATTACCAATGAAAAAAGTCTCTTTCTTTGTCCCGCCCCATCGGTCCCTGATCTAGAAAACCTTTCTGATCAATGGCAGTTCCCCCTCTCCAGAACTGGACAGCTGCTATCGACCCCAGAAGGAAAGGGGATCCTATTGCATGAATCTCCATCTGGGGAACTCCTGGTGATTTCTCCCCATCCCTTTCGCATCCGCCCGATTCAGCTCCAGGGGCCTGTTCAACAGGTGCTAGCTGCTACTTGGGGATTTGTGGTACGCATAGATCGGCACCTTATGCTGCTTGATCAGGAGGCAACGCCGTTTCTACAGATGTGGTGCGCAGCTCCTTTTCAGATCAAGGCTCTCCCTGATCCAGATCAACTTTGGATTCAGGTGCTTGGCCCTCCTCTCTGCTTAAAGCTGCTGGATCTCTCGTCATGTCTTCAAACTCCTGCCTTGGCGGTCAGTCAGGAACATCCGCGAGTATGAACTCCACTGACATCACAGCTTATCTTGATCGAATCCAGTATTCTGGGACCTGCAAGCCTTCAGTGGCCACATTAAGTGCGCTACAGTCAGCCCACCTGCGCATGGTTCCTTTTGAAAATCTGGACATTCTTTCAGGGGTGCCGTTGCAATTAGAAACCGCTGCGCTGTTCACCAAAATCATCAAGCATGCTCGTGGCGGGATCTGCTATGAACTGAACGGATTGTTTGCTGAGCTTCTGAAGGGATTGGGATTTCAGGTCACTTTACTTTCTGCACAAGTTGCCAGTGCCGATGGCAGTCATGGCCCCGATTTTGATCACCTGGTGCTTTTGGTCCATCTGACAGAGCCATGGATTGTGGATGTAGGATTTGGCGATTCCTGCCTGATCCCCCTTCCACTTCAGGGCCCCTCCCCCGCTCCGGGTTATCGATTGCAGCAGGATCCTCTCGGCTGGTCTCTTCAACAGCGCTTCCTTACCCGTTGGCAGCGACTCTTCTCCTTCACACTCCACCCGCGATCCCTAGAAGCGTTTGCCTCCCGCTGTCAGTTTCACCAAACCTCGCATGCATCGCTGTTAAATCAGATCCCGCTATGCACACAGGTGAACTCGTCAGGACGACTAACTCTGAGCGGGCGAACCCTTACCCGAACAGTAGGGTCAGACCGATCTCAACAGGTGTTAACTGAACCTGAAGTCAATGCGGTTCTTCTGCATCAGTTTGGGATTGATCTTTCCCACCCGAGACACCACAGGCTCAAGCAACTCTTCACCGACTCAGGCGAGAAGCTGTCCCTGAGGACTGCGGACAATCGGTCCCAGTGATTCCAGCAACTGCGATCCATAGCTACGTGTGATGATGCGACTATCCAGAATTGCCAGAAGCGGCTCGGACTTTGCCGTTCTTGCCATCCCCGCCTGTCGAGCGCGTAACGGGCTGACCGCCTGCTGTAAATGGGCAGCAGCCGTCGGCAACATGTAGGTCCGGAACCAATCCTGGCGCTTCCGGCGCAAATAACTCACCCGCGCTGCCACCAATGGATCCTCCATGGAGGGAAATGGTAAGGTGACAATGGCCAGCAATGTGGGGGGGAGTAACGTGACCCTATCCTCCAGCCAGTAGTCCCAGCTGCAGACCAGAATACTGTTCTCATGCTGATTGGAGCCATTCACCACCACCCTGGTACCAAACTCTGCGGCCAGAGCAGTGGCAATCTGGGCCTGCAGGGGCTGATCTGACACCAGGATCACCACCTCACCCCCCCCATCACAGATCAGCCGCTTCAACTGACTCAGGATGTGATCCCGAAACAAAGGGCTATTGGGCACAGGTAAGCGAGGGGTGTAAACCATCAGTTCTAATCCCACCTGATCCAGACCAAAACTGGTCTCCGGCAAAAATCTGAGGGCCGTCAGGTCCGGTAACCCCAACCGCTGACGAAACGATGTGGCAGAACGATCCAGATCAACGGCTTCCCCAATCATCACCAGGGGCTGGGTTGCCCAAATCGAAGACATGATCTCGTCCAGACAAATTGGGCTGACATGAATAGAAACCTGTCCGGTAGCGCGGTGGATATCGGCCCAGATCACAGCATGTTCACGATTCACCTGCTGTCTAAACCATGACCAGGGGGCAGGAATTTCTGCAGGTAAAGGCACAAGGATCTGGTCCAGAAGCGCAAGGTCGTCCTCCAGGAACAGGCAGGGAGATAAAGGACGCTGCAGTAGCTTGAGGGTCAATTCCACATGAATGTCACTGATCCGATCTGCCATTTGGGGAACTGCCCGCTGGAGTCGAGACCAATCGGGAGTGGATATCGAGGTGGTGAGGACTTCCTGCACCCAGGATTCCAGGCGCTCCACTCGATCCAGCAACAGGGGAACCTGAGTAGGAACGGCTGACTGTTGCTCCGGAGATAAGGTGGTTGAGCTCTGGGGACGCAAACGCTTACGTAACCAAATCAGCGGATCCATCAGCAGCAACCCCCCAAAGTCTGGGCTGGGCCAGTCCTCCCCCTGCAGCACAGGCTTGGATAAATTCAGGCGGCTTTGCAACCAGGGAATTTCATCGTGAATCAGCTGATTCTGGATCGCAGCAGGCGCACAAAGCAATGTCGGCCCAGGCCACATCAGGGCAGGCAGGAGGTAACTGAGTCGGTGTTGTTCTCCCCCGGGCACCTGGATCAGGGCACTGCGACCCAAACGTAATCCCCGAGCTACCAGACGAGCCATAGTCAACTGGTGCGGCCAGTTAAGTTCCGGAGACTGCCGCAGAAGGTTGCTGAGCTGTTGGTGGACCTCGACTTCAATCACGACTCGACTGCGGCTAGACAACTGAATTTTACAAGGTTGGAGGCGAACCTTGGTCTGCAATCCTAACTCATTGCCTCTGTCCGTAAAGGCTAGCCCTGCTATAGTCAACCTCAGATCCCCATTGAGGATGGGTTGATGAGCTCTTATTCCATCCGGATTGCCGATATTCCTCAGAGTGAACGACCTCGGGAAAGACTTTTGTCACAGGGGCCGCGCTCACTGGCAAATGCTGAACTCCTGGCCCTGCTGTTGAATACGGGTCAGGGAACCGGCAAACTCTCTGCCGTGGGGTTGGGGCAACTCATTCTGAGTCAGCTTGGATATTACGGCTCGGATCCTCTCAGCCGTTTGCGGGAAATCGGGGCAGGGGAGCTGATGCAGGTGGAAGGGGTTGGTCCGGCCAAAGCAGCCACCATTCTGGCCGCCATTGAATTGGGACGCCGTTTATTTCTGGCCCGTCCACAGGAGGGAACCTGCATTGATTCTCCTGAAATTGCCGCCGCTGTCTTAAGTGGAGAGATGTCCTGGGATCCTCAGGAGCATTTTGGCGTGATTCTCCTTGACATCAAGCATCGCCTCATGGGTCAACAGGTTGTAACACGAGGCACGGCCACCGAGACCCTGTCGCATCCCCGCGAGACCTTTAAGCTTGCCATTCGCCAGGGAGCTACTCGCATTTTAGTGGCCCACAATCATCCCTCCGGCCATCTAGATCCCAGTCCAGACGATATCGAACTAACTCGACAGCTGTTGCAGGCGGGCCAGATCCTGCAAATCCCTGTCCTGGATCACCTGATCCTAGGGGCGGGTAGTTTTATCAGCCTACGCCAGCGAACCTGTCTCTGGCATGAACTCCCTCAGGGAGATTAGGATCCCGATATCCAAAGCAATCCGCCAGCTTCAGACCGCCAATTTCATGCGATGGTGGAGGCGTCTCATTCTGTTGCTTAAAAACTGGGTGCCATGCCTGCAACTCCACCTTTTCCAGACAGCAAAGTCGATTAACGGCCTGGTCAGGGTTAGTGATTCTAGCAATATGTGTAGGGGGCTGCGGATCGCACCCCCCCATAGCACTAAATCAATCCAGTAGTGAGCTGGGGCTGCAGATCTCCCCACCGACACCGACACCCGCAACCACATGTGACCCTGATGGAGTTCAATCCAGTGGGGCTACCTATCGCCTCTGTGTTCCTGAGAACTGGAATGGCAGTCTTGTTATTTTTGCTCGCGGTTATGTGTCGCCTTTTGAGCCCGTGGCCATTCAAGAGGATCAACTGATGATCCCTGATGGGCCTTCCATTCCTGCCATTATCAATGGACTGGGCTTTGCCTTCGCCACCTCTAGCTTTGCTGAGAACGGCCTGGCGGTGCGAGAAAGCATTCCAGATCTGGTGGAACTGGTAGATATTTTTCGTCAGACCTATGGCCAGCCCCAACAAACCTATCTTGTAGGGGTCTCCCTCGGTAGCCTGATCAGTGTGTTAGCCGTGGAAGCGAATCCTGCCCTGTTCACCGGAGTGCTGCCAGCTTGTGGTCCGATTGGCAACTTTCAAGCCCAGGTGGATTATCTCGCAGACTTTCGGATTATTTTGATTATTTTTTCCAGATGTTCTTCCAGGTACACCGCTTCAGATCCCTCCAGAATTGGTGCAGGATTGGGAAACCGTTTATAGACCCCGGATTCGTACTGCACTACGACAGGATCCTGAAGCCATAGACCAGTTGCTGAGGGTGACCCGGGCAGCTATTGATCGCCAGGATCCCAGTTCGCGAGAAGCCACCGTACTAGAGCTGCTCTGGTTCAATGTTTTTGCCACTGAAGATATCATCAGCCGTGTCCAGGGACAGCCCTACGATAACCAGACTCGCATCTATCGAGGATCGGCCAATGATCTGTTGTTGAATCTGCAAGTTCAGCGATTTTCAGGAGACGCCAAAGCCCGTCAGCGACTTACCGACCTCTGGGAAACCAGCGGAGTGCTGAGTATCCCAACCCAAACCCTGCACACCCTCGACGACCCTTGATCCCCTACTGGCATGAGCCCTGGTTCCGAAACAAAGTGCGCCTCTCAGGGACCACCTCCCTGCTACGTAATCTGCCCGGCCGTGGCTATGGACATTGTGCGTTTACCGTGGCCCAGGCACTCGCTTCTCTCGTTTTCATGATCGAGCGCACCGACGGACCACCCCTGATTAACCCAGAGCGATTGCTACCTGATCTGGAGGCCGAGGCTGAATACCGTCGACTTCTCCACTCCACCCCCCAGAGGGAAGAATAGAGAAAACGCTTTTACCCCCTCCAATATAGGGGAGTGTGGGGGGAAACATAGTCACCCATTGGTGATCCCGACAGATGTAAAGCCGGATAACTGCGTTCCTGAGTTGCTGCAGACAGAGGCGTTAGATCAATTTCTTGCTGACGTGAAAGTTGAGGCAAACCCAGAATGCTCAAGAAAAGCGTAAAAGTTATCACACCAACCAGAACACTGGTCAATAGAAATAGTAAGTCATCACGAGAGTAATACTTGGTTGGAATGTCATGACTGTAGACAGCCATATGCCCCCCAGAAGGTGTTCTGCAACACGAAAATATTCACTTCTATGCCCCATTATTACATTGATAATAGTTCCGTGACCAATTGTATACTTATGCTAAGAGCAGGATTTTGTTTTGTTGTGTCAGTTTTTTTGAATGATTTTATGACGTTGATCTGAGCTAGCCCACTTTCAAGGTTTATCGATAAAACTCTCGTGTGGTTCTATACACAGAAAATATTCCCACTTTCTCTCACTCCTGTAGGCAATATTGAGTTGGATCAACGAATAGCATCTCAGGGGCTAGGGATAGGTTTGAGATGGGAATTGCCATGATCTTCTTCCCTGGGGCGACGGATAACAAAGCACCGATTAATTTTTTGCCGTAACTGATTTGGGGTGAGCACTCCTATGGTTTTAGCCCCTTTGTCTATGGGAAACAGGAACGCCTACAGATCTTTTTCCACGGCAATGAGTTCTTTTTTTACACAGAAAAGGGTAGCTCAACATAGTCACCCTTCCTGACCTCCTCCAGGCCACCATCTGCCCAGATCCTGACTATTTCCCCTTGCCTTTCCATCCTTATCTTTCAGCGATAACCAGCACCCAGTGGCAAGCGGTTAAATCCTGATCCGACGAAGCCACAAAGCAAAGGCTCGCCCTTAAACTGTTGCTAAGATAGCCCTACGTGCCTGAGTTCTGCCATGGCCCTGCCTCGCGTTCCCCGATCCCGTCCTCGCCCCAAGCTCCGAGCCATTCCTCGCCGCAAGACAGAAGCTGCAATATTTGCTGATATTCAGCAGCTGACGTTAGAAAAACAGCGTCTCCAGCAACAGCTTATGGCCATGCACGAACGGCGGCAACAAATCGAAAACCGACTCCAGGAGATCGATCAAGAGGTGCAGTCTCTGCAGTCTCTGGCAACAGACTATGCAGAAGCAGCCACCGATGCTGTTGCCCAGGCGGAATCAGCTGCTCCCATCGCTTCTACTTTTTCTCCCCCCCCCTATCCAGGGATCCCCTCCGTTTGTGATTGATTACTAACCTTTCACCTCTGTTCACCTCACCTGCTTTGATCACATGGCTGATTTGAGTGATTTCTTCTCCGGTATCGAGCAACTGATTGAGCTAGCCCAAAAGCTGGATGAGAAGCAGCGCTCTGGAGAACTGCGAACCGAAGTGAGGATCCAGGGACGCTCAGGTTTAGGGGGCAGCTCGATTCCCCGCAGTGGATCGATTCCCGGTCGCTACGGATCGGTGCGCACAACTGCCGGAGGCGCAGAAGAAGACTCCTGGAGCCGCGAGCCTATCGTCACCCCCCCCCCCCGATCCTCAACGCCACGACCTGAGGCTGCGGCGCCGACCTCCTCGCCCTCAACCTGGACCCTGCGAGATGTGGGTGGGCTGGATCAACAATTGCACACTTTACGAGAGCTGGTAGAGATCCCCCTCAAACGTCCCGATTTGCTAACTCAGTTGGGGTTGGATCCGCCCAAAGGTGTATTGCTGGTGGGGCTCCAGGCACAGGGAAGACGCTTACGGCCCGAGCATT
>JAAUUJ010000129.1 GCA_012030715.1 Synechococcaceae cyanobacterium SM2_3_1 | reverse complement strand
AACCCTGTGGCAGAAGCAAAAAAATTTTTTTCGTTGGTGGTGAAGATCCCTGACCAGGTGGATGCCGTCGGTTGCTCTGTTTTTTCGCACCTATTCCACCTTTCTCACCCAACCCGGTCTCTACTTGGAGGATCTTTACATTCAGCCCCAGTATCGCGAGAACGGGATGGGAAAGGCACTGCTGGTAGAACTGGCCAGAATTGCAGTGGAGCGGGGGTATGGTCGCCTGGAGTGGGCAGTGCTGGACTGGAATACCCCTGCGATTGAGTTTTACCAGCGTATGGGGGCGCGGCTACTGCGGGAGTGGATCCCCAACCGTGTTACCGCGGAAGCACTGCTCCACCTGGCGGAGGGTAGACCCAATCAAATTCACTGAGGGCAATAGCGCTAGGACTCCTGAGAACAGGGGCACTGGTCGCTAGAATGAGCCAAACCTTTAAGAATCATTACAGCCACTGCCTGGAAGCGGTTTTTTCCAGATCCGCCTGAGTTTGATGCAGCAGATGGAGGCGGCTATCGCTGTGGGCAGAAGTGCTCATGCTTGGGAGCAGGTGACGGGCCTGCAAAGCCATATGTAGCTGCAGCTGGGCCACATAATCATGGATCTCAGAACCCTGAGAAAGGCCATAGGTCGACTGTTGATGATTCAGCAAAATGTCCTCCTGACATGACCTTAGACTTCTGAACGTCGCTTGCCAGCGCACCGTGTAATTCATACGATAGGTAGGCACTGACCAGGTTAGCACGGTGTTTTGAGTCGGAGCCCCAGTCTTCAATAACGATTGATTAAGCAGCCTCGTCCCCGGATATGCGCTTACCCCTGACAACAAGATCTCAACGACGGGCACCCGATCACATTGGTGAAGTGGTGGGAGCCGCCACAACGGTCTACACGGGCCAGTGCTTTGAACCGGATGAGCTCACCTTTCCTGCGATGCCCGCGTTGGGCAGCTGGGTGAAGTCACGGGATGAAGAGACTGGCAATATCATTTACGGCGTGGTCAGTCATGCCGCCATTACCCCGATCGACTCTGTTCACCGTGCCCGCGCTCTGGGACTGTCAGCAGAGGAGTTGCGGCAGGAGCAACCTCAGATCTTTGCCATGTTAAAGACCGATTTTCAAGTGGCCATCGTCGGGTTTGAGTCCGGAGGTGGAGACCAGACCGCAGGGTTGATCTATCAATTTCTCCCCCCCCGTCCCCCCCAGATCCACCAGGCCATTTTCAACTGCAGTAACAAGGAAGTGGCTCACTTTTGTCAGCAGGTGGAGTTCCTGCGCACGCTCCTGCATGTGCGGACCATTCCGGTGGACGAGCTGATCGCAGCCGTTATTCGTCAGTGTTTTCGGGCAGTTCGTCGAGATCGCACCTGGCTGATTCAAGCTGGACGGCAATTAAGCTTGCTCCTCAGGGATGACTATGATCACCTCAGCGCCATCATCCGCAAGATTCAAGCCTGAGTAGGGATCGCTTCTGCCAGCAACAACGTAAAAACTCAGGAACTTAAGATTTATTGAGGACCTGGAATCGACTTCAGAAAAGCTGTGATAATGTATAGTCTTAACCTGATTTTCCATCAAAAACATTTCTTTAGGTTCCAAATCGCCATGTATAACAAACCGGATCGCAATTGGATGGGGAGAACATTTTCTGCAGGTGTGGGGGCGACTCTAGCCGGATCAATTTGCCTGATTAATGGACAGTCACCCCTGATGACTTTGATGGTTGTTGCCATCGCCACCTGCGCTACATTGCTTATTGATGAGTACGGATTGCTGTAAAATCTGTCCTGTTGAATTAGGCTATAACAAAGTTAAACGATCAGGGATTTTTAGCAGGCTTGAGAGTTGTTTGACGAACAGACTTTTGCAAGGACAAATTCACAAGAATCTGTTTGCTAGCTGATCGGTTTATCCCTAAATCAATTTCTCGTACAGATTTTCCTGTTGGCCATTGAGTGAAATACTTGATGGCTTTTCTGTTTCTGGAAAGCTAATCCTGATCTCATTTCCCCTCCCTTGACCCATCAGTAATAATACGTAATGATATAAGGGCACCTGTTGATCCCCGCTGATCCCAGCAACGTTAATCTATTGATTTCTCTCCCAGTTTGGCCAGGATTGTTAAGCGGTCTAGATTGGCGAAGGTGAAGACTTTCAAGGGTTACAGAGTTATCCAACCTGGTGAACTGCAGTCAACCCATGGAAAGAGGGCTTACGGATCCAGAAGTCGCACTGCAAGAGACTGGGAAATGCTGTATGTGTGGCACTTGAGGCTGTTAGAGGAGGAGATAACCCGATGAGTTCACCAGAGAGGTTCCCCTTGCAGGACATGACCTTAAGGCAACTGCGTTTCAAGGCCATGGAATTTGAAATTACTCGCTACAGTCGGATGACGAAGGCACAACTTCTCTCGGCAATCCGGTCTGCTCAAGCCTCAACAACGGATACCGGAGTCATCACTCCCTCTCCTCAAGAGCGTGAAAACCTGCCAGTGCTAAGTTTCATGCGGGTGGGGTGGAAATGGGGGGCATCTCGCGGTGGTGGATGAAGAACTGGCGGATCTGCCGGAAGGGTATGGGACCAGTCGGATTGTGCTTTTGCCACGAGATCCCCAATGGGCGTACACCTACTGGGATGTTCCCAATGAGGATAAGGAGGCAATGCGCCGCCTGGGAGGTCAGCAACTGGCCTTACGCCTGTACGATGTTACGGAGATCAACTTTGATCATCAGCCCGCCCACAGCATGCAGGAGTACCCCTGTGATGAACTGGCCCGAGAATGGTACATTCCGATTCCCGTCAGTGATCGCTCTTACATGGTTGAGATTGGCTATCGCACCAGTGATGGACGCTGGTTAAAACTGGCCCGCTCTTCTCTGATTACGGTACCGCCTACCTATCCCTCTGATTGGATCGAAGACTCCTTTATCTCCGTCCCCTTTGACATGAACCTGCATGGAAAAACCCTTTACCAACTGCAGGAACCTCAAAAACGAGCTACCGGAAGTCTGGGAGTGGTTTCCTATCAGGGAAGAGAACCTCAGCCTTTGCATCCATCTCATCCTGGAGATTCTCTGCTGCAGTGGTCAGTGGATGCTTCCCTGATCGCAGGCTCTCTTCATATTCAGGATCAGCCTGACCAGTCCGTCAGTTCCTACCTGACTCCATCTGGAGCGGGGTTCTTAGGGCCGTGGATGGCTTCAGGATCAGGATTGGGACTTTATCTGGGTGCATCTGAGCGGCTCCCTCATCGGTCTCATCCTCTCCCTCTGGATCTGGAGACAGAACTGGTGATTCACGGATCTACAGAACCTGGGGCTGAGGTCACGATTTCGGGACGGCCTGTGCAACTGAATCCGGATGGGAGCTTTCACCTTTACATGAATGTTCCCGATGGGGATCTGAACCTGCAGGTTTCTGCGATCGCAGCCGATGGTGGTGCCCGACAGGATCTCAATTTGAGGGTGGCGCGGCAAACTCTGCCCCAGGAAGATCCGCCTGCAGCTCCTTCAGCCCCAGATCTCCCCCAGCAGGAATCAATGTAAACCCTCCGGTTTTAATGGCTCAGATCCTGACCCCAGCGATCTTGTAGCCTCTGAGCCAGATCAGTGGACTCCAGTCGAGCAGATTATGTCATTGGGCTACTTAGCAATTGTTCTGCATGCGCATCTTCCCTTTGTTAGACATCCTGAACAGGATTTTGTTCTGGAAGAAGAGTGGTTGTTTGAGGCGATTACTGAAACCTATATCCCGCTGCTGGAGATGTTTCAGGAGTTACAGCAGGATGGCATCGACTTTCGCTTTACGATGTCCCTTACCCCACCCCTGGTCTCCATGCTCCGGGATCCCCTGCTGCAGGATCGCTATGATGCCTACTTATCCAAATTGGAAGACCTGGCTCAGCTGGAATACGACAAGAATGAACATCATGGTCATATCCGCTACTTAGCCGAGCACTATGTGCAGGAGTTTCAGCGGGTTCGTGGTCTCTGGATCCAGTACGAGCGAGATCTGGTGAAAGGGTTTAGGGCGTTTCAGGACAGGGCAACCTGGAAATCATTACCTGTGGAGCTACCCATGGTTACATGCCCCTGATGCAAATGTATCCTCAGGCGGTTTGGGCTCAGATCATTGTGGCCTGCGAGCATTATCAGGCTAACTTTGGTCAATGGCCGCGGGGAATCTGGTTGCCGGAATGTGCCTATTATCCTGGCCTGGAGCGGCTGATTGCCGATGCTGGGTTGCGCTACATGATCACCGACAGTCATGGCGTCCTCTACGCAAAGCCCAGACCCCGCTATGGCATCTATGCCCCCATCTTCACCGAAACTGGGGTGGCGGTGTTTGGCCGCGATCAGGAATCATCGCAACAGGTCTGGTCTGCGGAGGTGGGATATCCCGGGGATCCGCTCTACCGCGAGTTTTACAAGGATCTGGGGTTTGAAGCCGATTACGACTACATCAAGCCCTATATCATGCCCAATGGGCAGCGCAAAAACACAGGCATTAAGTATCACCGGATTACGGGCAGGGGCTTGGATCTGGGTCAGAAAGCCTTCTACGATCCCTATTGGGCCCGCGAAAAAGCAGCAGAGCATGCGGGTAACTTCATGTTCAACCGGCAGCAGCAGATCGAGTACTTGCAGGGGCATATGGGCCGCCCGCCGCTGGTAGTATCTCCCTATGACGCCGAGCTGTTTGGGCACTGGTGGTATGAAGGACCCTGGTTTCTTAACCTTCTGATTCGCAAAAGCTACTTTGACCAGGACACCTATCGCATGACCCATCTGGCGGAATATCTATCCCAAAACTTTACCCAGCAGGTGGCACGTCCGGCTCAATCCAGCTGGGGAGCCCGTGGGTTTCACGAATACTGGCTGAACGAATCCAACGCCTGGATCTACCCTCACCTGCACAAGGCAGCAGAGCGCATGATTGAGCTAAGTCAACGAGAGCCCCAGAATGATCTGGAGTGGCGAGCCTTAAACCAGGCGGCACGAGAGCTGCTCCTGGCACAGTCCTCCGATTGGGCCTTTATCATGCGAACAGGGACGATGGTTCCCTATGCGGTGCGGCGAACCAAATCTCATCTGCTGCGCTTTAACCATCTTTATGAGGCAATTCAGCAGGGCAAGATTCAGGAGGAATGGCTCTCCAAAGTGGAGTACATGGACAATATTTTTCCTGATCTCAATTACCGTTGTTATCGGCCCGCTTAAGCGGGACTTGAAATCATGCAGCGCTTTCCTTTCCTGGGCAAGGTCAGATCCTCAGAACAGTCACCGGATAAAGATCCTGAGCTGAGGATCATCTCGATCGGCAGCTTTTCTGGTGAGGAGCCAGGCCATTCTGGAAAAAGCAATCTTGTAGCGGATGTCTATTTGTTGGTGTTGTAGGCGCTGACGCACTCCTCCACCAGCTTGGAGACAGCATCAACATTTTTCCAGCCCTGGATGATGGTTTCTTTTTTCTCCAGTCGCTTGTAGGTGGCGAAGAATTCGGCAATTTCATCCAGACGGTGCTGGGCCAGATCTTCTAGCTTGTGGACATGGCTGTAGCGGGGATCTTTCACCGGCACACATAGCAATTTTTCATCCGGCTCCCCGCTGTCAAGCATCTCCAGCATGCCGATAGCACGGGCAGGAATAATGCAGCCTGGAAAGGTGGGTTGATCCATTACCACCATGCCATCCAGGGGATCGCCATCTCCGGCGAGCGTGTTGGGCACAAATCCATAGTCATAGGGATACTGCACCGAGGCGTAGAGTACCCGATCCAGAGCCATAGCCCCCATATCTTTATCAAATTCGTACTTATTCTTACTCCCTCCAGGAATTTCGATCAGAATGTTGAGAATCCCAGGCTTGGGTTGTGCGGGGATGCGAGATAGATCAATCATGGCCTTACCTCTGCTGATGGTTGAATAGATAAGTGAAGCGGTGTTAAGCGTCCGAATTCACGGCAAAGAATATCACAAGCTGGGATCCCTTGAACTGATGTTAGTGCTGAACCCGAAGAGATGGCCTCTTATGAGCTATGGCTTGTCGCTGCTGACTGGCCTGATCGCATTGCTGACCGGTTGTGGGGATACCCCTCCCCTTTCCAGCCAGTTTTCTGCAGAATCATCCCACCTGGCTACCTCTACCTCCATGTCTGGCCAGATGATATTGGCTTTATCTCCACCCTGCTGGATGCCCTCCTGGATACTTACCCCATTGATTTCACTCGCGTTTATGCTGTGGGCTACTCAGATGGAGCCTTCTTCTCAGCACGGCTAGCCTGTGAACTCTCTGAGCGGATCACTGCCATTGCTCTGGTGGCGGGATCGATGGCAGCCAGGATCGGCAGAAACTGTCGACCCCAACGTCCAGTGCCTGTGATCCAGCTGCGGGGCACTGAGGATACAATCGTTCCCTCCGAGGGTTTTCCAGGTTACCTTTCCACCGAAGCGGTCACTGAAACCTGGGTTAAGATCAATGGCTGCCACCCTGCACCTGTGGTTACAGAACTGCCTGACAGGGTAGAGGATGGGACATCGGTTACTCTCCTGGCCTATCAACATTGTCGGCAGGATACGGAAGTGCAGCTTTTTCAGATCCACGGCGGTGGACATACCTGGCCGGGCAGCAAGGGAGTCAAGCTAGAAAGCATCCTGGGTAGAACATCTCAGGACCTTGATGGCACCAGTCTGATCTGGACTTTTCTGCAAGCCTATTCCCTTCCTTAAGCCCAGCTAGTCATCAGGGAACTGCCAGCAGGCAATCGTTTCCACCAACTGGCTTCCACAACTGCAGGGTTCAGCTGCAGAGGCAACCCACTCGCGCTGGCATTGTTGACAATGACAAAAGATATTGTGCTGATTGGCGATCCGGATCTTTGCTTGCCACAGCGATAGCTCCTCAGGATCCAGAGCAGGTTGAGTCATGCATGCCTCGGCAAAATATCAAAACAGCGCTAACCCATCTTAAGGTCAACGCTGTGATGAAGCTTTTGCAATTCTGCCCTGGGAGTGCTCTTCCTTTCATCCACTGAAACAAAGAGACGTCCGCAAGACCCGTCTTACATCAAACCGATCTGAGAAAGAATCCCCTGGCCGGTCAGCAACTCGGTAGCAACACCGATCACAAAACCCAGCATCGCCAGACGGCCATTCCAGGTTTCCGCAAAAGCGGTAAAACCAAACTTGGATTCTTGTTGAGACATAGTTACAACTCCGCAACGCCTTACCTCTCTACTATGGATCACAAATGAAGCGATGTCAAGAATTGTTACGAAGACACCGTTTTGCTGCCACAGTGTTTACCCAGGTTGATGTCGTTGCCCATCTATCTCTGATCAATCTAACGGAACCCTACTCAATAGAGTGAATTAGCGAAAGATTCCTGCCTTTCCGCAGTCGAGTGTTTTCATCTCTTATCAATTGTTACAATTACATGTAGGGGTTCATTTCAGTGACACTTATGCTGCAGGACTACAGACTGATCCGCCATTACCAGGTGTTGACGGACGCACTCGTGGAATTGTGGTCCCGTGGCTATCGTCAACCCGATGAAATGCGCATGCTGATTGATGGCTACTTGCTGGCCTTGCGGACCTCCAAGCTTCTGGAGCCTTTCGAAATCTTTCGGATTGAAGAAGAGGTCGGTCGGTTTATGTACGATCCCTCAAACTTTACAGAACCCCAGCCTGAGTACCGTTAAGTGCCCTGCTTTTGAACTCAATTCCCAGGAATCCTCGGTCCGTACTCTTCCTGATCAATTCGCGGAATGCGTTCTTCAGCAAAATTCTCGCAATCTAAAGTCAACATTGGCCTGTAAGATACCGCGATCGAGTTGGCGCTTGATCACTCTGGGTTTCTGGGACAACTGTGGGTAGATTAGCACTGGATGCCAGAGGGCCAGGCTGAGTATAGTGGTAGATACATTTCAGGCGGGGGGAAAGGCGCATGTTTACCTGGATGTGGACACGCAAATTTGCAAAGTTGGCCGAAAGGGTACAGGACCTGGAGGTGGTTCGCGACGAGAATGTCCTGTCGACCGACTTAAGTGTGCAAACCCTGCAAATTGCCCCCGATTTCTGGCAACGCCAGCACGAAGCCTTCTGCTATGTCAATCGTAAGCTGCAGCGGATGAGCCACCGCACCCGTCTTTGGGGAGGAGCGGCTCTCCTGGCAGTTGTGGCGGATGCGGCGCTGGTAGTGGGTGGATTTGCCGCCTTCCAGATTTTTCAGCAACATCAGGCCAGTCGGCAGGTTCAATCCATTAATCAAAATTTGACAGCGACACCGATGCAATCGGTCATGGACGAGCTCTATCAAATTGCCTCCAATCCCAGTGTTGACTACTACACACGCATGCGGGCCCAGGAGATGCTTTATCAGATTTTTGGATCCATGCCACCCACTTCCGTCGCCCTGGGGACCGCTGCTACTCCTCTGGATCGGCAACTGCAGTCCATCTATCAGGTGGGTCAGGCTCAGGTTGTGGGTGCCGTACAGCCCCTGATGCAAATGCTGAATAATGAACAAGCGGTGATTCGCGCCGCTGCTGCAAAAGCCCTCGGTACCATTGGCGATACTTCAGCGGTGCCAGCCCTGCATGAGTTGATGGTCAAAGAAACCGATGTCACGGTCCAGAAGGAGGTGGTTGCCTCCCTGGCTCAGCTGGCGTCCGCAGCTACTTATCCCTAGGACGGGCATCAGGCATCTCCGAATCCCTTGGAAAAAATGAATTGAGAAGAGAAAAGTGGTGTTCCCTGATCTCTGCTCCTCTTTTTCCTGAAAACCATGGTGTAAGCAATTCTGTAATGAGGTGTTGTGTGGCGATGCAACTGCGTTGGAAGTCCAGTCTGAAATTATTGTTGTCCGGAATCCTGGTGCCCGGAATCCTGGCGGTTCTGACAGAGGCTCCAGTCCGCGCTCAGGATCCATTTCGTAGCGGTGCAGAGGCCCGTGACATTAGCCCAGAGGTCTACAGCGCGTTTCAAGAGTTTTTCTGTGCCGGTCGGTACAACCACAGCCGCGAACAACTGGAGCTGGCTCTCCAGGCTTCTCCTGATGAACCCATGGTCTATGCCCTGCTGGCAGCACTGTCCTATCAGGAGGGTGATCTGGAGGCATTTACTGAACAGGGAGCCCAAACATTGGCGGCTGCCAGTGAGTTGACTGCCACAGATCCCTTGCGGGGGCACCTCTATGAGGCCGTGGGATATGGATTTGAAGCTGCGAATCGAGTTCTGCAGGATGGAGTGGTGATTGGCTTACCCAAGGCCCTGCCGACACTCAATAATCTGTTTGGAGCCATCCGCCAGGCCCAGAAGGTGAACGCCCAGGATCCTGAACTCAATTTGCTGAATGGCTATATGGACCTGCTGCTCACCAACCGTGATAAAGCTCTGGAGCAATTTCAGCTCGCAGGACCGGACTACATGGCCTATCGGGGGCTGGCTCTGGCCTACCGCGATCTTCAACAGTACGACCAGGCTATAGACGCCGTGGATCAGGCCCTCACCAGTGGCTGTGATAACCCTGAGTTTGTCTATCTCAAGGCTCAGATTCTTGTCCTGCAGGGGAATGACGCTGAGGCTCTTCCCCTCTTTAATCAGGCTCTGGAGGCTGCCGATCAGTTACCATCGCCATTGGTTTCCCAGATTGAGTCTGAACGGGACAGTGCCGAGAGACGCATGGCAGCCGGATCTTAAAAGTCTTCGATCAGCGTCACCAGACGGGCCAGGAGCGGATCATCGGGAGAACTGGCGGGAGGTGAAGGTGGAGGAGTGGCTGCTGAGGACTTACTGCTGGGGTGGTGCTCCAGGTCCTGCAGTCGCTGAGTCAGTCGATTCACCTCTGCTTCGAGAGTCTGGACGCGTTGACTCTCAACGTGCAGTTGTTCCACCCGTTCCCTCAGGGCAGAGAGGAGGGTATGCAGCTCCGCCATTTGCTGCGAGATCTCAGGGGATACCCCCTCTACAGCCGAGGACGGGCTGCCTGCAGCAGGATCGGGCTGGGTCAAGGAAGAGGAGTATTGTTGATGCTTTGATCTCTGGTTGCGACGAAAATATTCCCGGAGCGCTTGCTTACAAAAGTCACTAAAGCTGGAATAGGTTGCTTCAGGATCGGCCATCGACTGATGGATATCCTCCCAGAGCGCCTGATCTTCGTGCTCTTCCAGAAAGAACGTGATGTTTTTGTTTTGTTTTTTTCTTAGCAGCTTGACTTGTCGAGGATTTTGCCATGCCAGGTTGAGGATAAGTGGTCAATGCAAACCCTGCAAAAGAACCTCAGCGTCCCGCAGCCAGCCTGGTTTCTCCGTAAATATACTGCCCTAAGACATTGGCCTTGCGGCAGGGATTGGCGAGATGCCCTTTCAACCCGGCTGCCTTGAGAAGCGGACTGAGATCGTCCCAGATAAACTCGCCTCCGCCCCCTGTAATAATGACATCGGTGGCTCGTTCCGGCAACCACTGGATCAGGCGATTGGAAAGCTCGCGGGCGAAGCTTTGCGCAGGGGGGCATGATGTCATCCAGGTTTGTCGGACGGGATGCGCCAGGAGGACGGTAAAATCTCTCTCCTTCGGAACGGTGTACCGCTTCAATTAGCGAAGGAGAATCAGGATCGGCATCCTCAATTTGCCCCGCCAGCTGGGCATAAAACTGGCTCATGGCAAAGTCTTCACTAGAGGAGATGCCTCGGGCAAAACGGAAGCGATCCATCATGAGAAAGTCTGTGGTCTGATGCCCAATATCGACAATTGCAACCGAAAGATCCCCAAACTTACTGCCCTTGGTGGAGAGGCTCTCTGCCCAGAAGAGGCTACCATACCCTTCGGGCACCACCCAGACCTCCTCAATATCGACGGTGATGATCTCACTGCGAAAGGCCATGCGGTGACGCCCCAGGATCAGCCCCGTGATCTGAGTTTTTTCTTTGTCAAACTGTTCCTGACTAAGGATGTAAGGAAGCCCCAGGACCACGGCTAGCGACCCACTTAAACCAAAGTGCCCAACGGCTGCAAACAGTTTGATCAGGGCATTGCGAACTTTGGATTCTCCCAGACCCAGACTGGTGCGGAATTCCAGCTTTCGCTGCAGGTCGGCTCCGTACTGACCGACGGCATAACCCTCCCCCTGGTACTCTACCCAGATATCCAGCAGGGGATCGGAATTGGCTCGCGTTTCAAACGCCCCCCGTCTCACCTCTTCAATGGCGGTGGGGTGATACACATAGGCAGGGATCAATACCACCCCTTCAGGATCTCGGCTGACACAAGCTTTGGTGGAAGTTCGCCCCAGATCAATGCTGAGCAACTTCACGGAAGCATGCTGAGACGGGGGCGTCGCGGATTGATTAGCCGTCATGGACTTTGCAAACCTCCATAGTCATGGTTACTGGCCGCTCAAGTTGGGATCTCTGGGATGCAAGTACAATCAGTGCGCCAACGCCTAGCAAATGATCTGCAGGCTCTCACCATTATTCCACTTGAAGGACCTACCCGCAGACCCCTGTCGGACTGGGATCTTTTTCTTGTGCAGTGTACGCTTTTCCGGTCTCGCATGTGTAGCTTGAGAAACCCCAGCCATAGAATTAAACGAGATCCCGCAGACCGCGTTCCCCCGCATAGCGGCTGTAGCCATAAAGCAGGGCCAAGGTGAGGCCTGTAACCAGAAAACTGAGAGCAGCGCCAAAGGGATAGTCAAGACTGGCACCAAACTGCTGCTGAATCAC
>JAAUUJ010000016.1 GCA_012030715.1 Synechococcaceae cyanobacterium SM2_3_1 | reverse complement strand
TGAGGCGGCCTGCGTGTTTCTGTTGACTGCTGCTGGCGGCTTCTTCTGCTTCTGCTTTTTGGTCAGGTAGTAGGCATAGTTGCCGGAGTAGGAGTAGAGATCACCGCGATCAATTTCCAGAATTCGATTGGTAACCTGATCCAAAAAATAGCGGTCGTGGGTGATCAGGAGTAGAGCCCCCTGAAACCGTTGCAGATAAGTTTGCAACCATTCTACTGAGGCTGCATCCAGGTGGTTGGTGGGCTCATCCATCAGGAGCACATCCGGTGTAGATAACAGGGCAGTGGCCAGGGCAATGCGTTTGCGGTAGCCTCCTGATAAAGTTCCCACACGTGCCTCCACATCCGCTATACCCAATTGGGTCAGTACGATCCTGGCCTGGGTTTCCAGATCCCAAGCACCAGTGCGATCCATTTGCTCCGTCAAACTGGAGAGACGTGAGAGTAACTGGCTTTCATTCCTTTGTCCCTGAGCCAAGTGTGTGGAAACCTGCTCATACTCTCGAATTAATGTCATTTGCTCTGTAGAATCGGCAAAAACTTGTTCGAGCACCGTCTTCTCTTCATCTACATCAGGTTGTTGGGGAAGATAAATGATCTTTGCTTTAGGGTTGATCCACAGATCTCCACTATCAAATGGCTCCAGCCCCGCGATCATTTTGAGTAATGTGGATTTACCGGATCCATTGGTTCCGATCAGCCCAACTTTCTCACCCTCACTCAGGCTAAAGCTGGCATCTCTGAGAATCTCTTTAATTCCAAAGTCTTTTTTAACTGATTGCAGTGTCAGCAGTGCCATGGAGTTCTATATCCTTCCCGGGGGTAAACTACGCAGGTCTCCAGAAATCCAGGAGATACTCGTAGGTAATTCCCATCGTAATGTAATTGGAAGGCCAGCCAAAGATTCCCATGCGGTTTACAATATTGGTCCGATCCCAAATAATAATGTTGCGAAGCTCGTACCCCTGCTGGCGAAGGGCATCCACAACTGCAATATGGATCGTGACCCGTTCGTCTTCCCACCACATATCCGGCACATTCACTACACAATGGGCGCGGGGACGCAGGAAAGGAAGCAATTGCGCAAAGATGGCTCCCATCACCTCTGCGTAGATATCTAAGGGCATGGTGCCTAAATCGCGGGGATCCTGAGAATACTGCTCCACCTTGCCGATCTGGGCATTCTTACGATCAGGTCCGCGCCTAGATTTGTTTTTACGCTTGCGGTTAAGCAGGTTGGCATAGGGAGGCGAGGTCCAGATCAGGCTCAGGCTTTCGGGATGAAGATAGCTGGGAATATGTCGAGCATCGTCCTGAATCGCCACCTGACGACTTTGATTAAAGAGGGAATTCACCGCCAGGCGCTCTTCACAGCAGTGAATATAGGTTTCCTGTAGATCAAACCCCACAGCATTCCGGTTGAGATCACGGGCAGCCACCAGGGTGGTACCACTGCCCACAAACGGATCCAGCACCAGTTCGCCCTCATGGGTGAATAACTCGATGATCCGCCGCGCCAGCGAAATCGGAAACGTTGCAGGATGAATCGTCTTGTCCCGAATATCTCGAGATTCATAGTTAAACTGCCATACCCCCGACTGAGCTCGCATCCACTCTTTGGCTGTCATGCAATTGAGGTGGTTGGCGGGATGGACACAGGTGCGCTGAGAGCCTATCTCCAGGATCTGCCGGTACTCAGGATCTCCAGGCTTGATCACTCGGGGCCATTGTTGGGATAGATGCTGCAATACTCTTTCTCACCTATGCTGATCAATCTTACTCCCCTGATTTAATGGGGCTAGAAGCTCCCAAAACTGAGTGAGTCACACTGAAGTGATAGTACTTTGCCTATCAGTTGTCCGTGACATCCTCCAGATACCGACCCTAGTGGGTACGGTGCTTGATTCCCAAGATCGCTCTTGAGGCTTCCTGCTTCATCGGGGTTCCCAGGCCCATCCTCCACAGGCAGGATCACCGTCTGTCCAACGGCTACAAGTCCTCGCTGTTCCACGACTTGAGCAGCAGCAACATCTCGATCAGTTACATATCCACATTCATCCCAATGATGCACTCGTTCACTCAGTTTCTTTTTACCAGTGTGCGCTCCTCAATCAGGGCAAGTTTGACTTGTGCCATTAGGGTCAACCTTGGCAAAGTAGACACCCCGTTTCCAACCCGACGCTTTGAAGACGACCCGAACTTGCTTGAGCTCAAATCCTTCTGGAATGGGTCGATGCAGGTGAATGGGCATGGCTCCAATTTTCGGCAGTTTGATCTCAGATCCGTTGACTGGATTCGACTTGAACTGCGGAAAAACAAACGAGCGCTACTGAGCAAACTTTTTGAATCGAGGAAATCCAAACCCGCTCGCTTGCATGAACTTGAACGACTTGTCTAGTCGCTTCAGGGCATCTTGCCAGACTTGAGAGTGAACTGCTTTCAGCTCTGGAATCTCCTCTTTCGCTTTGGTCAGGGCGTTTTGATGTTTGGAGTAGTCGGGATAGGGCGTGTCAGCAGGGATGATGTATTCCTGTTTGATAGGGTGTCGATTTTCGGGGCATCGATGGCGGAGCCTGCCGGAGGCATAACCCCTCAATCGATAAAGATCTAGACAGGAAACATCAGATCATCCAGGAGTAATCTGATCAGGATCCAGCAGCTGACAGGCGGATAACCGATCAGCCAGAGCCTGAAAATAAACGGGATCACGGTAAAGCCACCAGTCCAATGATCGGTGTTGCATCATCCATTCCCCCCGAGCGACTGCCGCAAACGGGAGCAACCCTGGCAGGGCATCATCCAGATCAAACGGGAACTGGGAGTACTCAAGATATCGATTCTTGTGCCGCCAACCCACTACCTCAGCAAACTGGCGAAAACCCTCTGCAAGCGATCCATAACGCTGCCAGATGGCCATTTGGACACTGAACCCAAAGCGACCCTGACTATGGTGCAGCCACAACTGATCAATCGTTTTCAGATCAGGGCAGGGTAAAGAAGCTACCTGTTCAGGGGTTAACCGCTCCACCTGCTCCATACCCGCCGCCCGCAACAGACTCCGATCCGTTTCTTGATCTGCCGCCTGCCATTATGCCTCAGCCAGCAACATGTCCAGAAAGCTGTAGTTGACTTCCCCCTGGCCACTGGATGAGTCAACAGGGGATAGTGATAAGGACTGGGCCTGATCCGCCCCCTGCCACTCTTTCCAGAGATGATAACCACCCCAACCCACCCCCGTGACTCCGATCACACAGGCAACGGCCACTGGCCAGAGGCGACGTTTTTTCTCTGCAGCAGCACGTGAGGGTATGGCTCCTGGAAGCGTGAGATTCAAGGCTGTGCCCGTCAATGTTTCCCCCTTCAGAGCATCCAGAGACGGATCCGGTACAGCAGGCTGGATCAGGGGACGGGTGATCAGGGTCAGGGCTTCAGCTGCTTCTTCAGCACGACGGTACCGTTGTTGAGATGATCGGCGCACCATCGTAGAGAGAAAGGTGGACAGCCGTTCCCCCACCTCTGGCCGATCTTGCCAGAACACTTCTCCCTGAGCATCCATTGGGAGTTGCCGGGGTGGAATTCCCGTTAGAGCCTGGATCGCAATCATTCCCAGAGCGTACAGATCACTGGCGGGAGACGGTTCTCCCTGAGCCTGTTCCGGCGGCATATAGCCAAGCGTGCCAATGGCCATCGTCAGATCTATATCCTGAAGACTGGGATCCAATACACAGGTTTTCACGGCCCCAAAGTCGATTAAGACCAGCTTGCCATCACGGTGACGGCGGATCAGGTTGTCCGGTTTGACATCGCGGTGGATCACCTGTTGCTGATGCACAAAGGCCAGGATCCCCAGAACATCCTGGAGGAGATAGATCACCTGTGACTCAGTCCAGCGGAGCTGCTGGGGAGGAAGTTCCTGGCTGAGGGGATGACCCCGGATCAGTTCCTGCACTAGGAAAAATTCTTCATCCTGTTCAAAATAAGCCAGCAATTCTGGGATCTGATCATGGCGGCAGCACAGCTTTTTTTGCAAGACCTCCGCTTCTCGTCGAAATAAGAGCCGTGCTCTCTGGAGCCGTTCTTCATCCTTATGGATCGTTTTCAGCCGCTTCACAACACATTCGGGATTTCCAGGACGGCGGGTATCCTCTGCAATATAGGTTTCACTCTGCCCCCCTGTCCCAACCGACGCAGAACTCGATAGCGTCCATCTAGCAATTGACCCAGCAGCTCAGTCATGAGGATCCGTCCTGTGGTGCGAAGGGGATCACGTCCCAGTATGTCTCAAGAGCCGCGGGACATGCTTGAGGCTTATTTCAAAAGCTATCCAAGTGAACCCTTCTGGATCACGGACAAGGATCACCAGGATGGAACAGATATTCTACAGAAAATGTGGCGATGAGGAGGAGGCCCGCATTCATGATTTTTATGCAGCAGGCTGAACAAAAGCATTTATTGCAAGGCATTGAATAATCAATCAGAAGAAGATCCTGCTGGATATCAGTAAGAAAATGAAGTAGACTCCTCTATGCATTGGGGGAGATGCAATGACCCAAGGAAACTCGAACGGATTCACGATTGAGACTCTAGCAGAACAGATCGCCCGCCTGACAGAGGTGATCACGGTAGGTCAGCAGGCTGATGCAGCATGGAGAGAAGAAGAGCGACACTGGAGAAAAGAAGAGCAACGCTGGAGAGAAGAGGACAGGCATTGGAAGCAAGAGGATCAACGCTGGAAAGAAGAAGATCGACTCTGGAAAGAGAGTTTCCGCGCTGATCTGGACAGACGAGAAGCCATCACTGAGAGACAGGCAGAGAGTGTTGATCGACTCAGTCGAGTGGCTGAGATGTTGATCCAAGAACTCAGGCAGAAGGGATAGAATCTGGGGATCAACGGCTTGCAGACTGCGGGCGCGGCCAAACCCCCAGCCAGGCTCCCCCCCGATAGCGGGCTCGAGGAAACAAGATCCGCAAGCCTGCCCAGGAGAAGAGATAAGCAGCTATCGAAACAAAACCATAGTGAACCCAAAACCAGATCCAGTCCAGCTCTCGAGGGATCATGGGCAAACCAATTGTCTTGATCAAGAGCAGGAGTAAACCTCCTTCAAATAGAGCTCCCACCATTGCCACCACCCCAGGCCAATCATGATCCCAGAAAAAGCGCTGCAGGTAAGTGTAGAGGGCATCCCAGGCTAACCCCAGCACCGCCACATAACTGAGAACCCAGAAATACACCGGATCAAAAGGCAGAGCGCTACTGATGGGTTTGCGGATCAGGCCAAAGAGGGTAAAAGGATTGAAACTGAAATCGATCGTCAAATCCCCCCGCACAATCCAGCGCAGCGCAAAGGGAAGAGAACAGAGCACACCAATGGTGGCCAGCAGCAGGATTCGGGTTTGCCAGCGGCCCAAGAGAGTCGGAGTCATAAAGTTACCTCATTGATCATTACGGGGAGATTAATAACTAAGGCTGGCGCTCTGTTGCCCAATTAAACCACTGCACCATCGATCGAAATCCATTCAGGTGACGCAATCCTGGAGCACGATGAAAGGCCAAGGCATCCACCGATCGCTGAGCCCCGTACTGTAGTCCTAAAAAGGAATCCACGGCTGCATAGGATCCTCCCAATGTCACCACCCCTGCGGCGTACATTCTCCCCTGTTGATTGGCCATGCCCTCCACTTCAAAATCATTGCTTCCTGCAGACGACCACTGGGATTCAGGGGCAGGTGATAGTGATCCACCAGATCCGCTAGAAGGGGATTGTCACGAATATCCGAGTCCAGACCCGTGGCATCAATAATAAACATTGCCTCCACTTTGATCTCGGCTTCATAGGTCTGAGCTTTCACCACCGCCAGCAGTTTGCCATCCCCCTGATCCACCTTCACCACCTGCCCAAATTGAACGCTGTACCATCCCTCCTGCAATCCGCGCTTGATCAATTGCCGCCAATCTTTGCGATCAGCGGTAGTGGTGCCCCCCCAATCCGTGAGCAGAGCCCCCCGTTGTGCTGGCAAAGCCTTTTCAAGCACAGCGCGCAGATCTCCTCCCCAGCAAGCTTTGGGCCAGTTGAAGGGCTGAAATTCCCACTGATTTTCAATCGGTCGTTGAGCAGGACCGTACTGATTACCACTGGCCTTGGGGCTACGCATCAGGTGGATCACTTTAATGCCCTGATGGTGACGACGGGCTTCGTCAAGTCGCTGCAGGATCCGGGAGGCCACGATCCCACGCCCACGAATGATCACGGTACCTCCATGAGCCTCCAGATGTTTGTAAATGTGATCATGGGCTTCATAGGCATTGACCACCGATTGATAATCCCCAGTGTGGCGGCGGTAGTCCTGCAGATCCTGCAGAAAGCGAACTCCGGGATAACCAGTAGCCAGATGAATATGGCGGGCCAGAACATAACAGTGCTCCCGCCGATCAGGATGGGGAACAGCGTAGGCAATCGCATAACGGCCATCCTCCGTCTTACGGATCCCACGGACCCGACCATACAGAAGCATCTGCTGCCACCCAATTCGTGCCGCCTCCCGATCCAGAGAGGCAAAGACGCGCCTTGATTGAGGAGTATAAGTTTCCGCCAGAACTGGCTCTGCAAACACCTGCCACAGGATCCGCAAACCTTTGAGAAGATGCAGTCGGATCAGTTGACTGGCTGCTTCTCGCCAGGCATAACCAGGCCAACCCCAGAAGTTATCGGGTGCGGAATCGGATCCTGAGCGCAGTCGTTCGTGATCTGGGATCTGGGAGTTTTGACAAAGACGTCGATAGCGGGCGTAGGGGTGTTGCTCTAAACCAATTACCGCAATCTGGTGGGCAGAAATGCCATAAATACGCAGGGTATCGACCCAGCAGAAGCTCCCCAGCCCTCCCCCGATCGCCACATAATCTTTTTCCAGCACCGGATCCCCAGAGATATAGAGAACCCGCAACGGCAGGTACTCAGCATGTTGAAAATCAGACGGAGGAAAAACAGCTGGATCCGGGAACACCTGGGGGGAAGTCACGGCAGGATCCTCATCCAGGATCAGGGTGGGAGGTTGCTGGAGCTGAAGGGTGTCCGGTGATTCGTCATCTTCAATAATAGTCTCCACCTCGGCGGCTCCGCTGAGAGAAACAGGCTGCAGCAGCAAAACAGAAATGCGGTAGGGGCCAATGGTTAAGCAATCGCCACTGCTTAAGATCCATTTCCCCTCTAACAACTGCTCTCCATTCACCAGCGAACCATTCTTACTGCGATCCTCTAGCAGCACCTGTCCCTCCATCTCGCGAATGAGGGCATGAAAGCGAGACACCCGCTTACTGGGCAGAAAAACAGTGGCGGGATTCTGGCCGGGTAACGCTGCTTGCATCGCCTCCGGATCCCGTCCCAGAGCAATGGGTGGGGTGAGAACCAGATGTTGTTCACCCTTAACAGCGTCATCCCAGCACAGCTTGACTTGCACGGATCCACCCATCTTCATAACTTAGTGTTGCAACTTGCGAACTTTACGGATCTATCTACGGATCCACTTTTTGATGGAAACTGACGGTATCCCCTGCCTGGACCGCCTCACCACAGTGGGGACAGACCAACCCCAGATAGTCATAAGAGAGAAGGTGACCATTGGGACAGACAACACCATAGGTTTCAGCCGGAGATGAGCCTGGAGCACCGAGAAGCCGTAGATCCCGCACCGTCAACTGAACCTTTCCCAAACGAACTTGCTGACCCGCCTGCAGAAACACCGCTTCGGTAACAACTCTCTGGCCATCCACATAGGCAGGATTCCGCTTCCCTTCCGGTCTAGCCCGCGTTAGATTGCGCAACATTACGGCTTGAGAACGGGGATCCTGATAAATTTCCACATGCAGACGAGAGACGGTGCCTTCCGGATCAGCAACGACAATATCGCATTGTTGATCATCTCGCCCTAAACGCACGACCCCAGGAGAAAGGGTGGATTGCGCGGTATTGATCGTCTGCGATTGCAACACCTGCCCCTGGACCCATTCCAGCGTGATGGCAAACATGAGACCCCCGTAGCCTTTGATCCCAAACAATCGCACACGCCTATTCTAGAAGCAGATCCACACCAGCCAACACTAAATTCAGAACGTCTGATCCCTGTCCCTCTCTATACCGGAGGATCCAAACATGGTGGCTTCCCCCCAGCCTCCGCTTTCCCCAGAGGAATATCTTGATCTAGAAGCACAAAACTCTGTCAAGCATGAGTACATCAATGGTGAAGTCTTTGCCATGGCAGGGACCACCGATGCTCACAACACTATTGCTCTTAACCTGGCAACACTCATCCGGATCCATCTGCGCGGATCAAACTGTCGGGTGTACTTCGCCGACATCAAAGTCCGGCTAGAGGAAAGGAATTGCTTTTACTACCCCGATCTACTCGTAACCTGTGATCCTCGGGATCAAGAAACCTCCATCTATAAGCGCTTTCCCAAGCTGATCGTAGAAGTTCTTTCGGACAGCACCGAAGCGTTCGACCGGGGTGACAAATTTAACGACTACCAAACCCTGGAAAGTCTGGAGGAATACATTCTGATCAACACCAAACTCCAGCGAGTTGAGAGTTTCAAGCGGCAGGAGCAGGGATGGCTCTTTCAGGCCTACACTCCTACTAATGAGTCTTTTCCACTAGCCAGCCTGGGATTGAGAGTTTCCTTTTCAGATCTCTACGAAGATGTTACTTTGACTATTCACAAAGAAACTGAAATATCTCCTGCAAGCTGATCCGAAAGCCGTGAGCGAAGTCAGGTACTGGTAACGGCAAATCCATAACCTCACACAGCTCTGTGGGTTGATCTGGGCGATACACCAGAACCAAGGCTTCCTCTGGATCCACCAACCAGCCCATTTGAGTTTCGTATTGAAGACCATGGAGAATATTTTTCGTAACCCTCATCTGTCTTTGTTCAGGAGACAAAATCTCGATCACCCAGTCAGGCGCAGCCGAGACAACATTGACAATTCGACCCTCTTGCTGCCGTGGAATTCGCTGCCAGGCAAACACGGCAATATCAGGAACAATGGAACGTTCACCAAACCTACAGCGTAGTTCTGCAGATTGGTTTGTTATTGGTCTATTGTTGTTCTATCGCGTATTGCTCCAGCTCAGGAACGGTGCGAAAGAAATCCGCAACCGAATCCTCAGGTCCATTCTCAAACTGCTTGGCAACCTTGGCAAAGGGGCAGGCCCAGACCCGGTCATTCACCTGCACTCCCCACATGCCATCGATCTCCATCCAGGTTCCACCAAAGGTCTGGATGATCGATTCACCCACAAACGCTCCCAGAGTGCTGACCAGACCCGACCGATCCTCAGTGGCGTTTTGCTCTCGCAAACGGTGGATATAGTCATCAATCCAGATCACCCCGGCCTGATCAAAGCTCAGCTCCACCTCAAGCTTCTCGCGCACCACCCTCACCACCTGATCCGCATTCTCCCGCAATTTCGCAGGGATATCTTGGTTATCGCTTGTCACAGCAGCCTCCCCTTGAAGGTATCCAACTCCATTCTTGGACTTTAATGTTTCTCCTGACCAGGGGTTTGCTCTTCGATCCGCTCCTGAATATAATCATGCAGTTCCCGGAAATTGGGGACTGAAAGCAGTTCTAGACGGCTACCATCCTTCAGAGTCAGGACCATATCTCCCCAGCTGCCCCATCCTCGCGGGACCTTGGCAATCTTCTCGATCTCCTTATAGATCACGTCAATCCGTTGTTTGCCTCCCCACCCCCCATAAACCGTAATGCGACGGTTGGTAATCCGGTACTTGACCCAGATCTTGCGCACCAGTGCCCCAATCAAGAGAGGCAAACCAATGATCGTCGCCCCCACAATGGTATTGATGATCAGATCGCCGCTGTGGGGTCCTCCCTCATAGAAGACATCTTCCTGAATTGCCATAGATATTGTGATGATCTGAACTGCCTTATGTTTAGCTTAAACTTTTTTTAGCCTTGGCAGGATTCAGATAATAAACATGCCTGACGCAACACCTGTTCCACTTCGGTCTGGATCTGGGGCCAGGATGCTTCTAATATTGCTGTTCGTGCTGTGAGGAGGACCCAGAACCCTGGACGTAAGTGGGGACAAACTATCCTGAGGGCATGCCGCAGACGACGACGGATCCGGTTACGCACCACTGCTCGCTTGCTCACTTTCTTACTGACCACCACTGCAAGGCGGGTAGGTTCTGGCGAAGCGCTTTCCCCTGACTTCCCCGCCAGCCAGATCAGCGAAATCATCCGCCCCGATCGACGCTTGCCCATCTGGTAAAGCCGTCCAAAAGCACGCCGTTCCCGCAGCCGATGGCAGGCAGGCAGCACGGATCTACTGCACCGCTAGGCGAGCCCGACCCTTGCTCCGTCGCCGCCGCAGCACATTGCGCCCTGCTGCTGTTTGCATGCGTTTACGGAAACCAGAGACACGCAGTCGTTTGCGGTTGGTTCCTTCGAGAGTTCGCTTGGTCATAATGAGATGTCCTCCTGAGGGAGGGTGATGAGGTGAGCAGACCCAAGATCATAGCGAACTTTGTCCACTTCATCCAGATTGGATCCGCGGCCAACTGAGGCTACAGTATTAAAACTCTCAACTCAGAGGTCAGTTGCCCGAGTCCCTGATCGGTTCAGGGGCGGGATTATTATGTCTCTTGACATTAGGGCTTACTTATGTATTTTCCTTGACCTGTCGCCTCCCCCTCTTTTTTTTGTCACAATTCACTGCATCGGTTCCTCTCTAAAGACTACCGTGGCCGAAATTCTGGAGATCACCCTCGACCAACTTTGGGATCAGGTTCTGAGCCATCTACAGCTGCAGCTCAGCCGTCCCACGTTTGAGTCGTGGATCAAGACGGCCAAGCCGGAAACGCTGACGGATAGCTGTCTCACCATCTGCACCCCCAATAACTTTGCCCGCGGCTGGCTTCAAAAGCATTACGCCCCCACGATCGCAGAAGTCGTGCAGGGGATTGTCGGTCGCCCAATTGCCGTGCAATTTTCAGTCTCTGAACATGCCAACGAAGATCTGATCATGCCCACGGAGCCCACACTTCCGGCTCCCCCCCTGGAGGTATCCAGCGCGCTGCCCCTGCGCTCAGCTGAACTCAATCTCAACCCCAAATACACTTTTTCGCGCTTTGTGGTGGGATCCAACAACCGCATGGCCCATGCTGCAGCTTTGGCGGTAGCTGAAATGCCGGGACGGGCGTACAACCCCCTGTTTCTCTGTGGCGGCGTAGGGTTGGGAAAGACCCATCTGATGCAGGCCATTGGTCACTACTGCCTGGAGGTGAATCCCCGCGCCCGCATCTCCTACGTCTCCACCGAGCGCTTTATTAATGATCATATTGATGCCATCCGCCGCAACAGCAAAGCCGCTTTTCGGGAGCACTATCGCGAAGTGGACATTTTACTGGTGGATGATATTCAGTTCATTGAGGGCAAAGAATCCACCCAGGAGGAATTTTTTCACACCTTTAATACGCTGCACGAAACCGGCAAGCAAATTGTCCTGGCCGCAGATCGCTCCCCTCATCTGATTCCTCGACTCCAGGATCGGCTCTGTTCCCGCTTCTCGATGGGGTTGATTGCCGATATTCAGGCACCAGACATTGAAACCCGGATGGCGATTCTCCAGAAAAAAGCTGAGTACGAAGGCATGCGCCTGCCTGCAAATGTGATTGAATACATTGCCTCCACCTACACCAACAACATTCGTGAGTTAGAGGGAGCCCTGATCCGCGCCGTAGCCTTTGTGTCGATCTCAGGTCTGGCCATGACCGTGGATAATATTCAGCCCATTCTCAATCCCCCCTCAGAACCCAGAGAAGTGACCCCTGACCTGATCCTGGATACGGTTTGTGACACCCTGGGTGTTTCACAGGAAGATCTGCTGGGACAATCTCGGAAGCGGGAGATCACTCAGGCTCGCAAGGTGGCCATGTACCTCATGCGGCATTACACTCAGTTAAGTCTGCCCAAAATTGGGGAGGCGCTTGGGGGTAAAGATCACACCACGGTTATGTACAGCCTGGAAAAAGTGAGTCAGCTGATGAAAGAAGATCTGGTCTTTGCCAAGCAGATTCAGCAACTGGGGGAACAACTGCGTCTGGTGGCAGGGGGCTCGGTGTAGAGCCTAAAAGCAATGCATGTGTTTGAGAAAACTTAATAGCCTTGATCTGTGGAAAACTCCTGATCAGAGTCAGCACAGACTACAACCAGCAATAACTACATGTGGTGGATAATCTTGCCTATTCCTCAGATAGACACTACTTGTATGAAACGATCAGAGCTATTGTCAGGAAATCATCACATCTTCGCTGTGGAAAACCTGTGGAAAACGATGATTTTCTGTGGAAAACCTGTGGAAAACTAGGGGGTCTTTTCCACAGGCTGATCACCCCTGTGGAAAACTAGGGGATTTTCCACACAGATTCCACAGGGTCAAAATGGCCTGATCCTGACAGCTGGAGAGGATTCCCCATTTTTTTCCACAGTTTCCACAGGCCCTACTACTACTATTGATCTATTTATATAAAGCAGTAGCAGCCTTGATATAGGGCAAAGGTCAAGTTGCTAATTCAGCCACTGCCGATCTTGCCGCCGATCCGGGGTGCTGGGTGTAGGATGGTGCTTGTCGTGCAGCGAATGACGGTGGGTTGGGACAAGCCATGGTTACAAGTTCTGTGTCTGAGGCATCGATAGCGGCGGAGAGCGAAACTGCCCTCAAGTTTGTTTGCAGTCAAACTGCCCTCAGTCAACAGCTGGCCTCGGTGGGGCGAGCGGTGGCCAGTCGTCCTTCCCTGCCGGTGCTGGCCAATGTGCTTTTGGAAGTAGACCCGGAAACTAGCAGGGTTGCCCTGACCGCCTTTGATCTCAACCTGGGGATCCGTAGCGAGTTTGAGGCTCAGGTGATGCAGGGGGGGAAAACCACCTTGCCCGCCCGGTTGCTGAACGACATTGTCAGCCGTTTGCCCAATGGCGAAGTCACGCTTGAGCAGGAGAACCCCCAGGGATCGATGCATCTGTCCTCCGGATCTGGCCGATATCAGGTGCGGGGTATGGCGGCAGAAGATTTTCCGGCCCTGCCCGAAATCGTGGCGGCTGATCGGCTGGAACTCTCGGTGGAAAGCCTATTGCAGGGGATCAGTCAAACTCTGTTTGCTGCCTCCAGTGACGAAACCAAGCAGGTACTGACCGGAGTGCATGTAAAGCTGTTGGTGGAAGAGGAACCAATCCTGGAGTTTGCGGCCACCGATGGACACCGTCTCGCCACTGTGAAAGTGCCCCTGAACCTCAGTGAGGACGGCCCTGCGCTGCAGCCCCCCAACGGTCAGCTAAACTTCACGATTCCTGCTCGGGCCCTGCGGGAACTGGAGCGGATCCTGGGCAACCAACCGGAAGCCACTCTGACGCTACAGTTCAACAGCAGCCAGGTGCAATTTGGTCTGGAACGCCACCTGATCACCAGCCGTTTGCTGGATGGCCAGTACCCTGACTATCACCGCCTCATGCCCTCCGAATTTCAACGCCAGGTCACGGTGGAACGTAAACCTCTGATTGAGGTGCTGGAGCGGATCGCGGTATTTGCTGCCCAGAAGAATGACATTGTTAAATTTCGCTTCTCAGAGGCTGATCAAACCCTGACCATCAGTACAGAAGCCCCAGATGTGGGGAGTGGGGAAGAGTTCCTCCCTGTACAACTGAGTGGGGAAGATCTAGAAATTGCCTTCAACGTGAAATATTTGCTGGATGCCCTGAAGGTGATCAATACTCAGGATGTGAAAATCTTTCTCAATGGTCAGGCCCAACCCGCCGTCTGGCAACCTGTGGGGGCGATGCAGCTCCGCTATCTGGTAATGCCTGTCCAGATTCGCAACACCTGATTGAGATTTTGGCAGCTCGTTGCTGGTGCGTTTTTTGGATCTGTGGTTACCCAATCCCCCGCTTCTTCCCTTTCTTCTCTGGTGGTCTTGCCGGATGGGGTTACCCTCTATATGCACCAGTGGATTCAGCGGATCCGGTGGGTAATCTTCTCTTTATCCATGGCAAAGGGGACTATGGGGGTCGCTTCTATGAGTTAGGTACTGGACTGCTGCTGCAGGGATGGAACAGTTACGCACCTGATCTGCGAGGGTTTGGCCGCACCCCTGGCTGGCGTGGATGGGTACCTCGCTTCAACCATTACCTACAGGATCTGGAGGTGATCCAGCAGCAGATTCAGGCTCCGATCTGGGTGGGCTACAGCACAGGGGCCAATCTGGCGGTGGAATATGCGCTGTCTCACCCGGGGGAGTTACGAGGGTTGGTCTTAATCAGTCCTGCCTTCAGCATTGCTTCTTATTTCACGCCTCTGACGCTGCGAACCTTGTTGCTCCTAGAAAAAATCGCCCCCTGGCTCATCCTCAAAAACCGCTACACTCCCTCGAAGGTGACCTCGTTACCGGAGCAGCAGACCAATATGAGTCTGGATCCATGGATTACGGGGATCTCGAGGGCCAGATTTGTAGCAGAGCTATGGCGGAGTGGTCGTCGTTGTATTCAGAGAGCTGATCAGCTTAACTTACCGATGTTGATCCTCTATACCTCGCGGGATCGGGTGGTCGATGCTGAGGGCGCGGTGAAGTTTTTTCAGGCGCTCCAGCCAGGTGGGGCGGAGGTCACGTTGCAGGAATTTCCGGAGTCTGAGCATGATCTGCTGCATGATCGGGATGCTGGGAGCGTGATGCAGACGATCAGCGCCTGGATCCAGAGAATCATGCAGAGTTCGTAAGTCTGAGCACAATTAAGTGAAAGCGCCGCAGATAGGGTGAGACAGATCTCCTGGCTGTGGCAATGCACCCACTCACTTTTCAAGTCAATAGTCAGTCCTATACTCAAAGCCTCCCTCCTGGCTTAAGCCTGCTGAGTGTATTGCGGCAACTGGGATGGGTAGGGGTGCATCGTGCCTGCGAAAGCGGCGATTGTGGGGCCTGTACCGTTTTACTGGAGGGGGTGCCGATTCACAGCTGTCTTTATCCGGCCAGCCGTTTACAGGGCCATCAGATCACCACGATCGAGGGACTGGCTTCTGAGCAGGGTCTGGATCCGATGCAGCAGCAGTTCCTGCAGGGGCAGGGATTTCAGTGCGGCTTTTGTACCCCTGGCCTGATCCTGTCGGCTCGCTATCTCTGTGCGGATGCTTTGCCCACGGAAACAGAACTGCGATCCCAATTGCGGGGGAATCTCTGTCGCTGTACAGGGTACCAGGCCATTCTTGAAAGTATTCAGGGACAATCATCCACTGTTGTCAGCTCCACACCCGATCCAGTGGGTCAGAGTATTGCCAAACTGGATGGCCCGGCGATTGTGACCGGAAAGCCTGCCTACACAGGCGATGGGTTGCCTCAGGATGTGCTCCATTTAAAGGTGTTGCGCTCTCCTCATGCCCATGCCCGCATCCGCCATCTCTCGACCGAAGCTGCGAAATCTTTATCAGGAGTGCATGCGGTGCTTACCCACCAGGATGTTCCCCGTCGACCCTACACCACGGCTGGTCATGCGGAGCCAGTTCCGGATCCTTTAGATCATGTCCTTCTGGATCAGAAGGTGAGGTTTGTGGGGGATCGGGTAGCGGTGGTGGTGGCAGAATCTCTGGCCATTGCTGAGCAGGCCTGTGCGTTAATTCAGGTGGATTATGAACTGCTGCCCCATGTGCTGGATCCACTGGAGGCAATGGGGGAGGGAGCACCGATCATCCATGATGAGGCGGATGCCATCAATATTCTTGATCCTGAGCACAATCGGGTGGCCGAGGTGAAGCTGGAAAGTGGGAGTGTGAACCAAGGTTTTGGGGATGCAGATCTGATCCTGGAGCATGTTTACGATCTACCTGCGGTACAACACACCCATCTGGAACCTCACGTCAGTCTGAGCTGGCTGGAGGCGGACGGAACGCTGGTGGTGCGATCCAGTACCCAGGTACCTTTTCACTGTCAGCGGGTCTTGTCTCAGATCCTGGATCGGCCTCTGGAGAGTATTCGGGTATACAAGGCCAAGATCGGGGGAGGGTTTGGCAATAAACAGGAAATTCTCACGGAGGATCTCTGTGCCCTGGCCACCCTGCACACAGGACGTCCCGTTTACTGGGAACTCACCCGCGAGGAGGAATTTACGGCCACCAACAGCCGTCACGCCATGCAGATCCGCTTGAAAACAGGGGCTAAACGGGATGGAACCCTTGTGGCACAGGAAATGGAGGCAATCGCCAATACTGGAGCCTATGGCAACCATGGTCAGACCGTCGTTTTTTTAACAGGCTTTATTGGTCTGGGGATCTATCGCTGCCCCCATCAACGCTTTCACGGCCAGGCCATTTATACCAACACCATGCCTGCGGGAGCTTTTCGAGGCTACGGAGCTACTCAGGGGATCTTTGCTGTGGAAACCCAGATGGATGAACTGGCTGCAAAATTACAAATCGATCCGGTGGAGATCCGCCGCCGCAATCTGATCCGCGCAGGTGATGTCCTAACGCTGGGACAGGGTGGCAGTCACTTTAATGTCATTGGCAGCTATGCCCTGGATCAATGTCTGGAGATTGTGGCCCGTGAACTGGACACATCCTTCAGCTCTGTAGAGGCAGGATCACGGCGACGGGGAAAGGGGATTGCCGTTTCCATGCAGGGAAGTGGTCTGGCCAAGATTCATGCAGCGGGGGTGACCCTGAGCTTGCAGCTGGATGGCACCTATTTACTGCGCTCAGGATCCGTGGATGTGGGAACCGGATCGGATACAACGCTGCGTCAGATTGCGGCTCAGGTGCTGAGAACCACTGTGGATCGCCTGCATCTGCTTACTGGTGACACCCAACAGACTCCTTTTGACGCTGGATCCTATGCCTCTGCAACGCTCTACATCTCGGGTCAGGCGGTTCGTATAGCTGCTCAAAAACTACGGGATCAGCTGCTGGTGGAAGGCGCACGTCTTTTGCAGATTCCCCCTACAGATCTAACCTGGGAGGCTGAAGGGATCTCCACTTCAACCCAGCAGCTAACTCTAGCGGAACTGGCCCAGCGCATGGATCCCGAGAAGTTGACAGTCAGCGAGACCTACACGGCTGATCAATCCACCCTCACGTTTGCAGTTCAGGGAGTCGAAGTGGAGGTGGATCTGGAAACAGGAGAGGTGCAGGTGTTGCGCTGTGTGCAGGCCCTGGATCTGGGTACGGCGGTGAACCCCCGCATTTGTGAAGGTCAGGCGGCAGGAGGAACGGCCATGGGGATCGGGTATGCCCTGATGGAGGAGTTGCACTGGGATGAAGCAGGTTGGATCCTGAACCCTGGCTTTCGCTTTTACCGCATTCCCACAGCTCTGGATCTGCCGTCGATGGAGATCTTTCTTGTGGAACGTCCGGATCCCTTCGGTCCTTTTGGGGGCAAGGGGGTAGGAGAGATCACGATTAATGGCACAGCTCCGGCGATTGCCAATGCGATTGCTAATGCAACAGGGGTACGACTGCGGCAGCTACCGATGACCCCGGAGCGGGTGTGGCGGGCTACTCAGACTCTCTAAGCCTGGTTTCCAGGTGATCACCTTCACCCCGGAGTGGTTAGAGGATGTTGCCGAATATTGAGAACTTGATCCCAGTCAAGGATTCAAATCGGGAAATCAATTAACCTATTTGCAATAATCTACTTGTCTGATTCTGCTGGTTCATTGATCGCTTCCTCAAATCATCTCATCCAGTTTAGGAGTTTTTACCATGGCCATTACCCAAGGTGCCCACCATATCGGTTTGACTGTTCCCAATATTGACGCAACCCGCGACTTCTTTGTGAATGTTTTAGAGTTTGAACAGGTGGGTACTGTCCCCGAATACCCGGCTTACTTTTTATCCGATGGGACGACATTACTCACTCTTTGGCAAGCAACTGATCATGCCACACCCTTTGATCGGAAAACAAATATTGGCTTGCATCACTTTGCTTTTAAGGTGGACGGGGTTGAAACTCTCAATACTATGTACGAAAGACTCAAAAATACTGAAGATGTTGAGATTGAATTTGCTCCAGAACTACTCGGCAAAGGCCCTACCCAACACATGATGTTCTACATTCCAGGTGGCATTCGTATGGAGTTGATGGCTCCGGCTAGGTAACTGTTTAGGGGACATTGCAATAGCTACAATCTACCTGTTTTACAGGTGTGCCCATGATGATCAAGTTCATTACTGCTTTAGCTTGGTAATTGAACACTCGTAGGAACTAGAACCATGAGCCAAATCTGAGTTGAACGGGATCAGTGGATTGCAAGTATTCGCCAACGCAAATATTTAAGCATCAGCTTTTAAAAGATCAGCGGCCTGCCGCACTGTATCGAAAAAGTGATGCACGTTAGCTTCGGGTGTGGTCTGGTGAATGCCGTGCCCCAGGTTCATGATGTGTCCGGTTGGGCCTGCTTTCTGGATCACATCCAGCGTCCGTTCACGGATCAATTCAGGGCTGCCCAGTAAGACCATGGGATCCAGGTTGCCCTGGACAGGTAGAGAACCCAACCGCTGTCGAGCTTCGGCCATATCCACCATCCAATCCAGGCTGATCAGATCCACTCCTGACTGCTTGGCCCGTTCCAACACACCGCTGATGCCATTCATGTACAGAACCAGTGTCGCCTCTGGATAGCGGTGTTTCACCTTCTCCACGATCTGGCGTTCGTAGGGAAGTGCCCAGACTTCATAGTCCTGAGGACTGAGCTGACCTGCCCAGGTATCAAAGATCTGCACCACCTGTGCGCCGCACTCCAGTTGATAACAGACATAGGTGGCAATACTATCGGCCAGTTTCTGCAGCAGTTGATGCAACAGTTGGGGTTCCGAGAAAGCCATGCCTTTGATGTGGGCGTACTCTTTGGATCCCCGTCCCTCCACCGCATAACAGGCCAGCGTCCAGGGGGCTCCCACAAAACCTAGCAGTGTCGCTTTGCCTTCCACCTCCCGCCGCAAGGTTCCCAGGATCTCACGGATAAAAGGCAGGCTGGCGGCTGGATCCAGAGGCTGCACCTGATCCACCTGGGCCTGACTGCGGATCGGGGGATCAATGATGGGTCCCTGATGTTCCACCAGCTGAAATGGAATCCCCATGCCTTCCAGAGGAGTGAGGATATCCGAGAACATGATCACGCCATCGGGGGCAAAGGCCCGAAAGGGTTGCAATGAGATTTCAATTGCCAGTTCGGGTAGTTCGCAGCGTTCTTTAAAGGAATACTTCTGTTGTAAACGGCGATATACCTCCATATACCGTCCTGCCTGCCGCATCATCCACACAGGCGGGCGTTCCAGAGTTTCGCCTTTCGCAGCTCGCAAAATCAGATCATGAGCTGGGGTCGGGGTGGAGGTAGAGGATGAAGACATGTCAATGATCAAGCAGAAAAGCGCATCTGATCATGGCATTCCAGCAGGAGGATTCGCAAGAGTATTCTCAATTGTTGACATTCCTGGGGATTAATGAGCTGAAGCCCACCCGAAACCTTGGCAGATCTCCGGTGGGTCCAGATGAGAAGTTTAGATCCTCAGATCAAGAGCAGGTTGATCGGACTAGCTCATGGTGGCGTGGCTACGGTCGTAGCTCTCGCGGAAGCTGGGGTGAACTTTCCCCTGGATCTTGTTCCAGTAGCCAGCAACATGGGTGGAATCCAGGCCGATTTCCTCAGCAGATCGCTCCAGCATGGATTGCTGACGGATCTTAAGAGCCCGCTGGTGACCTAGCATCATCACTCGCGCCAGAGCTTCCACAGAAGAAAGGGGCTCGGGAGTGGTGAAAGCAATTGGTGTAACCAGGGTGTCAGGAGCAGCTGCAGGTGTGGACTGATGAGTCTGGTAGGTTAGGCCACGATACATCAGATCCAGGTTGGTCTGAAGCACAGGGGGCTTAGACAGATGGCGGAAGCGCCAGTCCAGACCGCGATACTTGCCACCCACCTTACCCGGAGACACTTCGGTCACTGAAATGTGATTAAACTCAAGGCCACGATAAGTGAGTTCCATGGTTCGCCTCCAATAAAGCAATGTGTGCAGTTGAGGCGCGTTCCTTCGGGGTGAGTCCCCTACTTCCGTCTCTCTATCGGATCAACTTCTGCATTCCACTGACCTCAGGCAGTCGCTGAATCGTGTGAGAGAGATGAACGATTTCTTTTCTTTCTGTATTATAAGCTACGGTTTTGGGGGAAGATCAAGAGGTTAAACGTAGAAAATTATAAGTTTTGCGGGTTCACGCAGGGGTGGATGCAGGAGGAGGGTGCAAAAACCGCAGGGTATAGGCTTGCTCATAGGGCAGATCTGGGGGAACCAATCCAGCTTCGGTCATCATCTGGAAAAGCTCCTGCCAGCGCTGATCGGTCATGGCTCCAAGGCCCAGAATTTTGCATCTCCAGAAGTGACAATATCCAGCGCTTTCAGCTCCTGATAGCCATAGGCCAGCAGATCCGACGGCATGTTGGGGTTGACTTCCTGAATTAGGTGGTGAGCAGGTTCCGGATCCTGGAGATAGGACTCCCATCCTGCAATGGAGGCATCCACAAAGCGTTGTACCCGATCAGGTTGGGTGTTGATCAGTCGTTGGGTGGTCTCAATCGTGGTGGCGTAAGGGGTATAGCCATCATCCGCCAGGAGAAAAGTTTTGGGCTTAAATCCTGCCTGTTTTTCAATGCGGTAAGGCTCGGCGGTAATGTAGCCCTGCTGAGCACTGCTTTGATCCATGAGAAACGGTCCCAGGCTTGAGGTGTAAGGGCGCTTCTGATCATCTGTAAATCCGAACCGGGCGCGGAGGAATGGCCAGTAGGTGAGGTTTGCCCCTAGAGAAACGAAAATGGGATGTGCTTTCAGATCCGCCAGCGTTTCGATCCCCATGTCAGGATGGACTAATAAACACTGAGGATCTCTTTGAAAAATGGCCGCCACCGTTACAATTGGGATTTTCGATTCTAGAGCTGCTAACCCATCCAGACTGGATCCCATGGCAAAATCAACCGCGCCTCCGGCCAGGAGTTGTAGGATATTCACCCCAGTCCCTCCCATCTGGAGGGTGACATCCAGGCCATAACGTTGGTAAATGCCTGTGGCCGCCGCCTGATAGAATCCTCCGTGTTCTGCCTGGGCATACCAGTTGGTGGCAAAGGTGACTGGATCCAGCTTTGGAGAAGCAGAAACGGAGGGGGGGCGGGATCGAAAGCTCAAACCCAGAGCGGCAAAACCTGAGAAAAGAGCCTGACGGCGAGTGAGTTGTGAGAACTCCATGGTGACCTCAATGAAAGGTTGTGTCTTTGTACAATAAGGGTGCGAGGGTTGGTGGCACCTGAAATCCATGTAAAGCGATCTAGAGATAACACTATGGCCATTGCCAGGCAAACATTCACTTTGAAGGAGTATCTTGCCCTCGATACTGATCCTGACATTCGCTATGAAATTGTGGATCGGGAATTGATGGAGATGCCACCAGAATCGGATCGGAATAATCTCGTTTCTCTCTATTTACTTGCAGAATTTTTGAAGCTAGTACCCCTACGCTGACAGCCTCGTATTCAAGGTAAGATGCTGATGGCTTTTCCCTAGCCGGATCCTCGCTTAAACAATTCTCGAAAAAAGATCAGATCCCTGAAAACCAGGCCATACTCAAACCCAATCCGTAGGGATCTGCCTCTCATCTTAATGAGATTGGATTGCATTTACACTAATGACAGCACTGTTTGGCTCTGACCTGAGTATGGCTGAGGATACGACTGCCTGGGCGGAAGAGTTTTATGCCCCGCTACCTGCCGGGGTTGGGCAAGGGGAAACGCTATCGATTCCTTGCTGGATCTGGCTCGACAGGTGGGTTTGAATGATTTCAAGCTGAAACGAGGATTTCGAGCGATGCTTGGCACTACGGTGTTTGGCTATTTGCAGACCTATCGGATGGAGCAGGTGCAGTATTTACTGTTGGATCGGAGGTTATCTGTGGCAGCGATTGCCCAGAGGGTAGGATATGTCAACCCTTCGGCATTTTGGGCAGCGTTTAGGCGCCATTTTGGCACTACCCCAAAAGCCCTTCAGCGATAAGGACGGATAGGATATCAATGAGCTAGCACATTCATGAGGATCCCAATGATTGCCCAGCTTCAGCACCAGACCCTGGATTCCCAGTTATCTCCTGAAGAGTATCTGGCTTGGGAGGCAGAGCAGGAGCGCAAACATGAATACGAAAATGGCAGAATTGTTGCCATGACGGGAGGGACAGTTCCTCACAGTCAGGTGGTTGCCAATCTGTCGGCATTGTTGGTGCCTTACTTCCGGGGAAAAGGGTGTAAGGTGGCTGTCAGTGATGCAAAGGTAATGATCGGGTCAGGCAAATATTACTATCCTGATGTGGTTGTCTCTTGTGATGAACGGGATCGCAATGCTCGCGATTATCTTGAGTATCCCTGCTTGATCGCCGAAGTGATTTCTCCTAGCACTGAATCTCGTGATCGAGGGATCAAGCAGCAAACTACATGAGGATCCCAACTTTAGATGCTTATCTGTTGGTGGATTCTCAGCGATTTCAGGTGGAACTGTACGAACGACAAGAGGGATCTTGGAAGTATGTCTTGATCGATAGCCCAGATCTAAGGAATGAGGATCCCCTTGTTCAGATTGACCACTTAAAGATGGAGTTTTCTCTGGCGATGCTGTATGAAAATATTGATCTGGATCCTCAAGAGATGAATTCTAGATTTTGACTCAACCGACTGTCAATGTTGCACTAGCCACTGTCGTAAGTCTGACAAATCTCTAAAACTGAGTAAAGCCTCGCCCACGGATTCAAGTTGATCTAATGAGAGGGGGACAAGACCATCTATTTGGGGATGACAGTTTTGTCTCATGTCAACCCAGCCAAGATCCGGGCTGAGGCAGCGATGCTGCTTTGGATTTAACGGTTGGCGATGCTCTCAATCCGAGATCCCTTCAAGACTGGGATTCATCTCGAAAGTATTTTGACTAGCGTTGAGATAGATCCGCTCCCCTAACTCACGGTCACCTTGCTCAAAATAATCCCAACCGCGATAGAAAGGATCCCGATCGTAATGATGATCCCAGGATTTTCTGCTTGTGATTCTCAATACTCGATGTGAGAGAAGTGGCGACATGAAACGGATCCTGCTAAACGGTGTGCTGGCTTTGGGGTTCTTGGGGACGGCGAGACCACCTCTGGCTCAGGCTTTAGCGACGGTGACGGGTTTAGAAATCGAGCAGTCCAAGGACGGCATCCAGATCCTGATCGAGACAGAATCGGGTTCCGCGCCCCGCTTTTTGCCACGAGTCCGAACTATCGCAATGTGTTGGTGCTGGATCTACTGGACGCTCAGTTGGCTAGGGGATCCCGATCCCCAAAATAATCCCGCTCCAGGGATCCAATCGGTGAGCGTGGAGCGGTGGACAGACAATAGTGTGGATACTTTAAGCCAACATCATCTTGAACAGAATTTTTTCCTTCTCACTGGATTCCTGATGACAGGTTTCTTTGATTTTGTCAGCTACGCGGTTGGTCTTACCAAAGCTAACTGGATCAGATTTGCCCTAGCAACGCATATACCTCAAGATCTGCAATCCTAATTTTAGCTAAGGATCTCCTGTAACTTTAGGCAAGCTGCCTCAATCTTGTTCAAGCTTCCCGGATTAACCAGTCCATAATAGTCAAAAACATATACCTGTTCTGACTTAACCGCCTGTAACTGCTTCCAAAAGGGGCGAGATTGGAAATCAGCGAGTGGATCTGGAGATTGAGGATTGACCAACAGTAAAATTTCAGGATCAGCCTCCAGAATCTTTTCCTCCGCAAGAGTGACATAGCCCTGAAATTGCCCCTGACTTTGCAGTTCTGCCGTGAGATTCTGGACTCCAAATTGTGATAGTAGATCTCCTGCCCAGCTATTTTTATTAGGGGATAGTAGAGGTTGTAATCCTGCCAGTAAAAGGATCTGGGGGCCTTGGGAACGTTTAGCAGGAATGAGGTCTTCATAGCTTTTCAATAGTAGAGCTGGATCTGCACCTGTAAGCTGAGCTAGATCAACGGTAATTTGAGCCAACGCATCCCAACTATCCAGATCAATAAACTGAACAGGGATTCCCAGAGCTTGCAAGCGCCTGCCAATATCCTCATGGAAATCCGCAGCACCTAGAACCACATCAGGTTTGAGGGCAACAATCTGTTCCAGGTTTGGACCATTACCTAATCCCACTCGTGCAATTTCTGCGAAACGAGGATCCTCATCTAGGAGTCGCCCGGAGGGGACACCGACCAATTTGTCAGGACTCAGCTGGTAGATGAGATCGGCGGAAATCGATGTCAAGGCCACAATACGCTCAGCAGCTACTTGGGTTTGCCCTTGGAGTGAAGGCCAGAAAAGACCTGAGGCAAACATACCAAAGAGAATCAATTTGCCAATCAACAGTCTGCGGGATGAACGAAGATTAAAAAGCATGAGGAAATCCCTTTTGTCTTAACGTGATCGATCTACAATCAAAAACGACTTACCAAATTAATGGCGGCATTTGTTCCTGGTTGAGCAAAACGGGCAACCTCCGGCCCCTGATTAAGAAAACGAACGTCAGAATAACGGAAATACTCTGTATCAAAAAGATTGAAGATACCAAAATTAAGACTGTAACTCTCATTAATGTTGTAGTAGCCCAACAAATCAACCACGGTATATCCACTTGGTACAAAGGGAATGGCAGGGGGCTGATCCGGATCCAGTTGAGTGGGTTCCCGCTCTGGATCGCGGGGATCACCCACCAGAGTAGCAATCAGTCGCGCTCCCCATTTTTCATTTGGATCGTCATAGTTCAAGCTAAAAATGGCCTCCAGAGGATTGATGGAAAACAAGGGTTGATCATCCGTGAGATTGTCTCCCACCGACCAGGCCAGACTGGCGTCGATACTCCATCCTCTCAGATCAGGATTAAAGAAATAACTCCCTGTTGCTTCCACACCATAGATTCGGGCACTGCTAATATTCTGGCTTTGAAAGAGAATCACGGGCGGGGGAGGCGGACCTCCGGGCGGACCAGAATCTGGGGGCGAAGGTTCAGCACCAACTTCCACAAAAGCTTCGATAAAATCATCGTAGGTATTATAAAATCCAGTCACGCTAAAACTTGCGCGAGGAAATACCCCTCGGAGACCGAGCTCAAAACTATCGCTGGTTTCAGGTTTGAGATCCGGATTGGATAATGTACGGTAGCGGAAAAATGGGCTGGTTAAATTTGTAAATCCACTATTGACCTCATTGTATTGGGGAGCTCTAAATCCCCTGGAATACTGCGCCACCGCTGTGAGTTCAGGACTAAATTTCCAGACCACACCCAATTTAGGAGAAATGGAATCAGCAAATAAGCTCACTGCTTCAGCTCCACTGGCGGAAAATGCCTCATCCACTTTCGGACTGAGATCATAGGTGTCATAACGGATGCCTGGAATCAAAGTCAGTTGTCCCTGCTCAGTCTCGATCTCATCTTGCAGAAAAATGCCAAAACGGGCTGTGTCTGAATCGGGAAAGTCCTTGGTGGGGAATGTGTCAGGCGGGATTTCTCGGGTTGATTCGCCTGTATTCAGGTTGGTTTGGATCCTGTCGCGGGGACGCTCATTGCGAGTATTGTTGAGCTCCATCCCCAGCACGAGGCGGTGCTTCAAGGATCCTGTCCGGAAGTTACTCTCTATCTGTAGATCGCCACCCACCAAGTCGCTGACGAGCTCATTAAAGGTATCTCGACCCACGGGGGTTTCATCTCTGAGGATGCGATTTTCATCGAGGCTAGTTTCTGAAGTTGTGGCAGGCTGGTAATAGGCTCGGGCTGTCGCCACCTGAAAAAGTCGGTGATCCGGATTCTCGTACTCGTACTCCAGACTGATCCGGGTGCGTTCTGTGTCGATTGTCTCATCAAAGTTGAGGATCCCGGAGGCCAGATTAAATGGCAGGGTGGTGGTATCTGTCACGCGGTTGAAGTACTCTCCAGTTAGCTTCAAACTGCTGTTCTCATCCAGTCGGTAGACCGCCTTAGCCAGAAAGTTATGACCCAATCCAGACTGAGGGTTATTGATCTCGCCATTGCGGGAAAAAATCTCAGTTTCACTAAAGTCGCGGCGAGTGTACATCAACATGGCCTCCAACCGCTCTTGCCTACCTGCCATGGCCAGGGTGTTGGTGTAACCCGTATTTTTGCTGTTGGCTTGGCTGGTCAGCCCAAAATAGGTATCTTCACCCGAGATCGCCAATAAATCAGAGGGAGCGAGTGTGGTGTAGGTAACAACTCCTCCCAGAGCTTCACTTCCATAAAGGCTGGAGGCCGGACCTCTGACAATCTCCACTGTTTTCAGCGTTTCAATCTCGAAATAATCACGACCAAGATTAAAGGGACCAAACACAAAGCGTTCCGGCTGCCGAATCCCATCCACCTGGATCAGAACCCGATTGCCCTCTAACCCGCGAATGTTGAAATCCTGGAACCCATAGCGCAGATTATTACCCACAGATACCCCAGGAATGTAACGGACCATATCCTCAATATCCTGGACAACATTGCGGTTCAGTTGTTGTTGATCAATCACTGTGATATTTGCGGGAGAATCTGAAACTCGGCGAGGCGTTCGTGTCCCTGTGACCGTAATTTGTTCTAGTAGAAAGACTGGTAACTGTAAAGTTGGATCGGGGCTCTCTTCACTAGACTCTTCCAAAGCTTGGGCTGTGGTGATAGTCTCTTCCATCTCTTGTTTGGAGACTGGAGGATTGATCTGCTCAGCTATGGCAGGAGAGGTCAGGGTCATAGAAAGTAAAACACTGGAAGCTAACCATTTTTTCATCGTCACTTCTCACTTGCTAATCAAACATTGACAGGGGAAACAGGAAAAACCTGGGTGGAAGCTAGGGGACAGATCTGTAACCCTACTGGCGTGGTGATCAGGGCAACATCGATGCCAAACACGTTCCGGAGATGCTCAGGTGTCAACACCTCTTTTGGAGATCCCACCGCCCAGATCTGACCCTGATGCAGTAGCGTGACGCGATGGCTATAGCGAGCGGCCAGATTGAGATCGTGCAAAACAGTAACGATGGTCAGGGCTTGCTCCTGATTCAGATGCTTTAATAGCTCCAGCAACTCCAGTTGATAGCGCAAATCTAGATAGGTGGTGGGCTCATCCAGCAGTAACAGTTTGGGATCTTGAGCCAGGGCCAAAGCTAGAAAAGCCCGTTGTCGCTCCCCACCAGACAGACGCTCCACAGGCTGATCTGCAAAATATTCCATCTGGACTCGCAACAGCGCTTCCGTGACCTTGTCGTGATCTTCAGGCAGTAACTCCCACCTCCACCAGGGCTGATAGGGAGAGCGCCCCAGGCTTACCAGCTGTCGGACTGTCAACCCCTTGGGAAGCTGCTGCTGTTGCGGTAAAATCGCCAACTTCCTGGCCACCTCCCGTGGGGGTTGCTCATGAATTGCTTGACCTTCCAGTAGCACTCGCCCCTGTTGGAGTGGCAGAATCCGGCTGATCAAACGCAGTAGAGTGGACTTGCCAGAGCCATTAGGGCCTACACAGCTCATCCATTCCCCCTGTTGCAATTCAAGATCAAGTCCCTGGATAATCCGCTTTTGCTGATATCCGCCTCCAAGATCGGTAGTCGTGAGTAATGGTAAGGGTGCCTGGTTCATGATCGTCCCCGCTGATAGAGTAGCCAGCCAAAGAAGGGAGCTCCAGTCAATGCAGTGACAACACCAACAGGTAACTCGACTGCACCCTGACGAGAAAGCAGATCAGCACCTGCAAGTAAGGTTGCGCCCACAACAGCTGAGAGGGGTAAAACCCAGCGGTAATCCTGTCCTACCAATTGCCGCACAATGTGAGGGACAACCAAACCCACAAACCCGATCAGCCCACTCACACTCACCGAGGCTGCGGCTAACAAAGTTGCAGTACCCCCGATCCATAACCGCGTTCTGGCCAACCGCAGTCCCAGCCCCACCGCAATTTCTTCTCCCAAACTCAATAGGTTAAGGGAGCGCGTCAGGGTCAAACTAGCTCCTAATCCCAACAGAATGTAAGGCCCTACCACTTTCACTTCGGGCCAGCTGCGACCATTCAAACTCCCAATCAGCCAGTTGAGGGCCAGTTGCACCCGATCATCTGCCATCAGGAGCAGGGTAGAACTCAACGCTCCAAACAAAGCACTAATCGCTACCCCTGCCAGGATCAGCCGTTCAACTGGTAAACCGGAAGGGGTTCTGGCCAGACCATAGACCACCGTGGTGGTGGCAATACCTCCGATCCAGGCTGCCAGCGGGACCCAGCCCGTGAGGGATCCAAGGCTAATCAAGCCTACAGCCGCCAAACCGGCCCCAGCAGAAATCCCCAGTAAAAAGGGATCCGCCAGACCATTTCCCAGCATTCCCTGCAACAAAGCTCCAGCAACCCCCAAGGCAGCCCCCACCAGGAGGGCAATCATGACTCTGGGTAAACGTAGATCCCACAGGATGGTTTGGGCCATCGGATCACCGTGGTGCAGCAGACCCTGCCAGATCTGACTCAATGTGAGATCGACAGCTCCAGAACTCAGTGACAGAAGAATCATCAGGACCAGTCCAAATCCTAGTAAGACGGCCATGGATTCAGCCTTTTTCCAACCAGATGACTTATGAGACTGACTATAAGGGTCTTCAGTCCTAACAATTTGAGAAGCAGAAGTATGTTGAGGGGGAGGAAACATTATCCACAAATAATTGCATTAACGACACAATCCAGATCGGACCATAGCAGTACCTGCCACCCCAAAGGATGGTCTGCATCCGTAGAGAGAAAACAGAGCAGGTTTCCCATCAATCCTAGGTTTACAGAGATCTACCTTCATCCAGCCTTAGCCAAAGCAAGGTTTATCCACAGATTTGATGAGACAAAGCCAAGGATCCACTGATGAAATGCAGGATATCAGAACCGCTAGATTACTGCAACTAATTCTCACCAAGTGGCTGAGAGTATTCACTCTGGTCTGGTAGAACACCCCCGATGGGCGTAAGGACGCTGACTTGACTGGCTTCCAGGGGGAGATCTAACCCTCAAGGTGAAGCAGTACTCTGTTGGTCCACTCCAACTTGTGTGACTCACACATCACTCGACTTTCCTTTGAAATAATTCCTTGGCGACTCAGGCTCCCGCCCTTTTGCCAAAGCTTCTATGACTAAGGAACAGTTACTATAGCTAGAAGATTGATTTCTCCTCTGGAGCCAGGGTCAGATGTCCTGCTTCATCCAGGCCATTGGCAAGTCGTTCGTTACTAATCCACACCACATCTGGAATGACATTATCCACATTACTAAAGATCACCCCCGGCGCTTGAACAGCCTTGCCTAACCCTGAGGAAATTGACCAATTTCTAAGCTCAGCATGAGTATTACCGCTCGCGTTTTGATGTCCCCAGTGAGGTGCACGGGTCACAAGCAATTCTCCAGCAATGATTTCGTAGCGGTTGCTGTTTTCGGGGAGCAAGTCTAGATCGGCTACTGTCCAGCGGACTCGCTCGTCACTCGTCTGGCTCATGAGATAGATCTTACGAGGATTGGTCCTATTGTAAGCAATCGTGTGATTCTTATGGCTTTCTTCTAGGCAACATACAATAGTCCATTTGCGAGAGTGAAGGTGAGATGGATAGGGAGCTTACTTAAGGGTATAGCAATCAGGCATGACTTATGAGATTACCTAAGCTACTTTCCTTATTAGTACAAGAATCTTCCCCCAGCAGGGGATTAACAGGATGAATCACTTAACAAAATGCCCCCTGGGAGGATAAAGCCAAGACAAAAAACAATGCTTGACATAACTTAACATCGCGTCCATATTAAAGATATAGCTGTCCAAGTAAATATTAGGAGCAATCAAGATGTCTAATACCGAGCCAAAGTTTGGTTTCACCACTTTTGCAGAAACCTGGAATGGACGTTTGGCTATGCTCGGCTTTGCGATCAGTGTCATTGTTGAGCTGACTACAGGCCACAGTGTCCTGGGCCAACTTTTCTAGCCGTAGTTTACTGAAACTGTCAGATCTAGAATTTGGTCACAGACACGTTCCAACAGGTCATAGTTATGACTGATCACCAGAAGCCCCAAGTGACGTTGCCTGGTCACGGTGAGGACCGCCTGCCAGATTAGGGCCTGGGTATTGGCGTCTAACATCGCAGTCATTTCATCACAGATAAGATAGCGGGTGGGGGATCCTAAAGCTCGGGCCACCGCAATGCGCTGCAGTTCTCCACCACTAAGCTCATGAGGCCAGCGGTTAAGCCAGCGAGGATCAATACTGAGTAACTGAAGGTGTTGCGACAAGTCGCCGCCGGAGCGAACGGGATCAGGAGTGCCTGCCTCACTCAGAATCTGGTGGATGCGCCAGCGGGGATTCACTGCCAACTCAGGGTTTTGAAAAATCAGTTGAATGGGGGAATAACCTTGGGTGGGTAAGGGAGTCCCATCGATGGTTATCAGTCCTTCCATGGGGGTGAGATAGCCAGCCAAAAGTTTGGCCAGAGTGGTTTTGCCGTAACCACTGGGACCATAGAGCCCCAATCGTTGGCCAGGGCTCAGAGTTAAGGAATAGTTCCTCAAGATCCAGCGTTGCTTTGATCCATAGCGATAGCCGAGGTTCTCTCCCTTAAGCATGGAAACACCTCACCCAACCCGCCTGCACTGAGGTTAATTCCGGACGGGATTCTCGACAGATCTCCGTAGCCTGGGGACAGCGATCGGCAAATAAACATCCTTGAGGTAAATGATCCGGATTGGGTTGAGAACCGGGTACAGGAATAAAGCTATTTCGAGGTAAGGATTGCCACAGGGCTTGGGTGTAGGGGTGACGCAAACGGTTGGAGGCAAAGTCCTGAGGGCTAGCAATCTCGACGGTTGTGCCAGCGTAGAAGACCGCAACTTGATCGGCAATCTGTAAAGCCGCTTCAATATCATGGGTAATCAGGATCACGGCTCGCCCCTCATTGGCCAGCTCCCTCAAATGATTAAGAGTCTCTTTAACGATCTCGGGATGCAATCCCGGGGGTAGGTTCATCAGCGATCAACAACTCTGCTTTGCCGATAGCAGCAGTGGAAACCAGCACGCGGCGGGCCATACCCCCTGACAATTGAAAAGGATAGAGCTGTTGAACATGAGGAGCGAGATCATAACGCTCCAGGACTGACCTCACCGCCCGAGGTACAAGAGCTCCTGTCATGCCATTTAAGCGGGCTGCCCTCTTGACCTGAGACCCAACTGACTTGAGGGGATCTAGATAGCCGACAGATTGAGGGATTAGTGCGATTGCTCTACCCCTTAGCTGTTGCTGCAGTTGGGGAGTCAGAAGTTGATCCTTGAACAGGAGCTGACCCCTCACCTGAGCATTGCGGGGAAGGATCCCCAGCACTGCATGAGCCAAGAGACTCTTGCCTGAGCCACTGGATCCCACGACAGCCACCACCTCCCCTGCCTGCACCGAGAGATCAAGGTCTGTGATAGGGGTAACCTGTTTCTGCGTCAGTCCCTGGTCATAAAGAGTAAAGCTGACGCTCAAATGCTTAACCGATAACATCTTTACTCCTGACTTAACCTGGGATCTAGCAGGGCCTGGAGATTGCCACCCAGGATATCGAAGGCCTTGACGCTGAGCAGCAGGGCCAAGCCTGGAAACACTCCTAACCACCAGTAGCCCGTGGACAGATGCCGCATTGATTCCGCCAGGATGATTCCGATGGCTGGGGTGTGGGGGGAAAGACCAATTCCAATGAATGAGAGACCCGCTTCATGCAGGATCGCGTGCGGAAATAACAAAATCAACCCCACCAGAAACTGGGGGATGACGTGAGGCAGCATGTGGTGGCGGGCAATCCAGGTCGGGGATTTACCGAGTTTGCGAGACAATTGCACATAATCCGCACTTCGTATCTGTAACACCTCTGCACGGACAATGCGGGCGAGACTGGTCCAATGGGTAAAGGCTACGGCGATAATCACCCCTTTCAGACCTCCCCCGACGGCGAAGGCAATCAAGATCAACAGGACCAGATGGGGCAAACTCATGAAGAGGTCGATGATCCAGGTGATCACCCCATCCACCCATCCACCCAGGGTGCCAGAGAGCAACCCCAGGATCATCCCCAAGACTGCACTCATGCTAGCAGCCAGTAAACCCACACGCAGGCTCAAGCTCAAGCCATGTAAGGTGCGGGTTAGCATATCTCGCCCCAACCAGTCAGTGCCAAACCCATGATCCCAGCTGGGGGAGAGGTTACGTTCGGGTAATGACGTACTTAACCCTGCATCCCCTAACCAGAGAGGAGAAAAGAGAACGACCAGCAATCCCACCCCACAAACAAGAATGATCCCCAGGGTGCGCTGCCGTCGGTTGGCAATCCAGGCTCGTGAGGTGGAGGAAGTTGCAGAAGTTGCGGTCTCAAGGGCTGTCATAGCTCACCCCTTAAACGAATGCGAGGATCGATCATCTGATAGCTCAGATCTGCCAGGGTATTGCCCGTGTAGACAAAGAGGGCACTGAACAGGACAATACCCACCAGGAGCGGGATATCACTGCGTAAGGCTGCTTCGACAGTGGCCTGACCCAGACCGGGATAGGCAAACACCTGTTCAGCCAAAACGGATCCACCGAACAATTCACTGAGAGAGGCAAACTGCAGAGTGATTGCAGGCAGAGCAATGTTGCGCAGACCATGGTGCCAGATAAAACTTGCATGGGTTTCCCCTTGAGCAAAGGCAAAGAGGGCAAAATCACTGTTAAAGATCTCAACCAGTTTCTGGCGGGTGTGCAAAGCAATGTTGGCAATGCCAATCACACTGAGGGTGAGAGCGGGGAGCAACAGATGATGAATCCGTTGCCAGACGGTGACCTCTTCAGGTAGAACCCCGGGCGGGCTGGCACAACAGATCGGCGTCCAGCCCAGGGACACTGAAAAGATGATCAACATCAGCAATCCTACCCAGAAGGTGGGGCTGGAGGAGAGGGTGTAGGCATAGAGTCGGATCCCCTGATCGATCCAGGACCCCGCCGTCATGCCTGCCCAGATCCCCAACAGCAACCCCAGAACACCGGAGAGGATCCAGGCCAGGAACAGGAGATTAAAGGAGGCGGCAAAGCGGGTGGCAATGGCCCGAGTTACAGGCTGATTGAACACCATTGAGATCCCCAAGTTTCCCTGCAGCAGCTGTGTGAACCACTGCCAGAAGCGGATGAGTAGCGGTTGATCTAAACCCCAGCGAGCGGCGATCTGAGCTTTTTGTTCGGGTCCCACCAGCATCATGTCCGCCCCAATATAGGCATCTACCGGATCAATGGGAGAAAGGTTAACCAGCAGGAAGGTACAGAGACAGACCGCCAGCAGTAGCAGGCCAAGTTTAATGGCTCGGATCGCCAAGAAATGCAGGAGGGAGGGCAAAATCGAGGGCACAGTGGGGCTCCTTAACTCTCACAAGTCCAGGTCCAACTAGCGATATTGGCGGTAATGGGCCAGCCATGGCCGTGGGGTTGCACTTGCGGGGTCCCAATGTCCAGGCAATTATCCACAAAATAGGTGTGATCCAGATTCACCAACCAGGCCCAGACAGCATCCCCTTTAGTGGTAAAGCCCTGCTCGCCATTCCACTGTGCCGCCTGCCAGTAGGCAATAGCCTCCTCCTCCGTGGGGGCACCCAGGGCTAGATCTAAAAGTTCATCGATCTGCCCATTCTCGTAGTAACCCGCATTGAAGAAATCCACCCCCGCCAGAGAACTGTGGTAGAGGTTATACACCTCAGTGGGATCATGACTACCCCAACCAAACACAACGGCATTGCTATGCATCAGGGTTTCGATCTCATCCCAACTGCGTCCCTCGGCGTTCATCTGAATCCCGAGAGGCTGAATCATATCCGCAGCTGCAGGGCTAAGGCCTGACGGGTACTGTCGGAGGCCGGATAGACCACCGTGAACTCTGCCTTCAAATCACCCTTTTCTCGGATCCCGTCAGTATCAGTATCCTCCCAGCCCCCTGCGGCCAAAATCGCCTCAGCTTGCTCGAGATCCCCATCCGTGAAGCTGGCTTCCGGTTCCTCCCAGGGGAGTCCGCTGACCGGTCCGTAGGCGGGAGAGCCATAGCCCTCCAGAATCCCCTCGACAAGAGCCGTCCGATCCAGGGCGTAGTTGATGGCTTGGCGAATAGCGGGATCAGACGTGACATCATTGCCAATCGGATAGCCTTCCTCAGTTTCCTCCCCAGTGTCTGGCAAAAAGGGAAACATGATTCCCCGGTTATCAACACTTTCCACATCGTAGAGACTCATCCCTTCGATCTGTTGAATCGCCAGAGCCTGAGGTACACTTACCACTTGTGCTTGACCAGCTTTGGCAGCGGCAAAGGCAGTATCCTCTTCAGCAAACAAAAACACCAGACGCTGAATTGCGGGTGCCCCTCCATAATAGTCAGGGTTAGCCGCCACGATCAGCTGCTGGCCTTCCTGCCATTGCACAAAGGTGAAAGGCCCCGATCCCACAGGGTTACGAGCGTAATCCTCTCCGTGGGCATGTTCAGGCACAATCCCCAGGGTGATCAGTCGGTTGATAAACGTACTGCGCGGCTCCTCCAGTCGTAACTCCACCTCATAAGGACCCGTTGCGACTGCTTCCTGAAATCCTGAAAGATCCACAACTCCGCCCTGCCTAGCTGCCGTGTTAAAGGTATAAGCTACGTCTGCCGCGGTCAGATTCTCTCCATCGGTAAAGGTGACATCCTCACGGATCTTGACTGTCCAGAGAATTCCCTCTTCGCTCACTTCCCAGGACTCAGCGAGATCATTAACAATGTTGAGATCTTCATCTCGCTTCAGCAAGGTGCTTTGAAATAGAGGCGAACCATATCGTCCCCAACCAAGGGTAGGATCAAATCCCTCGTCAGGTTCCCCCTGGATGGCCAGAACGATCTGCTCTTTGCTGCCTTTTTCTTGGGCCAGGCCAGGAACATTAGAAACGAGCAGCACCCCTCCCAGAAGGGCAAAGGCGAGTGAGCGGGTTACAACCATAGCAGTTCAAGCTCGTGCGATTGGGAATGGATCGGCGAATGCCCTAAACGACAGGATGGTATCCGAGTTCCTCCTGGCCCGCAATCCGGGAGGGGGGGATACTGATCGCTCTGATCGACACGTTGATAATGGTTATCATTTCAATAGAATAGGACATAGAGAAGCTTGGATGCAGGAGCGACCCTATGGATGATCCCCAGACTGTCTCTAAACGAACACGCGGGCAGAAGGTGATCTTGGCCTACCTGCAGCAGCTTCATGAGCCGATCTCAGCCCAGGCATTATTTGCGCGATTGCGGAATGAAGGCTCAGGGCTAGGTTTGGCTACCGTGTATCGAGCTCTGGAGGGCCTTAAGCGTGAAGGGCTGATCCACAGGAAAATCTCACCGGAGGGGGAGGCTCTGCATAGTCTGGCGCAGCCTGGAAGTGGATATCTGACCTGCCTGCACTGTGGTGAGTCCACTCTGATCCAAGCAGACAAGGAAATCTGGTCTCCTCCTGATCCTGTTTCTGAAAGTGCCAGCGCCTTCCAAATTCTGTACCACACCTGGGAATCCTTTGGGATCTGTGGCCAGTGTCAATTTAAAGCCTGATGTTGGAGACGGATTTACAGAAATCGCCGTAAAGCCCACTGGCTTTAGCCGTGGGAGTGTCAGAAAATATCCACATGGATCATGCCAGCAGCAGTGGGATCAAATCCTTTTTCAAATTGAGTTGTATAGTCGAAATAGGCCCCCTGCAGGTTGGAGGTCGACAGATCTGAGGCTTTAATCATACAGTTTTGTAGATTCGCTCCACGTAGATCGCAGTTGTGGAGCTTGGCTTTTAGCAGTTTTGCCCCCCAGAGACTGGCCCCTTGTAAATTCGCTCCTCGCAGATCGGTTCCCGCCAGTTGAGCCCCAACCAGAGAAGCTTCTTTAAGCTGAGTTTTTTCTAAGTGAGCCCGACGCAGATTGGCATTCATTAGGCTCGCTCTCCAGAGATTCGATTGAATGAGGTTAGCTTCACTAAGATCTGCGAAAGAGAAATCAGTTCCCAATGCTTTGACAGCCGATAGATCAGCTCCCTTGAGTTTTGTCCCCATCATGTGTGCACCGCTCAGTAAAGCGCCAGCAAGATAGGCACCGCTCAAATTGGCCTCCCAAAGATGAGACCGACGCAAATTCGCCATCTCTAGATGAGCCTGAGACAGATCTGCCTGTTCCAAGAAGATTCCTGGCAGATGAGCAGCTTTCAAATGGGTTCGGCTCAGGTTAGTTCCATTAAAGTCTCGTTCCCCTAAGGAGTAGATGCTGAGCAGCAGATCTTCATCCATATCATTGTTTGCATCAAGATCGGTGCTATCCATCTCAGTCAATCCCTTAGGACACCACGATCACACTATGGTTGTGCAAGGCAATCTGTAAGTTGTTGATGTATTGACGATTGATCTAGATGACGACCAATGATCACCAATTGATTTCTTTGGGGCCGACCTGGACGAGGATCAGGATCTAAAGTAAAGCGTTTACCAGATAACTGGAAAATATACCGCTCATCTTTAATCGTGAACCAAAGCAAGCCCTTCGCTCGATAGGTTTCATCAGGTAAGTTGTTAAGAAAATTCTGGAACTGTTGCAAATCAAAGGGACGATCACTTTCAAAGGAGATTGAGACAAAACCATCGTTGGTCAGGTGATCAGAGTGGATATGAGCGTGGTGATGATCATGATCTAACTCATGATGATGAGCATGTCTATGGTCAGAGTATTTCTGAAGAGCAACAGGGGTGTGGACCCTGATGTCAATGATGGCTTCCAAAGGAACCTGACTCTGTTGGCACCTGAGGATCCGCCCTTTTCCTCTGATCTCGTGTAAAAAGTGCTCAAGTTCATTGACTTTTTCTGGGGAAATGAGGTCCGTCTTATTGATCAGGATGACATCACCATACAGAATCTGATTTAAGGCAGCATCGCTGTAATAATGCTCATGATTAAAAGATTCTGCATCGATCAGGGTAATGATCGAATCTAGTCGAGTCAGCTCTTTCAGTTCGGTTCCTAAGAAACTGAGGGCGATTGGGACAGGATCAGCGATCCCTGTGGTTTCAACCACCAGATAATCGACAGGATCTTCTCGTTCCAACACTTGAAAGACTGCATCGATCAATCCATCATTGATAGTGCAGCAGATGCAGCCATTGCTAAGCTGTACCATGTCTTCGTCTATGGAAACTAAGAGCTGGCTATCGATATCGATGTCTCCAAATTCATTGACCAAAACAGCTACTTTCAGATCCTGGTTGTTCCGCAAAATATAATTGAGCAGAGTTGTTTTTCCACTTCCTAAGAATCCTGTAATGATAGTGACAGGCAACCCTTGTTGAGAAACGTTAGGAACACATATTGATTGAGTAGCTGAGAGAGTCATGCTGGCCTCCCAATAACTTTGAATTGGATCTGATCTGTACCAGGATCGTAAAGAGTATAGGTGGCTTGCCCAGGGACCCTTCCCACATTACCTACACCAATCACCTGTCGAGAAAGAGAGCTGGGTGGGGACGAGCTTTGTTTGCCTTCCAAGGTGTGGAGTTGCTCCTGAACCGATCCCGAGAGTTCACAGCGAAAGGCCAGGCCAGAGCGACCACAGAACAAACGGTTAGCCTCCCCTCGCACCACCCGATCCCACAACTGCAACGGCGGGCTTTCTGGAGTCAGTTGATCGCTGACACCGAGAGTGCTGCCATGGATCAGTAAACAATCCAACTCCATGAACCCAAAGTCCAGAGATCTGAGCCACTCGACCGTAGACCTGGACACGGCCCGCCAGAGATGGGCGATCCCCTCTGCACCTGCCTGTTCCCGCAACTCTACAGGATCGCCCGTGTGTCCAAGACCGTGCAGAATGAAACACTGTTCTTCCCACCACCCCAAACAGATCTGCGGTTCAGGTTCCCCAGGGTGCGGAGTTCGGATCCGATCCACCAACGCTTCACATTCTGGAGTCGGCCCAACCAGATCCCCCAAAATAAAAAGGGCCTCCACCGGACGTAACTGCCCTTTGATATCTGACAACACAGCCTCATAGGCAGCTAAATTCCCCTGAATTCCACTCAATAAGGCCCACTGACTCATGGATCTCAACTCCTGGTGCAGACATGGGCTGGATCATCGGCTCGTTCCGCAAACTCCAATCCTCGGGCTAGCCTCCAGGCAAAGATCGCAGGTAATCCCTTTTCTAAAATGGCCATGGAGGTGAAGGAGACATTGTAGGGAATCTCCCGTAGGCTAACCTTCTGGGTTTGATCGTCGTAGATCACATAGGTGGCATGGGGGCGTCCATGACGAGGTTCGCCGACGGATCCCACGTTGATGATCTGCTTCATCGGTATGTTGTGGGTTTGATGGATCTTTTGACTACCCACTTGATTGATCTCATTGATATGAATCTGGATCTGGGCTTGATCCAGGACACGCACATAGGGAATGTGAGTATGTCCACAGAACAAAACATCAGCCCCTGTGGAAAAGACCCGCTCTAGAGCCATGAAGCGATCCATATTGGGCAGCAGATATTCATGGGCACTGTTGGGACTGCCGTGAACAAAGCAAAGATTTTCATAACGAAGACTGTGGGGTAGCTGCGCTAAATAATCCCGATTTTCGGAGGTGACCACTCGATTGGTCCATTCATGGGCGATCAGTCCTCGTTTCTCCGCCAATAGGGAGGGATAGCTGCACTCACAGGCATTGTGGCCCTCCACAACATCCTCATCCCAACATCCAGCACAGGTCGGGATCTGCAGCTGTCGGATCCGCTCAACCACTTCATTGGGAAAGGGGCCATAGCCCACCAGATCCCCCACACAAAAGATCTGATCAACTTCTTGCTCGCGAATATCCACCAACACCGCATCCAGGGCTGGTAAATTACCGTGAATGCAGGAAAGCACTGCGATTTTCATGCGGCAAACACTCCCTTGGCAACGGCAACGTTGACCTGTTGGTGATAGGCCCAGAGCGCCTGATCCGACAGACAGCAATCTTGTAGAGTATCTTTCAAAATATTCGTTTCTAGATCTTTGCCCAGAATCTCTACACCACTGAAACGGTTGGGTCTGCCGTCCAGATGACGAGACCCCCTGAGAATGTCAAAGTCCTCTAGATCGGTCAGTTGAAAACCCGCCGTGTATTCTCCATAAATGGCGTCTCCCTCAGGCATCTCGAAAATACCCTTCACCCGATAAATCTGACCATAAGCTCCTCGAATCAGCTCAAACCAGAAGGCTTCTAAACTGGCGGGATCCAGAACCTGTCCAGTGAGCCCTGCTTGCCACAAGTGAGGGCTGGGTAGCGTCTCATTCACCATTCGTCCCTCAATGAGTTCATCTGCCCACAAATAAACCTCGGTATCAGCCTGCGCTGAGGGCACAATACCAATCCAGGTGGGATCCAGATGTTCTAGTGTTGGGTACAGTGCTGCCGGATTCACTTGCCAGGGAACTTCGACCAGGAGGGGAGAGGATGATGATTGAGACAACTCCTCCTCGTTCAGGATGGGTGTGACTTGAGGAAATTCTCGACTGAGATGAACAGCATCAATGGGCAGTGAGTCTGATCCTGCCACCTTGTAGAACACCGGATCAGGGTGGCGTTGGAGATAGTTACGGATCCAGGTGGTTTTGCCCACCCCAGGAGGGCCACTCACAACGTGAACTGAAGTCATTATCAATCGATCTAAGGTGATAATCATTATCGTTCGCGGTTATTCTCTCGTCAAGCTTGAAGCGGATGGGATTGGATGCGGGTCTGGTTGGTTTTGCTAGATTGAAGGGCAAAACGTGCTTTCTATGGGGTCTATGCAGACGTTCATTCAAGAGCTGAAGAGTGATCCGACCCTCCACCTGTGGACGAGGGAGGACTACCATGAGATGGCGGAAGCAGGCTTGTTTTTGGATCAACGGGTGCAGCTGATCGAAGGACAGGTGGTTGAGATGAGTCCCTTCGCGCCAGCGGGGCGTAGCCCCATGAAGAGTGCTCATGCTACCGCGATCAACTTTACTGCTGAGATCCTGAGATCCGTGCTGCCTGCTGGGACGCACATTCGTGAACAACAGCCTCTGGTCTTGAGTCCGATCTCTGAGCCAGAACCGGATATCGCTGTCATTTCTGGCACGATTCGAGAGTATGCACAGCATCATCCCACCACTGCACTGGTAGTGATCGAGATATCAGACAGTACAGCGTTTCCCAATCTGGTGAACTACAGTATGCCCAAGGATCTATAGCCCATGGGGACCAGGGTTAGACCGCAGGTGGCTGGGAAATGCTGTACCTTGAGATTTGATCGGCAAGTGAAGGGGAGTTTGTATGCTCGATCTGATCTGCAGGACTACTGGATTGTGAATCTTGTGGATCGATGTTTAGAAGTGTATCGGGCTCCTAGGATAGATCCTGAAGCCATGTTTGGGTTTCGATATGGTGAGTTGGTGACCTATTCGCCTGATCAGAGTGTGAGTCCGCTTTTTCTTCCTGACAAACGAGTTTCAGTAGAGCACCTCGAATAATTTACTTATTCTAGATTGATCATTAGACAGAAAGGCTGTGAAGCCACAGTCAGACCTTCCTCAGGGTCAAAATCCCAAACTTTAGTAGGTGTTTTCCACCTGAATCTTGGTAAATTAGACTACATTGCAGGTTTCCAGGTACACGTATCGCTTCATGTTGTACACAATGTTCTTCAAGCCAATCACGCTTTTCACTCTGTCTATTCCAATGACTCTAACCAGTTTGCCCCCCATCTCCGTGATCCAACTACCAAAAACATGTTCTACCAGTGCCCGCACTTTCGACTTCTCTCGATTTTTCTCTTTCTTTTCCTGGGTTAATGGCTGATTTCGATACC
>JAAUUJ010000015.1 GCA_012030715.1 Synechococcaceae cyanobacterium SM2_3_1 | reverse complement strand
TCAAGATCCCGGGCGGCCCTACCCTCAATTTGCCCCTGAAGTACTTTCCGGTACATGAAGACTCGATTGCCTACATGTCGGATATTGATACCATTGCCCGCAGCATGATGCGGCTGACTCACCTGTTTGGGGAAGGAGGGGTAGATCCGGAGAACGGCGGTTACAGTATTTTTCATCTTGTCAATCGCTGGCGTCCTCTTAAAAACCGCTACTTTCGCGAACTGACCCTGGCTGTGGATCCCGACCGCGCCCTGAAGGTAGAACTGGTGTCACCCGAAGCCTTTCGGGACGAGATCCTGCCCAACCTGCCCTGGGCGGAACGCATGTACTACAGTTCTCTGGTGGATCCCTTTATTGGCTACATGCACCGGGCCACCACCCATCCCTCCACGGCCCATGTGGATGCTCTACTGGGGGAAGACTGGCACAACCTGCATCCTCATCACCAGGTGGATATTGATCAATGGCTGGTCTCGGGAGGCCTGCAGGCGATCGACAAAAATTTTGGGGAACCACAAGCATAGAGGGGTGCTGTCCCATGCCGCTGAAATTCACCTCCCATTGCTCTGAGGATTTGCCATGACCTCTACTGCTGATCCTGTCACCTGGGTCACCATTCCTCTCGATCAGCCTGCCCCAAAGGAGTTGACCCCGGCAGTTGCCCTGACCATTGCAGGCTCCGATAGTGGAGGTGGGGCTGGCATCCAGGCGGATCTGCGCACCTTTGCCTTTCATTGTGTCCATGGCACCAGTGCGCTCACCTGTGTGACTGCCCAGAACACGCAGGGAGTGGCGAGAGTGGATGTGTTGCCAGCCGAGGCGGTGGCGGCCCAAATTGGCGCAGTGATGACAGATCTTTCCGTACAGGCAGCCAAAACCGGCATGCTCCTGAATGCTGAGATCATCTACACCGTCACGGAGCAGATCCGGCGCTGGCCCCTGGAACGGCTGGTGGTAGACCCGGTGATGGTGTCGCGCACAGGCGCACAACTGCTGGAGGATGAGGCGATTGAGGCCATGCGAACCCAACTGATTCCGCTGGCCCAGATCGTCACCCCCAATCGCTTTGAAGCCCAGATCCTGAGTGGCGTGAGCATCCATACGCTGGAGGATATGCAGGCTGCCGCCAGAGAAATCCATACCCATGGGGGTCCGCGAGCAGTACTGGTCAAGGGCGGAGGCATGGAGGCGGATCTACGTGGAACCGATGTCTGGTGGGATGGGGAAAGCCTGCGCATTCTCAAAAGTCCGCCAGTTCCCACGCCTCACACCCATGGCACGGGCTGCACGCTTTCGGCGGCCATCACAGCCCAGCTGGCCCTGGGGGCCGATCCCTGGACAGCCGTTTTGCAGGGAAAAATCTATGTGACCGAGGCGATTGCCCATGCACTGGCCATTGGTCATGGACAGGGCCCGGTGGGGCATTTTTCCCTCTGCTAAGGTCATGAGGGAGCACATTCTGACGGAGATACCCCATGCCTGCCTGGGATCTGAGCCGATTTCTGGCTACCCTCAACTATTTCGATGCCTTATCCTTTGGGTCAACGGTTCAGCAAGTCAAAGGATGGTTGGGAATGGAAACCGCAGAAGTCACCTCCGCAACCCTGGCCCGACCGGAACAGCTGCGGGTGCTGGTGGCAGGAACTGAAAGTCAGATGGGACGGCGACTGGTGCACCAGCTTCTAGATCAGGGCCAACGGGTGCAGATTCTGACTCCGTCCCCTGTCTCCACGCAGCGGGTTTGGGGAGAATCGGTTGAGATCCTGGAGGCAACTCAGCTAAGGCCAGAGCAGTTACGCCGTACCCAAGCCCTGCTGGTGTGGTTGCAGGATCCCCACTGGCAGGATCCGCACTTTGTCAAGTTGGAGCAACTGGCGCGGGTGGCAGAAGCAAGCTGGGCCAAGTTACCCGATCACCTGCTGTTTGACTTTCAACATCCCACCCCTGACCTCAAGGATCGATGGGGTGCCCTGGATGATGTGGTTATGGGGGGAGTCAGCGAAAGTGGCCTGCACCTGACCCCTGAAGGAGGACTCTTTACGGGGGTGGTGTCCACCGCCAATTCGGGCGGATTTGCCTCGATTCGCATGCGCAATCTGGTCCCCCCTCTGGATCTTTCTGACTTCGCCGGTATCGAACTGTGGGTGCGGGGAGATGGCAAGCGCTACAAGTTTTTTGTACGCACTCAACAGGACTGGGATAGTCTGGCTTACTCCATCTCGTTTGATACTTACCCAGAGACCTGGCAACAACTGCAGTTTCCCTTTGCAGAGATGATCCCCACTTTCCGTGCTCGCACTTTGGCGGATGCGCCGCCTCTCGATCCCAGTGGCGTCAGTAGCTTTCAGCTGATGCTGAGTAAGTTTGAGCAGGACAAGCAACTGAATCCTCACTTTGCTCCAGGTCCTTTTGGCCTACAGATACAAACCCTGGGGGTCTATCGGGCGCAGTCTTTACCTCAACTGGTGGTATTGACCGTGGCACCCAGCACCGAGGTGGAATCCTGGCTCCAGGCTCAGGGATTGCGACCAACCTTGATCCGCGTGGTGGCGGGATCTGATCCTAAGGCGGGGACCATGACGCAGTTCATCTCCGATATGACGCCCTCAGGTGTTCTGGAGGTCCACGAAGTAGCTGAGGTCTGTCTGCAGGCGCTTCGTCATCCCCAGGCAGTTCAGCGGCTTCTGAGTTTACGGTCGTTGCCCATGCTTGCCACCCCGTCCTGGGATCACTGGTTTCAACAGGGGCCAATGATCTCGGCAAACGGTAACTGAAATCACCTATCCTGAGGTCGATTCCTGCTCTATTGGGAATGTCCTGGCTTCTTTCATCCCTAGATCTCCATGGACTTTAGCCATCGCCATCTCCATTCTTTAGGTATTCCTCCGAATGCCTGGGAGGTGGATGCCGAGGTTGCCGATATTACGCGCCCCCCTTTGCCGCCGCGACCGATCCTTCTGTCCACAGACACCAAGACTCTGCGCCTGGATCTGGCCAAAGCAGCATTGCTGGTGATCGATATGCAAAATGACTTCTGTCACCCGCAGGGGTGGCTGGCCAGCATTGGTGTGGATGTGAGTCCAGCCCGCCAACCAATCTCACCGCTGCAAACGTTACTGCCCGATCTGCGTCAGGCCAAGGTGCCGATCCTGTGGGTGAACTGGGGCAACCGTCCCGATCTGGCCAATATCAGTGCCGGACTGCGCCATGTGTACAATGCCAGCGGAACTGGAGTGGGGCTGGGGGATCCACTCCCGGCGAACGGGGCTCCTGTATTAATCAAAGGCAGCTGGGCAGCCGCGGTGGTGGCAGATCTGGATCAGCATCCTCAGGATATTCAGGTGGATAAGTATCGCATGAGTGGATTCTGGGATACGCCGCTGGATAGTATTCTTCGCAATCTGGGGCGAACCACCCTCTTTTTTGCCGGAGTTAATGCCGATCAATGTGTGCTGGTGACCCTGCAGGATGCCAACTTTCTTGGCTATGACTGCATTCTGCTGGAGGATTGCACCGCCACCACCTCTCCGGAGTACTGTCTGCAGGCCACCCTCTACAATACGAAGCAGTGCTTTGGCTTTGTGACGGATTCTCGGACGCTGATCAGTTCACTGGTTTCATGATCCCATACCCTGACTAGAGGAGAGCGGTCAATGGTTCCCACCTCCCACTGTATGCTTCCCGTTGTTAAATCCCCCACCGACTACCAGGCATTCCGCATCAGTCCAGGGGACACCAATCGACTGGCGATTGTTTTTGATCAGACCATTGCGAATGTTTCTCTCACCTTCTGCGTGGAGATCTTTGATGAAGGTGGGCGGACACCTGCAAATCAGCATCTGCTGGCGGTGGAGATGTTCTTTATTCTCAAAGGGGAAGGGCTCGCCGTGTGTGATGGGAAACAGATCCCGATTCAGGCAGGTGATAGTCTGCTGGTGCCAGCCAAGGGTATCCATGCAATCCATAACACAGGACCCGGACGACTTTATGCCCTCTGCCTGATGGTGCCCAATGAAAACTTTGCGGAACTGATCCGCAGTGGAACTCCGGCAGAGCTAGATGCAGCGGATCTGGAGGTGCTGCGGGGAACTTCATCTGCCCTGGTGAGGGCCTGAATCAGACATCCAGATAGATCACCAGGTTGTGCAGAGCAGCATTGACGTAGGTGGTGCCTTCCCGTTTCACCTGCTTGCCGCCGTCTAGATGCATGTGACCACAGAAGTAGTAATCGGGCTGGACACAGTCCACCAGAGGTTTGAGGGTGGGCATATTGCGGTGATACCACTTGCTGCCTTCATCCAGGATCCCGCGGGGAGGAGCATGGGTAATCAGGATGTCCACTTCGGTCTCAGTATAGGTGGCCACCAACTCCTTGAGATGGGTGGATGTCAGGGTCCAGCTCCAGCCACAGGGAGGCGTCCAGGGAACCAGTAACACCTGCTGTCCCAGAAAGGGCATCAGCGTGGAAGCCACGGCAACGGTGCCATGTGTTCCCGCCAGAGGACTGAGGACCTGGGGAGCCGGATCATGATTGCCCGGCAAAAGATCCAGGGGGTCCCCACCTGATCCACCTGCTGCAAGAAGGATTGCAGGAGCTCAACTTCTGCCTGACCTTGGGGATCATAGCCTAGAGGTTCTCTGGCCTTGGGTTGAGCGCCAGCCAGGGTGCAAAAGTCGCCACAATTGATGTAGGCATCTACCTCTGGCAAGAGATTGAGGGCCTGCTCCAGCAGACGGGGTTGACAGTGGTAGTCCGATCCAATCAGAACCTTCATGAACAGAAGATTACAGGCACATTATTAGCTCACATGATAGTTCAGATCCCCTCAGGACGACCGTCGGGGAGCGATCACAGCCAAGCCCGGATCCGTACTGGCCTGAGTGCGGGTAAGGTGAGCCCCCAGGTTGCGCAGCTTTTCCTCCAGACATTCATAACCACGATCCAGGTGCTGCAGACCCCGAATCGTGGTTTCCCCAACTGCCGCCAATCCGGCTAACACCAGCGCTGCACCCGCCCGCAGATCTGTGGCTTGTACAGGTGCCCCTGAGAGTCGCGGCACTCCGCGAATGATCGCTACATTATTGGTGAGGCGGATATCCGCTCCCATCCGGTTTAACTCCGGAACGTGGTGCATGCGGTTTTCAAACACAGTTTCTTTAATGTACCCCTCCCCTTCGGCTAGGGCGGTCAGGGCCATGATCGGAGCTTGAACATCAGTGGGAAAGCCGGGATAGGGAAGGGTTTGGATATCAGCGGCATGGCAGAGCCAGCCCGAATCCAGGACAGCAGGGGTGATCTGCAGACGGTTGGGTCCTGCTTCATACAGACCAAAGCCCATGGCTTGTAGTTTGGCAATCACGGCCCGCAGGTGATCGGGAATCACGGGGCCAACGGTCAGGGTAGAGCGAGTAATTGCCCCTGCAATCAGGAAGGTACTGGCTTCGATGCGATCGGGAATCACCGTGTACTCAGTCCCATGCAGGTGGGGAGTTCCCTGTACCACCAGCGTATTGGTGCCCACTCCACGGATGCGGGCGCCCATGGCCTGACAAAAGTGGGCCAGATCCGACACTTCCGGCTCCTGGGCCGCATTTTCAATGACAGTTTCCCCTTCCGCCAGAACGGCTGCCATCAGCAGGGTTTCGGTGGCTCCAACACTGGGATAGTCCAGATAAATGCGCGCCCCCCGCAGCTTGCGCGTGTAGGCATGCACCACCCCATGATCCACCTGCACTGTGGCTCCCAAACTCTGGAGGCCCCGCACATGCAGATCCACCGGACGACTCCCGATAGCACAGCCTCCAGGTAAAGGCACCCGAGCATGTCCCAGACGGGCTAGCATTGGACCCGTGATAAAAAAACTGGCCCGCAATTGACTGACCAGTTCATAGGGGGCCTGAGCACAGCTGAGGTGGTGGGCATCAATATCTAAGGTGTGGCCATGGTGAGCAACTTTGACCCCCAAGGTGCGCAGGATCTCAGCCATGCGTTCAATATCCACCAACCGCGGGACATTATGAATCCGGCAGGCATCTGCTGCCAACAGAGATCCTGCCATCAGGGCCAGGGCTGAGTTTTTCGCCCCGCTCACAGGCGCAAACCCCTCCAGAGATCTGCCACCACGAATCCGTAAGGCTGATTCCAGAGGGTCCTCAGAGGGAACCACAGTCAAAGAAAGGATAGGGCGATTCAAAGGTTCTCTCCATTACATACACACCAGGATCACCAGGGGCTCTGACTGATGAAGGTATCTTCCTGTTCAGCGAGCTCACCAAAGCGCAGAGAACAGAGCAGATCGATGACACATCCGGAATGGTGCCAAAAATCCTTGCTAGGCCAGAGAGGCAGTCAAATGAACCCGACCGTTAACGGGAAACTAGCCTCATATTACCGAAAACTTAGAAAAGACCCCAGGTCTGCAGAGGGGAAACTCAGCCTGATCTCAGATTGGGGCCTGGGAGGAAACTTATTCGTAAATCCAGGATTGGGTGGACGGGGTCCAGCTGATTAACTCCTGGGGTTCAAACCAGAGGGCGATCTCCTGGGCCGCAGTTTCGGGTTGATCGGACCCGTGAATAATATTGCGCCCGATATCAATGCCATAGTCGCCCCGAATCGTACCCGGTTCAGCGTCCAGGGGATTGGTCTTGCCGATCATTTTGCGGGCCGTGGCGATCACATTTTTCCCTTCCCAAACCATGGCCACGACCGGACCTGAGGTGATAAAGTTCACCAATCCAGCAAAGAAGGGCTTCTCACGGTGCTCCTGATAGTGGGTTTCCGCTAGCTCCCGATTGACCTGGATCATTTTCAGGCCGATCAACTGAAAACCCCGCGCCTCGAAGCGAGCCATAATCGGGCTGACCAATCCTCGCTGAACCCCATCCGGCTTAATGGCAATAAATGTCCGTTCCACAGCTTCTCTCTCAACCCTGAAGGTGAACAGCTATCAACCTACAGCAACCCTGATCCCAGGACAAGAGCGCAAATTAGCGGCCGAGGATCTGCTGCGCTGCCTGTTCGCCACTGCCCATGGCTCCCTCAATACTGCTCTGTTGACGGTATTCCCCGGCTAGCAGCAACCGTGGATGGGGGGACTGGATCTGGTGCATGATCTGGTCAATACCTGGAGGTTGAGCCAACTGGGCAAACGGGATGCGGTATTGCCGGAGAAAGCGGAGCTGGTCCAGATCTGCTTGGGGGAACCAGGTTTTCAACTCACTCCGACATTGCTGCACCAGGGCTGTCTCGGATAAATCTGGCAGACCCAGAATCACGGACACGTAAAGATGCTGTCCGACGGGGGCCAGATCAGGGCTCACCTGCGTCATTTCCATCCAGTGGTTGATCCTGCCCTTGCCCGTGGCATTCAGGTACAAATAGGCTCCTCGAGTTAAGGAAAAGGGCGCGGCCCAGTACAGGCAAGTGACAGCGCGGGGCTGAACCGGAACTTCTATTTGCAGGAGTTGACGCACTGCAGGGGCCTCGACAGCACAGACCACCCAGGGGGCTGAGATGCGGTCTCCCCGCTGCAAGTGAACCTCCAGATCCTGATCTGGCAGCATTTGAACCCGCACCACTGGACTCTGATAACGGATCGCCTGGGTGGGGATCATTTGGGCCAGCTGACGGCTGATCTCCCCCATGCCGTAGCCAGGAGTCACAATATCTCCTTCCGCCAGCATCTTGAAATAAAACAGGAAAAGACGGGCCGTGGTTTCCAGGCTGGGATCCAGCAAAATCCCTTGATAAAAGGGATCAAAAAAGCTCTGACGGGTACGGCGACTGAAGCCATAACGGTCCAGAAACATGGCGGTGGTCATGTCTGCAGTCTCCAGAATCTGCTCAGGGGACTGGCCCCACAACTGCAGGCGCAACTGCATGATCCGCAGCTTATCAGCCCAGGAAAGCAGGGGATTGGTCAGGGTGGCCCCCAGGCTGGAGAGGTCCCGCAAAGGATCCCCGAGTAGATAATGCTGCTGTCTCTGCACCAGCACAGCCCCGGGTCGGTAGGACCGCACCTGTAGGGCCTGGAGATCCAGATGACGCCGCACACTGGGATAAGCGGTAAACAAGACCTGAAAGCCCCGATCCAATCTGTACCCCTGCACCTGATCCGTGCGCACCCGACCCCCGGGAGCATCTGCCTTTTCCAGAACCACAAGATCACGAAGGCCCTGCTCCAAAAGCACCTTGGCACAGGTCAGCCCCGCCAACCCCGCTCCGATGATTACCACCTCTGGCATCTTCAACTGGGATAGAACTCTTATCTTCTATCTTGCTGCAGCTGGAGTAGTCAGGCAAAACGATAGACTAATTGGTTAGGGGATCTGCATCGCAGTTTCTCTGTTGTTAACCAGAGCTGGAATTATGGTCGCTAAACAGGCAGGAATTCTGGTGGTGGTGCTGGCTATCGTGGCAGGTGCCCTCTACGTCATCCTCACCCAGCCCCTTCGCCTGGGCCTGGATCTGCAGGGAGGTACCCAGTTGACCCTACAAGCTCAGCCCACCGAGGATGTGACGACAATTACTCCAGAGGTGATGGCCGGAGTGCAGACGGTGATTCAACAGCGGATTGATGCGCTTGGGGTCTCAGAACCTCTGATCCAGATCAGCAGTGGTGATGAGCTGTTTGTCCAGCTTCCCGGGGTGGATGATCCGGACCGCGCCATTGATATTTTGGGAGACACGGCTCAGCTGGATTTCCGTCGCCAGCGGATTGGCACCGAGGTGCCTCTGAATGAGGAGGGGCGTCCGGTGGCTGGGGAAGAACCCGAAAGAATTTTTGAGCGGGTGGGACTGACGGGAGAAGAGCTGCGCGATGCCATCCCTGCTCCCAGTCAGGGATCCCAGTTCTGGGAAGTGGTGATTGAATTTACTCCCGAAGGGGGCGAAAAATTTGCCGAGTTAACAATGAATATTGCCGGGACCGGGCGCTCTCTGGGGATTTTTCTGGACCAAACATTGATCAGTGCCCCTGTGGTGAATGCTCAGTTTGCTCGTACTGGCATCACTGGAGGCCGGGCGGTGATTACCGGGGCCTTTACGGTAGAGGAGGCCACCGATCTGGCGATTAAGCTCAGGGCAGGCGCGCTGCCGGTGCCGATCGAGGTGATAGAAAATCGGACGGTGGGGGCCACCCTGGGAGCCGAAAGTATTCGCCGCAGTCTCTACGCTGGCCTTGGTGGCCTGATCCTGGTCTTTCTCTACATGTTGCTCTACTACCGCTTGCCAGGACTGATTGCTGATCTGGCCCTGCTGATCTACGCCCTCTGTACCTTTGCCTGTTTTCAGCTATTGGGCGTGACCTTGAGCTTGCCAGGGTTGGCAGGGTTTATTCTCAGCATTGGCATGGCGGTGGATGCAAATGTTTTGATCTTTGAGCGAATTCGGGAAGAGTTACGAGCAGGTAAGTCGCTTTACAAATCTGTAGAAGAAGGCTTTGGCCGCGCCCTGAGTAGCATTCTGGATAGCAATGTGACAACGCTATTGGTGTGCGGAGTTCTGTTCTGGTTGGGGGCAGGACTCATTAAAGGGTTCGCTGTCACCCTGGGGGTGGGGATCCTGGTTAGTTTCTTTACGGCGCTCACCTGCACCCGCTCCCTGCTGCTGCTGGCCATGGGCATTTCTTCCCTGCGCCAACCGCATTTATATGGCGTTCGACCGGAGTTAGCCAAATGAGCTCAAGTGAACTTTCGACAGCATCCGTTCCGTCTCCGGAGCCGCAGCCCTACCAAGTGGATATTGTGGGTCGCAGCCAGCTGTGGTTCTGGCTATCCACTCTGGTGCTGGGGATCGGTTTGATCAGCATGGCGTTTGCCATTGCCACCTACGGCTCCCCGTTGCGGCTCGGCCTCGACTTTTCGGGGGGAACCCTTCTCGATCTGCGCTTTGAGCAACCCGTGACCACCCAGGAGTTGCGGCAGGTGTTGGCCGAGGCGGATCTGGGCAGTAGCGTCATCCAGCTGGACAATAGCACCCGCCAGAATGCCCTGATCCGAACCCCTCCCCTGGCCGAATCAGAACGGCTGGCCATTGAGGCGCGGCTAGAAGCAGAAGTGGCTCCTTTTGAGCGGGTTCTAGTGGAAACTGTGGGACCCACGGTGGGGCGACGCCTACTGCGCACAGGCATCCAGGCGGTTTTGATCTCTTTTGCCCTGATCGTGGTTTATCTGGGGTTTCGCTTCCAGCTGGACTACGCCATCTTTGCTATTCTTGCGCTTCTGCATGATGTTGTCCTCACGATTGGCATCTTTGCTCTGCTGGGCCTGACGCTCGGGGTGGAGGTGGACAGTTTATTCGTGGTGGCTCTGCTGACGATCATTGGCTTTTCGGTCAACGATACGGTAGTGATCTATGACCGGATTCGGGAGAATCGCCGCCTGATCAGTCGTAGGGTCAGATTTGCCCATGTCGTCAATATTTCCCTGAATCAAACTTTTGGCCGTTCTCTCAATACCACCCTAACGACCATGTTGCCTCTGCTGGCCATTGCGATCTTTGGGGGACCCACACTTAAGGGATTTGCAGTGGCACTGCTGGTCGGGTTTGGGTTAGGAGTATATTCCAGCATCTTTTTGGCCAGTCCCCTCCTGGTGTGGTGGCATGATCGACAATTTTCCTCGGTCACTGTTCGGGAGGAAGAGGCAGAGCTTAACGCCATCGCATCGGATCGTCAGGATGCTTAGCTTCTGGTCAACCAGATGAACCTGGGAACAAGTTCAGACAGGCTGGCTCCTGATAAGGTAACAGCAGGCCCCGTCTCCGGTGAGAAGTTGTGATCACCCTCTCCAAAGAAGCTGAGCGTCTCTTCCAGGCTTACCAGAATGCGCTGTTTATTTTTCTAGCCGGAATGTGGGTGCTGATCGGGGGGCCATGTCTCTGGGCCTTACGGGTCGAGATCCGCCGCCTGCTAGAGTACTTCACCTGGATCGGCCTCAAGTACATGCTTTTTATTGAGCCCCGCCTGCCAGTCTGGGGATCCTTTTTGTCTTGTCATGACCCTTTATGTCCTGATCAGTCAAAGTCGCTATGAACTGGTGGGTCTGATGAAATCTGAGCAGCAGCTTCTGGAGCGGACCGTGCACATGATCCGGCAGTTGCCCAGGCAGCATCCGCTTCACCGTTGGTTGTTCGGCACTATCCCCCAGCTACCCTCAAGGACTTCCTCTCAGTGACCATCAGCGGTTTCCCCTCGGCTGAACCCCCTAGAATAGGACAGTGATTGTTAAGAAACCTATAGCCGTCATGGATCGGATTGCGCAGCCTTCTGAGGGCTCTTCTAGAGGGAAAGCCTGGTTTCCTCAACTCAGCCGAGAGCTCTGGATCCTGGCGGCAGGTCAGTTTCTCCTGTTCTTAGGCCAGGGATTTACGCTGGTCTATGCCTCCATTTACTTCGTGAATCAGCTGGGGTTTTCGGCCACGCAGGTAGGGTTAGCGCTGAGTAGCTCTGGCTTTGCCGGAATTGTCGGTCGATTTCTGGCAGGGAATGCCCTGGATGCGCCAAGGTTGGGGCGACGAGGGACCCTACTCCTGGCGGCTATGCTCTCAGGGATCGCAGGATTTTGTCTGGCCTTTGCCGATACCTTTGGGCTTCTGATCGCTGGCAATGTGTTGATGGGGTTGGGGATCAGCCTCTACTGGCCTGCCACCCTGGCCATGACCACCGATCTGACCACAACGGAGAACCGGACGGAGGCGTTTGCCCTGACTCGCCTGGCGGACAACCTGGGGCTGGGAGTGGGGGCCCTACTGGCGGGACAATATATTGCCTTATCGGGAAATTACCGTACCCTGTTCATGGGTAAGGGGGTGCTGTATCTCTGCTTCGGGCTGGTGATCTATTGGGCCATCGCAGAAACTCGGCAAACCCAGACCACCCCCAGGCAACTGGTGAGGAACTGGTGGCAGGCGCTCAACGATCGAGTGTTTCTCACCTATTTGATTGCCAATATTTTTTTTACTACCTATGCAGCCCAGCTCAATAGCACCCTACCCCTTTACCTGGCTAATTTTGTCCCCGGCGGGAATACAGACACGGGCTTCTCGGAGCAGCTGATCAGTTATTTATTTTTCTGGAATGCATTTCTCAAGATTGTTCTGCAACTCCCTCTGCTCCGCTGGCTGCGGCAACTGGCCCATGTGAATATTCTGCTGATCGCACTGGTCCTCTGGACAGGTGGGTTTCTCTTCATCTGGATCACGGGGATGGTTCCTGCCCATGCCCTTGGGTCGGCTTATGCCACGTTTGCCTTGATTGCCATAGCCGAGATCCTCTATGCACCGTCGGCAGTAGCCCTGGTGGGGGAGATTGCGCCCCAGGACTTGAGAGGCATTTATTTCTCACTGGAATCTGAATGCTGGGCCATCGGGTTCCTGATCGGTCCAGCGATGGGGGGATGGGCTCTAGATCACCCCACTCAGATGGGATCTAACTTCTGGCTACTGTTGCTGGGCAGCACGGTGGTGGCAGGATCAATTCTGCTGATTTTGCGGCAACGGCTACCTCAGGGATTCCCAGGGACGCTGGAGAACAGAGATACCTATCTTGAGGTCAAGGATGAGGTGGAATCTGGGATATAGTGCAGGGGAGCGTTCAGATTGAAACCATGGCTGATCCTTTATCTCCCGCAATCAGTGATCGGATTTGCAAGCACATGAATGAGGATCATGCAGATGCGGTTGCCCTTTACGCTTGTGTTTTTGGCCAGTCGCCTCAGGTCAGTTCTGCCCGGATGCTGGCTATTGATCCAGAAGGTATGGATCTAGAGGCCCAGGTTGAAGATCAGCAGGTGACATTGCGCATCACCTTCGATCATCAACTTCAGGATTCCGAGGATGCACACCACACGTTGATCGAGATGGTCAAACAGGCCCGCCAGGTTGGCTAAAACCGATTCCGCTGATGCTAGCCTTACAGCAGGGATCAGGAGGGTTGGGCAGCATGGATCTGAGTCAGAAACGGATTCTCCTCACGGGCGGCAGTGGCTTTTTGGGTCAGCATGTTCTGGACTATTTGCAAGTTCTGGGCGTGGATCCGGCTCAGGTGCGCATCCCTCGTTCTGCCAGCCATGACTTGCGGCAATGGTCCGTCTGTCAGGAGGTGGTTCAAGATCAGGATATTGTCATTCACCTGGCTGCCCATGTGGGTGGCATTGGGTTAAACCAGGCCAAGCCAGCGGAACTCTTTTATGACAATTTGATCATGGGAGCCCAGTTGATCCATGCGGCCCATCAGGCAGGGGTAGAAAAGTTTGTCTGTGTGGGCACGATCTGCGCTTATCCCAAGTTTACCCCCGTGCCCTTTCAAGAAGATGAGCTGTGGAATGGCTATCCCGAAGAGACCAACGCCCCCTACGGAGTAGCTAAAAAAGCCCTGCTGGTGCAGTTGCAGTCCTATCGGCAGCAGTACGGGTTCAATGGCATCTATGTCCTGCCCGTGAATCTCTACGGTCCTCTTGACAACTTTGATCTGTTCAGTTCCCATGTGATTCCAGCCCTGATCCGGAAGGTGCATGAAGCGCAACTGCAGGGGCAACCCTACCTGGAGGTCTGGGGAGATGGCACCCCCACCCGCGAGTTTTTCTTCTCCGAGGACTGTGCCCGCGGCATTGTGATCGCCACTCAGTTCTACGATGGGGATCAACCCGTGAATCTGGGGACTGGTGAGGAGATTTCCATCAAGGATCTGGTGGAGCTGATCTCAGAACTCATGGATTTTCAAGGGGAGATCCGCTGGCAAACCGATAAACCCAATGGCCAGCCGCGGCGATGTCTGGATGTCAGTCGAGCCAAAGAAACCTGCGGGTTTGAGGCCAAAGTCAGTCTGCGAGAAGGACTGGAGCGTACGATCGCCTGGTATCGACAGCATGCAGCAAGTAACTAGGGGGTCCGGGCATCTACACTCCCAGTAGCTTGTCACAATAAGTTGCAATAGAGGCCTATTCCAGTTCGACCTGGTTATCTCTGATTTTCTTATAAATCTCATCCACGATTTTCATTTCCTCGGCATCCACCTTCCCATCCGCCATAATGGCTTCCATAATTGCATCCATTTCCTCAGGCGACAGCTTGCCGTCAGCAAAGGCTTGCTCCACAAGTTGCTTCAACTCAGGCAGGTCCATGAAAGTGCTTGGGAAATGACGTCAAAATGCTAGCACCTTTCCCCATATGCACAGTGAATAGACTGTCTCTACCCGCGATTGCAGCCTGAGAGTGTGATCCAGACCTTAAAACATGGGGATCCTCCGCCAGTTTTCTCAGCTTCGGGGTCTACAGTGTGTAGAGGCAAAATGCACCTGAGATAAGGATCCCCTATGAGTCAAGCCAGTTTTGCTGTGATCGGTCTCGCCGTCATGGGTGAGAACCTGGCCCTGAATGTTGAGCGCAATGGCTTTCCGATTGCCGTGTATAACCGGACGGCAGAAAAGACGAAAGCGTTTATGGCAGAACGCGCTGGTGGCAAACGGGTGACCCCCACCTACTCAGTGGAAGAACTGGTGCAGAGTCTGGAGCGTCCCCGCCGCATTTTGATCATGGTCAAGGCTGGCGCGCCCGTGGATGCGGTGATCAATCAGCTCAAACCCTTGCTAGAGCCAGGGGATATTCTCATTGATGGGGGGAATTCCCTCTACACAGACACCGATCGCCGTGTGGTGGAACTGGAGCCCACCGGCATTCATTTTGTGGGCATGGGGGTAAGTGGCGGTGAAGAGGGAGCCTTGAATGGTCCCAGTCTGATGCCAGGGTGCAGCGAGGAGGCATATGCTGCCATTGAACCGATTGTGACTCGAATTGCGGCCCAGGTGGAGGATGGTCCCTGTGTGACTTATCTGGGACCCAAAGGGGGAGGCCACTACGTCAAGATGGTCCATAACGGCATTGAATATGGAGATATGCAGCTGATCGCTGAGGTCTACGATCTAATGCGGCGCGGCCTGGCGATGACCCCTACAGACATGAAGAATACGTTTGATGCCTGGAACCAGACCGAGCTGGAGTCGTTCCTGATTGAGATCACCGCCAAGATCTTTCAAACCATAGACCCGGACACCGGCAAAATGCTGCTGGATTTGATTCTAGATCAGGCGGGGCAAAAGGGAACCGGACGCTGGACAGTCAAAGATGCGCTGGATCTGGGGGTGGCCATCCCTACGATTGATGCCGCAGTGAATGCGCGGATCTTGTCCTCCATCAAGCAGGAACGGGTCGCGGCTTCTTCCCAGCTATCAGGACCGAGTGAGAGCTTCCAGGGAGATCAGCAGGCCTTGCTCGAGGATCTGAAGGCAGCTCTCTATTGTTCCAAAATCTGTTCCTATGCTCAGGGGATGGCGCTTCTGCAAAAGGCAGCCCAGGAACACAACTATGTCTTTAACTTCAGCGAGATCCCCCGCATCTGGAAAGGGGGGTGCATCATCCGTGCCAAACTTCTGGGGGATATTCAAGCAGCCTTTATCCGGCAACCCGATCTGCCCAACTTGATGCTGGATGAGGAGTTTAAGCAGGCGTTAGTTTCTCGGCAGGCGGCCTGGCGACGGGTGGTGGCGACAGCGTTTCATCTGGGGATCCCGGTTCCGGCCATCAGCGCTTCCCTGGCCTACTACGATAGCTACCGCACAGCCAATCTGCCCCAGAACCTTACCCAGGCTCAGCGGGACTTCTTTGGGGCCCACACCTTTGAGCGGACGGACAAGCCCGGGGTGTTCCACCACGAATGGAATGGCTGATGCCGTGCAGCCCAGATCCAGCAAAGTTCTCAGCCTCGACTAAATGTGGCCGTAGAATATCAGATGATTTGATCTGAGGCCCCTATGGCACGACTGTCACAGGAACTGGAGCGGTTCTTTTGGTCCGAGACCTGTCCGCCGCGGGTGCAATTGGCTGATCTGGTTCACCTGACGGGGGAGCGGGCTTTTGGTTTTTTCTTTGTGCTGCTCTCGTTCCCCTCAGCGCTGCCTATTCCCGCCCCTGGGTACTCGGTTCCCTTTGGAATTGTGATTGCCCTGCTATCGATACAGTTGCTGGCAGGCCGCTCGGAGCCCTGGTTGCCACAGCGGGTATTAAGGCAGGGTCTGGAACTGAAGCAAATTCAGGGGGTGTTGAAGGCTGGACTTCCCTGGTTAAAACGGATTGAAGGTTTGAGTAAACCCCGCCTCACCGCCATCTGTACCAGTGTGACCGGCCGTATCTGTATAGGGTTCCTGATTACACTCATGGCCTGCTCCATGATGATCCCGGTTCCTGGGACCAACACCTTACCTGCGATAGGTGTCTTTGTAAGCGGCTTCGGGTTATTGGAAGATGATGGGGCGTTAAGTCTGGCGGGACTTTGTATTTGTGTCCTGGCTGGGATTGTCTCGACTTCTATTTTGCTGGCCATGTATGTTGGGGGAGCCAGCATCCTGGATTGGATGCGAAATTAGACTGAAGGCTCCTCCGCTGCTAGCCTTGAACTGACGATCGTGGCTGACTAGTGCGCATTGGCGTCTCTATACCAGCCTTTGAATCGAAGTTCCGAAGCAGGCCGCAGAACTCAGTGCAAAGGTTTAGGCTAGAAATCCTCTCAACTCTTGCATTTTATCATGACTAAAATCGCTGCTTTTCTCGGCAAGCCCTACTTCAAGAGAAACCTGATTTAACAGGTCTAGCTTTAACAGGACTGCCCATCGGTCCCCAGGGATGAAGTTTGGGGATCGGGTGCACCCCTTTACGGTGCTTACCTTTGACGAAGAGGGCAATTCCGAATTTGAAGCGGACCTATCTCAGATAAAGTCACCTTATGGCTGCCCTGTGGCTACTAGCTATACCATTTTGTGCGCCATTGCTTCATTACCTCGATCTCCTCTTGCTGTGTTGCTAGGATCTCCCTTCCCAGCTGTTGGATCTCGGGGCGTTGAGAGTTTTCCAAGCCTTCCTTTGCCATCACCAGAGCCCCCTCATGGTGAACAATCATGGCATCAAGAAACCGCAGGTCAAACTGTTGATCTAGGTTTCCCAATGGGATGTCCATCCTCATGGCAGTCTTCATCTCTTCGGACATAAATATCATGTGGCCCATTTCAGAATTCCAGGCTTGCGGTAATGTAGGTGCGTTGGGATACCACCGTTCCCGCCACATCTGCATATCTTTGATTTCAGCCTGCTGAGCGGTGATAATATCCTGGGCGAATTGTTTGAGTTCAGATCGCTGCGAGTTCTGCAAGATCTGTTCAGACATGACCACTGCTCCTTGGTGATGCAAAGTCATCCCATCCAGAAATCGCAAATCAAATTCGGTATCGGCAGGCCCTAAGCTCATCGTCATGGAAGTATGTCCCACCCCATGATCCATCCCATTGGATGAGTTTGATTGCGAGAGACTAGGAGGCAACTGTGTGGAGAGTAGGATTGCAGTAGCCAAACTACCAGCAATAGTTATCAGCAAAACTAACCTGTTCATAGGCCTTGATCTGATCCGGAGGAAATAAATCCAGATCTCTCCTGTAGATCTGATTTTATATTGTGTAGATGAAAACAGAGTGAATCCAGGATCAAATCTCCCCGAATCTCTGAGTCTGGTTACTGCCGCCACTATTTTTGCGGATCAATGTTGTCGTGGCCCAACAGGTGGAACGGAATCTTGAGATTTTCCTATCCTGATGTTGTTTGCATGTTCATGAACCACCTTTGCTTGTAACTCTTCAGTGGTTTTGGTAGTACCCAGATCAGCGTCTAGAGATTTCTCCCAAGCCATTTCAATGATTCCCATCATACCCAGATCCTCATGATCCAAAATATGGCAGTGATAAACGGTTTTGCCTGGATAATCTGAAAAACGGATGCGAATTTTGGCCGACCCTCCTCCTGCAACTAAAACGGTGTCTTTTCAGGCTTGATAAGGTTCAGGTTGGCCATTGCGAAGGATAAAGCGGCGGGTGATGTCGGTGCCTAGAAGTTCTTCAACAGGTCCCAAACGGGATGGTAGAGGGGGGGGCTCAGTGGATTGGATCCGTGACAGCGCTGGGGGTGGGGATGTTAGCCTGAAAAAAAACTCTAGGATCCGCTCGGTTTCTCGATCTGTTGAGTAGAGAACAACTGCCACGAATTTGCTAGTGGCTTTTGCGGCTAATAAGTAATTTGAATGCAATGATTACCTCTTCTGCGCTCGCAGTAGAATCGAGGTAGAGACAAAGAGATATCTCTGCAGAAAAAGGAGTTAACCATGTACAGACGTATCCTTGCTGCCATTGATCTCTCTGATATGGGTGAAAGAATCTTCGAAGCTGCTCTAGATCAGGCTCAAGCTCATCTGGGGAACCTGATGCTCTTGCATGTTCTCTATACCCATGAAGAGGGGAGTCCCGGATTTTCTGATGTGATCCTGGCGGGCCACTATCCTGAGCTCAGTGGAAAGAGTAATATTTTTGCCCAGAGATGGAAAGAATTTGAGGATAAAGGACTGGAATGGCTGCAGAAGTTTACTCGGGTGGCTACAGAAGCAGGCATAGCCACTGAATTTAGCCAGAACCTAGGCCAACCGGGTTCCGTCATTTGTCAGATGGCCAGGAATTGGTCTGCTGATCTCATCGTTATTGGTAGTGAGATATCGAAACGCGGGGAGTTAAGTCCAGGAGGTGTCAGTAACTATGTTATGCACCATGCCCCCTGTTCTGTGCTGGTAGTCCATCAGGCGGCTGCGGAGAAAGACACAGAGGAGAAGGTATTGACAGAAGCTACAGTTTAGGAAAAGCTTCTGAGAAGAGAAAGGGTGTTTGCCCCCCTGTTTGTCATTCAAAGGCATGCAACTAACCCGCAATGAACTTAGCAAAGATTTCAGTACAACTCCAATGTTGTGGTGCGTAATCATGAAGTCAGCCAGGAATCTACTCAGTTTAAGGAGTTTCTGAGGTGCTACCAAATTCAGAGACCTGATCGTTGGATCCTTGCGTACTGACTACACTTGGTTGCAGCAATCGGCGCACCGCTTTTTCCCCTTCCCCACAGATCATCATGCTAATCCCTGCCCCCAGACAGAGCCACAGTTCACCATTCAAGAGACCATCACACTGAAATACGGGCTGCAGCCAGGGAATATAGAGGATCAGTAAATGGAGAATACAGGTGCTGCTCACGGCGAGGAGAAGGACCGGATTGGGTGGCAATTGCAGCCAGAGGGTCCGTTCCGATCGCATCGTCAAGACCAGGCCGACTCGACAGGCAAGCAGGGCTGTAAAGACAATACTCCGCCAGTGTGGATTTCCCTGTTGCCAGCTGCTCCAGGCGATTAACAGCAGCAGTCCTCCCATCAGAGCGCCGATCCAGCCAATTCCCCACCCCAGTCCGCGACTGAAAACTGACTCTTGTGGAGCATAGGGGGGACGTTGCATGACCGAAGGTTCCGCAGGCTCAAAACTGAGGGCAACTGCCAGGATCCCATCCGCCAGCAGGTTGATCCAGAGAATTTGCAGAGGGAGGAGGGGTAAGGGCAAACCGAGAAAAGGGCCAAGGATAATCAGCCAGAGTTCTCCAAAATTGCCCGTGAGGCTAAAGCGGATAAACTTGCGGACATTGTCATAGATGCGTCTGCCCTCATGGGTGGCAGCCACGATTGCGCTAAAGTTGTCGTCGAGCAGGACCATATCTGCGGCTTCTTTGGCCACATCGGTTCCGGTCCGGCCCATGGCAATGCCAATATCTGCCTGTTTGAGCGCGGGAGCATCATTGATGCCATCTCCGGTCATGGCCACAACTTCTCCCTGTTGCTGCAGGGATCGCACCACCTGTAACTTGTGCTGGGGAGTAACCCGACTGAACACAGAGCGAGATTGAACCCACTGCCCCAGTTGTTCAGGGGTAGCCTCATCAATATTGTGTCCGGTAAGTCCTGGACCTGATCCATCTGAAATCCCCGTTTCTCGGGCGATCGTTTCCGCAGTCAGGGGATGATCTCCTGTGATCAAGAGGGTGCGCATCCCCGCCTTTTGACAGTTTTGCACGGCTCTGGCGGCCTCGGGTCGCGGCGCATCGTACAATCCCACGATCCCGAGAAAGACTTGCTGGCACTGATCCGCAGGCGTAACGGCCAGGGCATCTGCTGCCAGGGGTAGATAAGCTACTCCGATCAGACGGCGTCCCTGAGCTGCCAGATCTTCAACCCGCTGTTGCCAGACCAGTCTGTCCCTATCCAGAAGGGGGATCCGTTCGTTCCTCTGCCAGAGATAAGTGCTGGTTTTCAGAAGAGTCTCTGGAGCTCCCTTAAGAAAAGCCACTCTCTGGATCCCCTGTTCTTCTAGATCAGTCTGCCAGGGTTGGAGATCCTCACAGAAATACTGTAGATCTGGCAGATTGTGAATGGTGATCATCCGCTTCAGTTCAACATCAAAGGGGATCTCAGCCACACGAGGGAACTGCGCCTCCAGGGCAGATCTGTGCAGTTGCAGAACTATGCCTGCCTCCATTAGAGCAACTTCAGTGGGATCACCAAGAGGGGTTGCAGGGGTAGAGCTAGTGAACTGAAGGATCGGAGCGTTATTGCAGAGGATCGCTCCCAGGAAGAGCAGGTGCAACTCAGGTGGGCTGGTCTCCAGAGACCTGCGCAGATCCCTGGAGCCACTTGCAGTGATCACCTCCGCCACTGTCATCCGCCCTTCCGTCAGGGTCCCCGTTTTGTCGGTGCAGATCACCGTTACAGAGCCGAGGGTTTCCACGGCAGGCAGGTTACGGATCAGCACCTGTTGACCGAGCATCCGTTCACATCCCAAAGCCAGAGCAATCGTCACCACTGCAGGTAACCCCTCTGGCACAGCAGCAACGGCCAGACTCACAGATTCCAGGGCCATCAGCATCCAGTCTTCCCCTCGCAAGAGACCGAGCAGAAAAACCAGACCACAGATGATCACAATCCCTATCCCCAACACCCAACCCAGTTGATCCAGACGTTTTTGCAGGGGAGTCGTGCTGGTTTGAATGGCTTGAATGGCCGTGGCGATCTGCCCCAGGTGAGTGTGCAGCCCTGTTTCGGTGACCACAGCCACACCCCGTCCAGAGGTTACAAGGGTCCCCATAAATGCCATATTGCTCTGATCGGCGAGGGCAATATCACTGCAGTTGAGAACTTTCTCTGTTTTTTCTACGGGCTCCGACTCCCCGGTCAGAGAAGATTCCTGGATCTGAAGGTGATGGGTTTCCAGCAGACGACAATCCGCAGGGACCCGGTGTCCGGCCTCCAGTACAACCACATCCCCCGGCACCAGCGCTCGGGCTGAGTCGCATCCCAGGAGACCGTCTCGCCGGATCCAGACTTGAGGAATGGTTAAGCGATTCAGGGCAGCCATGGCCTGATTGGCCTGAACTTCCTGACGCACACCGATCACGGAGTTAAAGCCGACGATGGCCAGGATCGCGAGGGCATCTTTGTAGTCCCCCAACCAGAGAGAGAGCACAGCCGCAGCCAGCAGGATCAATACCAATGAAGACAGGATCTGCTTCAGCAGGAGTTGCCAGAGGGTTTCCGATTCCGGATCGGGTAACTGGTTCGGCCCCCAGTGCTGTAGCCGCGTTTCAACCTCTGCTTGCGAAAGGCCCGACAGAGCTGTCTGCAGGGATTGCAGGGTCTCGGCAGAGGAGATGTTGTACCAACTTGTCACCTAGGCCTCCTGGGTTTCTACCAGAGTAAAAGCCATTCTAGGACGGCCTCCTCTTGTCTGGAGGATCTCAGGCTCATGTGCGGCCAGGAGATCCTTGCCAGGTTAATGCCCACCAGCTTCTGAATCGGACTCATGGACAAAACCCATCACCCTGATGAGATCTCGTTCTGGGTCAGGATTCTGGCAGATCGCTGAACCTCTGAGGGTTTGTTGCCCGATGGATAAGTTAGATGAAGATCCCTTCATCTTTGCTTCATGATCAGTTCACTCCCCCCTCAGAAACTTAGTGACATGGGGATCACAGCAATTGTAAAGAGTTGATGATCTTGGCTGCCCCCGATGTCTATTCGGAGATCCTTATGCAAGTCAGTGTGATTGGAACCGGCTATGTTGGCTTAGTCACAGGTGTGTGCTTGGCAACGATTGGTCATCATGTTATCTGTGTGGACAACAATAAGAGTAAAATCAAAGCCCTCCAGGCGGGTGCCCCCACGATTTACGAGCCTGGCCTAGAGGAGCTGATGCAAGAGGCGATGGCCGCCGGTCGCCTGCTCTTCACGGCTGATCTGGGCTGTGGGGTCAGGCATGCTGAAGTTATATTCATTGCTGTGGGCACACCTCCTCTGCCCTCTGGTGCCAGTGACACCCGCTTTGTGGAGGCCGTGGCTCGTGATATTGGTCGGCATCTGGCTCAAGATCGCTCCTACCGCGTTATCGTCAACAAATCAACGGTTCCCATTGGTTCAGGAGATTGGGTGCGGCACCTGATTTTAGAAGAATTGCAACAGCTTGATAACTCCATCGTGCCCAGCTTTGATGTGGTCAGTAACCCTGAATTTTTACGGGAAGGTTCGGCAGTCTACGATACCTTCAATCCCGATCGCATTGTGTTGGGTGGATCCAGCCCACGGGCGATTCAGCTGATGCAGTCTCTTTATCAGCCCATCATCAGCAGGCGGATGTCCACCCCTGGGGAGGAGACTCCTATTCCAGTGGTCGTAACGGATCTGGCCTCGGCAGAAATGATCAAATACGCTGCCAACAGCTTCCTGGCTACCAAAATCAGCTTCATTAATGAAATTGCCAATATCTGTGAACGGGTGGGTGCTGACATAACACAGGTGGCTCGAGGCATTGGTTTGGACAGTCGCATTGGCCCCAAATTTCTGCAGGCAGGGTTGGGATGGGGTGGTTCCTGTTTCCCTAAAGATGTGTCTGCTTTAATCCACACCGCTCATGATTATGGTTATGCCGCCACCCTCCTGCGGGCCTCGGTCTCAGTGAATCAACAACAGCGCCTGCTGGCAATTGAGAAACTGCAACAGGAACTGAAGATCTTGAAGGGTAAAACGATAGGGTTGCTGGGCCTCACCTTCAAACCTAATACGGATGATATGCGCGACACTCCTGCCCATGATTTGATCCAGCATTTGCATCGTCTGGGCGCCCGCGTCAAAGCCTATGATCCGATCATTTCTCACCAACCGCAGCGTGTTTTAGAAAGCGTGTTTCTGGCTACAACTGTTGAAGAGTGTTTCCAGGGTTGTGATGCCGTTATCCTGGTCACCGATTGGCCCGAGTTTCAGGACCTTGATTTTGGGAAATTGGCAGCCTTGCCCCGTTCCCCCCTGCTGATTGATGGGCGTAATTGCCTCTACCCCGAAGCCCTGGGGGCGGCTGGCTGGACCTGTATCAGTATTGGGCGTCCAGCAGTGGAGGCTTCTGCTACAAGCACTCTCTTCGTTTCTGCCGCCTAGTTTCTTGACCAGATTTTCACACGGATCTATTGCCATGAAATTAATGGTCTACTCACACGATACCTTTGGGTTGGGCAATATCCGCCGTATGGTGTCGATCTGTGAATATCTCCTCGACATGATTCCCGATCTTTCTATCTTGCTGATCTCTGGATCTCCCTTGCTGCATCATTTTCGCCTCCCTCAGGGATTGGATTACATCAAGTTGCCCTGCCTGAGGCGTGATTGCAGTGGAACGCTCACCGCTAAGTATCTGGGAGCTGATCAAGATGATGTTGTGCAGATGCGAGCGGAACTGATTCTCTCAGCAGCTGCGAATTACAAACCGGATTGCCTGCTGGTCGATAAAAAACCTGGGGGATTGCAACAGGAGCTGCTGCCAACTCTGGAACATTTGGCGATTAAGCAGGGTCAGACTCGCTGTGTGCTGCTCCTGCGTGATATTCTCTCCAGCCCTATTGAAACAAAAGCTGAGTGGCAACGAGGTGGCTATTCTGAGTTGATCCAGGCATTTTATGACGAGATCTGGGTTGTGGGTTCACCAGAAGTTTTTGATTTGCGCATTGAATACCAGCTCCCTTTTGGGGTTGCGGAAAAAGTGCGTTTTTGCGGTTATCTACGCAAATCTCCAGGCTCGATATTGACAGCATCTCCTCATCAGAACCTGCACCCTTTACCAGGGGAGAAAGTTGTTCTCGTTACCCCAGGTGGAGGAGAAGACGGGTATAACCTGATCGATACCTACCTTCGTGCTCTTGAGATCCTGCCAGCAGGAGTGCTTCTCTGCAGCCTGATCGTGCTGGGACCAGACATGCCCATCCCTCAGCAACAGGAATTGTTCCAGCGGGCTGCTGGCCATGCCAGGATTCACATGCAGAACTTCAGCTCAGACTTAATGGGCCTCATGTCCAGGGCGGATGTGGTGGTGTCGATGGCAGGGTACAACACCATTTGTGAAATTCTATCCCTAGCCAAGCAAGCGGTGGTGGTGCCGCGGATTCAACCCGTACTAGAACAACTGATCAGGGCAGAACGGATGGCCGCGCTGGGTCTAGTCCGGACCATTCACCCTGAAAAACTGACACCAGCCCACTTACTCACAGCTGTTCTGGATCAACTCCAGGGGCCAGCAACTGCTTCCTCCAGCAGTATTAATCTCAATGGACACTCTCGCATCATTCACCATCTTTTCAATGTCTTGAAGCAGCCGCGCCGGATCTGTCCTGTGATTCCTTTACCCACTCCAATCTCGTTCAGCCAATCAGCCTAAGCGAAGGATTGCAATCATGAAGAAGTTGATGTTTTATTGTCAGCACATTCTTGGCATCGGCCATCTGGTGCGTAGCATGGAAATCGTGCGGGGCCTTACCTCTGAATTTCAAATCTGCTTTGTGAATGGGGGTGAGGTGGTACCGGGCTTTGAAGTCCCCCAGGGGGTGGAAATTGTCAATCTCCCCGCAATCAAAACTGATCCTGGGTTCCAGACCTTGCAATCGGTGGATGATCAGCGCACCTTGGAAGATGTCCAGGCCATGCGCAAACAGACCCTGTTGACCCTGTTTGATCTCTTTCGTCCAGATGTCCTGGTGATTGAGCTCTTTCCCTTTGGTCGTCGCCGCTTCTCCTTTGAGCTGATCCCTCTGCTGGATTTTGCTCAGGCTACTGCTGCTACTCGGGTGGTGTGCAGCTTACGGGATATTGTCGTCACCAAACAGGATCAGGGTCGCCATGAAGAAAAAGTATGCCGTTTGATCAATCGCTACTTTGATCAAGTGCTGATCCATGGGGATCCCCATTTCAGCCTCTAGAAGCAAGTTTCTCGCGAGTTGCAGATCTTGAATGTGAGGTTCACTACACAGGGTATGTCAGCCAGGCTTTGCCTGCTACCGCCGCTCCAGTAAAAGTACCACAACCCTTAATCCTGACCAGTGTGGGGGGTGGGCGCTTTGGCCACGACCTGCTGGAGTGTGTGGTGCAGAGTGCCCCCCTACTGGCTGAGCGGATCCCGCATCATATTCAGATCTTCGGGGGGCCTTTTCTACCCGAGTCGGTGATGGATCGTTTGCAAACGCTGGCGACGGGACTGCCCAATCTCACCCTGGAGCGCTACACCCCTCACCTGCTGGAGTATATGCAAAAGGCAGATCTCTCCATCAGTATGTCCGGGTATAACACCACGATGAATGTCCTGAGTACTCGTGTCCGCTCGCTGATGATGGCTTTTACAGGTAACCAGGATCAGGAACAGATGCTACGTTCCCAAAAGTTAGCTGAACAGGGCATCATCGGCCTTATCGAACCTGCTGATCTAGAACCGACTCACTTTGCAGAAAAGGTTGTGGCTTCTCTAGAGCAGAAACCCACTTTATGCCGTTTCGATATGGATGGAGTTGCTAAGACCGCAATTTGCATCAAGCAGTTAGTGACATCTTCAAAACTAAAATCTGCCGCTTAACAGTCAACGGCTCTGCCACGAGACATTGCCCAAACAACCTAAAAGGGATGAATTGATCATGTCTACAAAAATCTGTATCACCAGTCTAGAATTTCCCCCAGATGTTGGCGGTGTTGGGGAGTCAGTCTGCCGGATTGCCAGGATGCTAACTCAGTCTGGCTATGAGGTTCATGTCGCTGTTTTCAATTCAAAACAGGCACGATCTGCTGAGGGATTGCTGGATCCTGGGTGTCACACATCCATTGTTGAGGGGATCCATGTGCATCGCATCCATCCCTATTCCCACACCGGCTCTCTAATGATCCAGGACTATCTCAGTCAGGTCCACTTTCATCTCAAGCAGCTCCATCATCAGCACCAGTTCAGTCTTTTTCACGGCTTTTTTATTAATGAAACTGGCTTTGTCACCACACTTCTGGCCCGAGAAATCGGTATCCCTGTGATCAATAGTATTCGTGGCAGTGATCTGCACCGCCATGTTTTTGATCCGAAGCAGTTTGGTTCCATCCTCTGGGTGCTGGAGAACTCGGATTGGGTAACCGCAGTCAGTCGAGATCTGCTGAAGCGAGCCCAGACCCTGGTTCCCAGCATCCGCAGGCACTCCACAGCCTTCTGGAACTCGATTGCCCCCATTGATTTTGCCGCCCTCCCCACCCCTGAATTGGTGCAGCAGCTGCGGGGGCCTGTGATTGGATCCCTGGGTCGATTCCGCCAGAAGAAAGGGCTAGAGTTTCTCCTGGATGCCTGTGCTTCTCTCAGACAGGAATGGGACTTTACGCTCCTCTTGGTAGGCGACTTTGCCGTCCAGGAGCGAGACTACTGGCAAAATTTGATTGAAACTTTGGGACTCAGGGATCGCGTTGTGGTCACAGGCTTCATGGAGCGGTTGCAGGCTCTGGCTTATCTGCCCCATATGGACATCTTTACCCTGCCATCTCTACATGATGGCTGCCCAAATGCACTGCTGGAGGCGATGCTGGCTGGACGGGCAGTGGTGGGTACCAGCAGTGATGCCATCGGTGAGATCCTGCAGCATGAGCACAATGGACTGGTGGTTCCAGCCGGAAATAGTGTTGCCCTGACCTGGTGTCTGGGCCGTTTGCTCCGTCTGCCAGTTTTGAGACAAAAGTTAGGGACCCAGGCCCGTTTACGGGTGCTTAAGGATCTTGCCCCCGCTGTAGAGCAGCAAAATTGGCTGCAGATCTATGAAGAGGTGCTGGGATCTCCCCGGATCCGCCACATTGCCTGATTTCCTGTTGTTTGTACTCGCAATACTGATTTATTTGAGAGGATTCACACCCATGACTGCACGAGTCACCCTGGTGGTTGCGCCACGGGAGCGCTTCAGCTATACCCGCCCATCGTTAGAAAGCATCTTTAGCCACACGTTGATCCCGTTTGAGCTGGTCTATGTAGATGCTGGCTCTCCGCCCCCCATTAAGACCTACCTCAAGGATCAATCCGATCAGAGGGGCTTTCAACTGCTTCGCACTGAGCATTTCCTGGCTCCAAATCAGGCCCGGAATCTGGGTTTGAAGTATGTAAACACTGAATATGTTCTGTTTATCGATAACGATGTTCAGGTCTCTGCGGGGTGGCTAGAACATCTACTGGCATGTGCTGATGAAACCGGATCCACAGTTGTTTGCCCGCTTACCTGTATTGGTCAGCCCCTGCATCAAAGAGTTCATCTGGCTGGAGGAGAGGCCCGCATCATCCTGGAATCGAAAGGGAAAAAGGTGCGGCGGCGGGTTCATGAGAAGCATTATTTTGTCAATCGCACTGTTGCTGATATCCAAGATCAATTGAAACGACAACAGTGTGAGTTTGCAGAATTTCACTGTATGTTGGTGCGTCGCTCCATTTTTGAGGCGATTGAGTCACTGGATGAAGCCCTCCTGAGCACACGTGAGCACATTGACTTTTGCTTACAGGTAACCAACCAGGGAGGGAAGATCTACTGTGAACCTGCAGCAGTGGTTACCTATGTGCCGGGGATCACTTTAGACTGGGCGGATCTCACTTATTTCTCGCTGCGCTGGAGTGACGCGTGGGAGGTAGCCAGTCTTGAGCATTTTCAAAAGAAGTGGAAACTGCACAAAGACAAATACTTCCAGAAACGTTTCCGGCGTCTAGGCCACCGCCGCCATCAAGCATTGCTCCGCCCTCTCAGTTGTCGTGTCTCATTTGGCAAGCGTAATCCCTGGCTGGAGAGCCTGTTGATTCCCCTGGAGCGTTCCATTAACCGCATATTGACCCGTTACTACCAGTCACCTCAGCTCTAACCTCAGCAGATAGCGATGTATTTTAGCGGGAACTACAATGTCACGGAAGAAAAAAAAGATCCGTCGCTCTCTGTTTGAAGCATTCTCAGCGGCGTGGCGACTCCTCCGCATCTTTTGGCCACAGATATCTCAGCAGCGCTCCCTGCTCTGGATCGCCTTAGCCATGCTTTTACTGGAGGTCGTGGCACGGGTACTGGAACCCTGGCCGATGAAGTTTATATTCGACAACATCCTCATCAATTCCAATGCTGATCCCCAGAGTTCTCTCCATTTGCTGACCATGCTGGTATTGGTGCTGGTTGGGCTGGTTGGCCTGCGGGCGGGGGCGGCCTACTTAAGTCGGGTTAGCATGGCGATTGCTGCGACTCAGATCATGATTGAAGTGCGGAGCCAACTTTACGGGCACCTGCAGAAGCTGTCTCTGGCCTTCCATCACCGGAGCAAAAATGGGGACCTGATTACCCGAGTTACCAGTGATATCGAGCGGCTGCGGGAGGTAACGGTGATTGCCGTACTACCTCTACTGGTCAATACCTGTACATTGCTGGGGATGATGGGGGTCATGCTCTGGATCAACTGGCAACTGTCATTGATTGCCCTGGCCATCGTACCTGCCTTTGCCCTCACTACCATCCGCTCCACTAACCAGATCCAGGGAGTCGCACGCCAACAGCGGCAGCGGGAAGGAGCGATGGCCGCAACTGCGGCTGAATCAATTAGTGCTATCAAGGTCGTGCAGGCCCTCTCGCTGCAAAAAATGTTGCAAAAGGCATTTGCCAAGCAGAATGCGAAAAGTCTACAGGAGGGGGCGAAGGCCCAAAAACTGGCGGCTGATCTGGAGCGCACCGTGGAATCTCTGGTGGCTGTGGCCACGGCACTGGTCATCTGGCGAGGTGTTGTCCTGGTCTTAGATCAACAGATCACACCAGGAGATCTTATTGTCTTTATCAACTATTTGAAGACAGCTTTCAAGCCGATGCGGCAGCTGGCCAAATATACCAGTCAGATTTCTAAAGCTGTGGCCTCTGGTGAACGAGTCACAGATCTACTGGCGGAAGTGCCGGAAGTGCGGGATCAGCAGGATGCCATTCCGGCGCCGCATTTACGGGGAAAAGTACAGTTTGAAGCAGTCTCTTTTGCCTACAGTCTTCATCAGGAAGGCTTACGCGATATTAATCTCACTGTCTGTCCCGGTGAGAAAGTTGCCCTGGTTGGTCCCTCTGGCGGTGGAAAATCCACGCTGACTAACCTGCTGCTCCGCTTTTATGACCCCCAGGATGGTCGCATTCTGATTGATGGTCAAGATATTCGCCACTACCAGCTGGACTCTTTACGGCAGCAGATCAGTATTGTTTTGCAAGATAGTGTCCTCTTTGCCGTCAGTGTGCGGGACAACATCGCTTACGGCTGTCTGGGGGCAACACCTGCAGAAGTTGAGGCTGCAGCACGTCTGGCTAATGCCCATGACTTTATCAAGGCCCTCCCCCAGGGCTACGACACGATTCTGGGAGAAGGAGGGGCAACCCTTTCAGGTGGACAACGGCAGCGAATCGCGATTGCACGGGCAGCGATCCGGCGAGCCCCCATCATCATCCTGGATGAGCCCACGGCTGCACTGGATAAGGTGAGTGCCCAGGTGGTGAATGAAGCACTAGATCGCCTGATTCAGGGGCGCACAGCACTTCTGATCTCTCATGATCTGCGAGCTGTGGAAACAGCTGATCAGATTGTCTATATCGAGGCGGGGGTGATTCAGGAGCAGGGGACCCATGCCCAACTGATCAAGCACAACGGACGTTATGCCCTGCAATATCGCACCCAAGTGGGAGCACCTGAGGCACACTGCGGGAGGTCTTATGCGCTGGGCGTTTGAGTTGGACACCTCCTCTACTCATGTGATTATGCTCCGTCATGGCCGCAGTACATTCAATGAACAGCAGCGATTCCAGGGCAACAGTGATCACTCACGGCTCACAGCTACAGGCGCTGAGGCTGCCTACAAAGTGGGGTTTCACTGCGCGGCTTACCCATCACCGCAGTCTACACCAGTCCCTTACAACGGGCTGTAGAAAGCGCAAAGCAGGTTTGTGCTGGCCTTGGGATACCCCAATGTCCCCAAGTTGCAGAGGATCTGAGTGAAGTGCATCTACCAGGGTGGGAAGGGTTGACCTATCAGGAAGTACATCAACGATATCCAGAGGCCTACGCATGCTGGAAGCAAACCCCATCTCTGTTGTCTCTCCCTACGGCTGAGGGTTCCTATCACCCGCTTTGTGTGCTTTACCACCAGGCCCACTGCTTCTGGACACGAATCTTGACCCAACATAAAGGTGAGACTGTCCTTTTGGTTGCCCACAGCGGCACCATCCGTGCTCTCATCAGTACAGCTGTGGGTGTAGACCTAGACAGATATTCGCAGTTTCAGCAATCAAATTGCGGCATTAGTGTTGTCCGCTTTCCTGAGGGAGAAGTCAGGGCTTGCCTGCACTCCTTCAACCAGACGACCCATCTGGGTGAGTCTCTCCCCAAACTCAAGGAGGGCAAACGAGGGTTACGACTCCTGCTTTGTCCGGCGAATGATTCCCTGAGTTATTTGTCGGCTCCCCTAGCCTGGAATGGGCTGGATATGTTCCTGACCTCGACGGTCCCTGACACCACCAGCTTTCTTCAAGAACTGCAACGAGAAATCAGCATCTGGCAGGATGTCGCTGACCTGGAGCCCAATGTCCTCACCGTTCTGATGCTGGCTCCATCGGCACTGATTGTTGCCTTCCTGGCAGCAACCTTTGCTCTCAAGTCAGTCCATATCAGGGGGATGAGTGTAATTCATTGTCCCCATAAGTCTCAGGCCCCGATCCTGCAGAGCTTCAATATTGCGCTGGAGTCTTTACCAGCCAGTACGTGAGCGCACAATTCTGACTTTTTCACAATCATCATTTTCTGGAGAAGATCATGCACGTTTTGATTACGGGTGTCGCTGGCTTCATTGGTTTCCATATGGCCCAGCGATTATTGGCCCAGGGTTTTTCTGTGACCGGGATAGATAACCTGAATGACTACTACTCAGTTGAGCTCAAGCATGCTCGTTTGCAGCAACTCCGCCCTTATTCTCAGTTCCGATTCCACTATCTGGATCTAGCCGATCGCACTGGCATGGCAGCATTGTTTGAGAACAACAGGTTCGATCGCGTCATCCATCTGGCTGCTCAAGCTGGGGTACGCTACTCACTGGAGAATCCGATGGCTTATGTGGACAGTAATTTAACCGGGTTTATGACTTTGCTGGAGGGCTGTCGGCGTGCCAAGGTAGGCCATCTCCTGTTTGCTTCTTCCAGTTCTGTTTACGGGGCTAACCGTAAAACCCCCTTTGCTGTTGAGGATCGGGTGGATCATCCCGTCTCTCTCTACGCAGCTACCAAGAAAGCGAATGAGTTACTGGCCCACAGCTACAGCCATCTATACCAACTACCGATGACAGGCTTGCGGTTTTTTACCGTCTATGGACCCTGGGGTCGTCCCGACATGGCCTATTTTAAGTTTGTTCATGCGATTGAACAGGGGCATCCCATTGATGTTTATAACTACGGCCAGATGCAAAGGGACTTCACCTACATTGATGACATCATCGAAGCCATGGAGCGACTCTTGCCCCGCATTCCACAACCGGGGTCTACCTCTGGTAGCGATGCCCCTTACAAACTTTACAATATTGGTAACCACAGTCCCGTGGCTCTGGGTGAATTTATCACTGTTATTGAATCAACATTAGGCAAACGGGCTTTGCAAAATCTCTTGCCGATGCAACCTGGAGATGTTCCGGCGACTTGCGCCGATGTTACCGATCTCATGGCTGATGTTGATTTCAAACCATTGACCCGCCTGACAGAAGGGATTCAGTGTTTTGTCTCCTGGTATCGCACCATCTATATTCCGCTGACCAGATCTCGGGAAGCTGCCTAAAGTTTTCTCTGGGAATATCTTTCTCCAACCAGGCGTTGCTCAAGAGTTTGCTGTGAGGGCCTGGTCAATGCTTTGCCAAAGATCAGAGAAACGAAAAGGTTTTTTAAAATAGTCACTGATCTGATAGTCAATAGCCTCGGCTTCCTCTCGGGCACTGGCACGAGCTGTTAAGACAATGACAGGTAAGTAACGTCCTCGCTTTTTAAGTTGCTGGAGCACTTCCCAGCCATTCAGATGGGGCAAGCCAATATCAAGCAGCAGCAGTGTGAAGTCTTCTGCAAGTAACTTTTCCAGAGCCTTCTCTCCATCTTCGCAGGTCTCAACCTGGATTCCTCTTCTCCGCAGCCCTTTGACCAGGAAAGCTAAAATCCGTGGCTCGTCTTCTGCTATGAGCACCCGTTGCATAAAAGTAAGAGGAGAATGAGCACTGCCTCATGTATAAATTACATCATAACTCCAAACTGGCTAATTACCTCATTGATATAGCAATTAGAATACCAATGGACAATGCAAGCATATCCTCAAATTCGTGTCTACCAAGCAGAGCACCCTCACGGGTCTCATGAATCATGTCTGATTGCTATAGGTCTATATTCGCACAGCAATTGTGATTCTGCTCACTAGCCTAATCTTCTTTTCATATTAATGTGTTTTCTGTGAAGCAACTTCATCTATATTAGGTAGAGCATTGTTTTCACCCGCCTTGACTATCGCAGTGATCCCCTATGCAGTCTGATGTTGACCGAATGAATGCTCATAGCCCGATCAGCAATAGATTACCTGGTGAAGGGATAGGGCCACCTCTTGCTAAGACTACATTTAAATGGCTCAGGCCCTTTGGAGAGATCCGCACCCGTATCTTGATCCTGTATGGAGCGCTCCTAGCAGTTTTTGTGATTCTTTCTATACCTTTGATGTATAGAGTTCTTTTTTTCCGTGTCAGCATGCGGGTGCAGACAACCCTCAATGAACCCTTTGAGAAATTTATAACAAAACTATCTCAAACTCAGCCTGCTACGGTTTTTCAGCTGCAGGATATGATTGATAATTTCTTTCAGGAAGAGTTGCCGGAAGATGATGTATTCCTGATCGCAGTGATCCATGAGGAATTTTATGCATCTAGCCCCATCGCTTTACCGACCCCACTCCGGCCTGACTCGGCCATCTTTAGGCAATTAATTGACCTGACTGTCTCGGAGCAGGAGATGCTTCACACCTGGGAATCAGATATCGGTGGCATCATCACCTTGAGCAAGGCCATCCATATTCAGGAAGAGAGAGTGGGAATGATGGTTTTAGCCCATACCACAGCGGGTGAACAGGCAGAGGTAGAAGTGGCGATGTTCGTGTTGCTGAAGGTTCTGCTGGCAATGTTTCCCGTCGCCCTGCTGCTGGGCTGGATCGGGTCGGGTCGGATCTTAGAACCTTTGAGGGTCCTTGCTGCCACAGCTGAGCGGATCAGCGATAAAGACTTAAACCAACGGATTTCCTCGCAGGGGCGTGGCGAAATGGCAGAGGTGGTGCGTGCCTTCAACAACATGCTTGAGCGTTTAGAGAAAGCTTTTCAAAGTCAGCGCCGCTTTATTGATGATGCCAGTCACGAGCTGCGAACACCAATTACGATTATCCAGGGTCACATTGATCTGATGGGATCTGATCCAGAGGAACAGCAGGAAGTATTGGCGCTAGTGCAGGATGAACTAAACCGTATGGATCGCCTGGTCAGTGATCTGCTGACACTGGCTCAGTTAAACCGTTCTAGTTTCCTCAAGGTCACCAGTGTTGAGATTTCTATCTTAACGCTCGAACTTTTTCACAAAGCCAAAGTGTTAGGGGCTCAGCACTGGCACTTAGCTTCCAGTGCCAAAGGCACGATCTGGTTAGACCGTCATCTTTTTACTCAGGCTGTGATTAACCTGGCCCGCAATGCTGCTCAACATACACCTGATGGGCAGGACATCATCTTGGGTTCTGAGATCGAGAATCATGAGTTCGCTTTTGGGTTCGAGACACCGGATCAGGGATTCCCGAAACCGAACAACAGCTGATTTTTGAACGCTTTGCCCGGGGTTCGCTCCGACGTAGTGAGGGAGCAGGGTTAGGTCTTGCGATCGTCCATGCGATTGTCACTGCCATGGGTGGCCATGTGGAGCTCCATAGCCAGCTGGGGCGAGGATCGACTTTTACACTGGTAATTCCGCTGCGTAAGGTTGAAGAGGAAGCCGCATGAGCCGCATCCTGATTGCCGAAGACGAACCACGGATTGTGTCCTTTTTGGAAAAAGGGCTGCAGTCGCACGGTTATGTCACGTCAGTTGCCAGCAGTGGAGCCGAAGCCATGCAGATGGTTTCTGGGGCAGTTTATGATCTGCTAATTCTGGATTTGGGCATTCCGGGTATGGATGGGCTGCAGCTGTTAGAGGGGTTGAGGGGCCAGGGAGAAAATTTGCCAGTGATTATTCTGTCTGCACGGCAGGATCTGGAAGATAAGGTCGCAGGGTTAGAAGGAGGAGCTAACGACTACGTCACCAAACCTTTCCGGTTTGAAGAGCTTTTAGCAAGAGTCCGAGTGCAGTTGCGTTTCTATCAAGCCCAGGCATCCCAGGCTAACACCAAAGCAACCTTTGTAATTCAGGTTGGTCCGACTCAACTAGATCTGCGCACCCGTCAAGCACGTAAAAATCATAAACTCATTGATCTTTCTGCTCGAGAATTTGCTCTGCTAGAAGTATTTATGAGACATGCCGGACAAGTCCTTAGTCGAGAACAGATACTGAATCATGTTTGGGGGTATGACTTTGATCCAGGATCAAATGTTGTAGAAGTTCATATTCGCCACTTGCGTAAAAAACTGGGTGCTGACTGCATTGAAACTGTCAGGGGAATGGGGTATCGCTATGATCGAGAAACATAGGCTCAACAGAAAATCTAAGTATAGCAATCAGATATCAGTTGACAGGCACAATCAGGCTCAAGTCCTTGTCGATTAAGAGAGGCGACCTCATAAATCTCATGAGTCATACCTGATGGCTATAACTTTAGTCAGTGAGTCGGAAGGCAACAACTATCCAACCCCCTTGACTAGGGGTACGGACAACAGATTCTGGACAAAATTTTACTTGCAGCAATAGTCAAAAGGCTTACTCCTGGAAATTCATGCTTGCCTGGAGCTAAACTTAGGACATAAGAATGATTTGAGACAGACAGAAGCAGAAAGCACTATTGCATCCGAGCGCACGGAATATTTAAAGTACTTGTGTTATGAAAAAGCTAGAAAACAAGTCAAGCGTCATAATGCTGTTAGTGTTAAATTTAGCAGCCTGAAACTAATGTGTGAGAGTGTTGTAATATGAGAATTGCTGTGATCGCCAATGGGTTCCCATTGCTCTCGGAGACTTTTGTTCTGAATCAGATTATTGGCCTGATCAATCGAGGCCATGAAGTGGATATCTATACTCGCAGCTATGGTGATTACAGCAAAATGCATCCAGACGTGCTGGCCTATAAGCTGTTGTCTCGTACCTATCGACTGCTTGACCGCCCTAGAACTTTATCTAAGCAATTGCAACAAAGCCTGTGGTTACTGCTCCAGTATAGTTTTGTTGATCCTTTACGTTTATTTCCTGTTCTGACTTCCTCACAAGGATCGTTCTGGGATTGCTTATCGATGGGGTTTATTGGCCTGGGTAAAAAGTCATACGATATTGTCCACTGCCAGTTCGGTACACTTGGGGAGATTGGGCATTGTTTTCGATCGATCAATGGAGGTCGTTTAGTCGTTTCCTTTCGCGGCTATGACATTAGTAGCTACATACAGCAACATGGGAAGTCGGTTTATGATTCTGTATTTGCTAACGCGGATCTTTTTCTGACAAACTGTGAATTTTTTCGGCAACGACTGCTGCAGTTGGGATGTGATCCAGCCCGCTTGCACGTGCTCTATTCTGGACTGGCGCTCTCGCAATTTCCTTTTCAGGAGCGGCATTTTCCAGAAGATGGGCAGGTGAAGATCGCTTTCACCGGACGGTTGGTGGAGAAGAAAGGCATCCGTGATGCCATTACAGCAGTCGCTCAGGTGGCAAAACGATATCCCAAGATTGAGTTCAATATTATCGGTGAAGGGATCCTGAAACAGGAGCTGCAAGCCTTGATTGATGCATTCGGACTGCAGGAAAGTATTCATCTCAGGGGACAAAAAGATCGGCAGGAGGTAATCCAGATTTTGAGTCAATCCCATCTGTTTATTGCCCCCAGTATCACCGCCAGCGATGGCAATCAGGATGCCCCCACCAATGTTCTCAAAGAGGCAATGGCCCTGGGATTGCCCGTGATCAGCACCCGCCATGGGGGAATTCCAGAATTGGTGCAGGATGGGATCTCAGGGTTTCTGGTGCCTGAGGGGGATCCTGAGGCGCTTGCGGATCGGTTGCTGTACTTGATTGAACATTCAGAATGCTGGCCAGAGATGGGGCGGGCCGGACGTCAGGTTGTAGAGCAAGTGTTTGATCTGGAAGCCCTGAATGATCAACTGGTGCATCTCTACGAAAAGGCCCTCACGACTTCTCAAGATCACTGGGATTTCCATCCTGTCGTATTCAGTCGCAAGACGACTTAACTGAGGTCATTGTTCATTGTCAAATTTCTCTCACCACGCTCAGGAGGCCCCATGAATTCCTCGACCCGACTAGAACCTAATTCCCCTCAACCCCAGGTCACCCTTGTTGTGGTACCGCGAGAACGATTTAGTCTTGTCCAGACCTCACTTGAGAGTGTGTATACCCACACCCAGATCCCGTTTGACCTGATCTACATCGACGGCAATTCTCCCCCGTATGTGCGCCGCTATCTGCAGCAGCAAGCCCAGGAACGGCAATTCCAGCTCCTTCGCCTTGATCACTATCTATCCCCCAACCAGGCCCGTAATCTGGGGTGGAAGCAGGTTCGCACACCCTATCTGGTGTTTCTGGACAATGATGTCATCGTCTCGCCCGGATGGCTTCAATCTCTGGTCGAATGTGCGGAAACGACAGGGGCAGGAATTGTTGGCCCGCTGGTGTGTGAAGGGGAACCGATCCACCAGAAAGTGCACTGTGCCGGAGGAGAAAACCACATCTGGCAGGATCGTCTGGGAACCCGCCATCTCCGCGAAAAAATGTACAGTCAGGGAAAAACCGTGGATCAGGTACTCCCTCATCTGCAAAGACAACCCACTGAACTGATCGAGTTCCACTGCATGCTGGTGCGCACCAACCTCAGAGATCAAGTGGGACTCCTGGATGAGGGGATGCTGAACACCAAGGAGCACCTGGATTTCTGCATGACAACCTTGCAAGCAGGCCAGAGGGTCTATTTTGAACCCAGCAGCCTGGTGACCTATGTGCCTGGCTCCCCCACCACCTGGGGTGATCTGGTCTATTACATGTTGCGCTGGAGTGATCAGTGGCAGCTCGCCAGCTTAGAGCATCTGCGTCGCAAATGGGATCTGGCTGAAGATGGCTACTTCAAGACCAAGCTGCACAAGTTGGGGTGGCGGCGGCGTATGACCATCTGGACCCCCCTGAACCGGAAACTCACTCGAGGACGCACCAGTCAGCGCCTGAATCGTTGGGTTTTCGAGCCTCTAGATCAGGTTCTGACCCGGTGGATTACGACGCAGCATCAACGGCATTTGCCTTTACCTGTGACGTCTGCCCCGGTGAGTGAACCTGCCCTGACTGCAAGCCGGAGATAACCATGCTAAAAGAGGTAATCCACACACCTGAGAGCCCCTTGCGCCATCCCCTGCTGTTGTTTCGGCAGATGAGCACGGATCTGATGGCAAGTCGTGAACTGGCCTGGAGACTGATGGTGCGGGATATCAGTGCCCAGTACCGTGGATCGCTGCTGGGGGTTGGCTGGGCCTTGATTCCACCCCTGGTGATGGCTTTTACTTTTTCCCTGGCCAGTGAAGCCAAGGTATTCACCCCCGGACCCACCGATCTGCCCTACCCTCTTTATGTCATGCTCAGCACTTCACTCTGGCAAACCTTTGTGGAGTCGATCAATGGTCCGATCCAGGCGGTGATGCGGGCCAAACCGATGCTGACGCGGGTGAATTTTCCACGGGAAGCCATCCTCCTGGCCAAGCTGGGAGAAGTGGGGTTCAACTTCGGCATGAAGCTGCTGCTGATCACAGCTCTGTTTTTGATCTACAAAATTTCGGTGGGCTGGGCAGTCTTACTGGCCCCTGTGGCCCTGATCCACCTGATCCTGTTGGGAACGGTGGTGGGCACGTTACTGTCTCCATTGGGAGCCCTATACCAGGATGTTTCCAAGGGCTTGACTCTGGTGACCGGGTTCTGGCTATTCTTGACACCCGTGGTCTACTCGGTTCCAACCCAGGGCAAGCTGGCACTGCTGGTGAATCTCAATCCCGTCACTCCATTGCTGGTCACCACGAGGGAACTGGCCACGACCGGGATCTTGACCCAAGTTATGTCTTTCTGGTGGGTGAGTGGACTGGTGTGGATCAGCCTACTCCTGACCTGGATCATGTTTCGGCTGTCCATGCCCTATGTGATTGAGCGGGCCAGTTCTTGAGGAGGGTGTTTATGATCGATGCTCTAGTACAAGTCAGTCCCTCTGGGCAACAGACCCATCCCAAAGCCGTGATCCAGGCGGAGGGGGTCAGTAAAAAGTTTTGCCGCCAGCTGCGCCGTTCCCTCTGGTATGGGGTCCAGGATATGGCCACCGATCTGTTAGGGAGATCTCGCTGTGGACATCGCCTACGAGCTGGAGAGTTTTGGGCATTACAGGAGGTCAGTTTTCAGTTGCTTCCCGGTCAGGCTATGGGGCTGGTGGGATCCAATGGAGCAGGCAAAAGTACGCTGTTGCGGATCATCAGTGGCTTAATCAAACCGGATCAGGGACAGGTGCGGGTGCGGGGACGCATGGCTCCTTTAATTGCGCTGGGGGCTGGATTCAACCCGATTCTCACGGGCCGCGAAAATATCTATGCCAATATGTCGATCCTGGGACTTTCTACCCGCCAGATTCAGGCTCGTTTTGATCAAGTGGTTGATTTTGCCGAGATCTGGGAGGCAATCGATGCTCCGGTACAGACCTACAGCTCCGGGATGACGGCACGGTTGGGGTTTGCCTGTGCGGTTCACATTGAACCCGACATTTTGCTGGTGGATGAAGTGCTGGCTGTGGGTGATGTCAAGTTTCGCATGAAGTGTTATCAGCGCCTGGCTCGTCTCAAGGAGCAGGGCACAGCCTTTATTCTGGTCTCCCATAACTCGAATGCGGTGCTCAATGTCTGTGATCAGTCTCTCTATTTAAAAAAAGGCCAGCTCGTCGGCAGTGGATCCACAGAAAGCATTTTGCAACAGTACGAAGCGGATCTCAGTTTGGGGGAGGGGCAACCTCATGAGGGAGTTCTACACTTACCTGCGAAGGATCCAGCCCAAAGCCTGGGTGTAGATATCACATCTCTAGGTTTTCAGGATCAAAAGGGAGACTGGCAAGGATCTCCAGCCACAGGAGAATCTACCACGCTTTGTATTGAGATTCTGAGTCACCGCTCTGTGGAGCGGGCCAATGTTGGGGTGATGATCTCGGCCCTCGCTGGTGAAAGTGAGCGGGTTTTGACCTTAACCTGTGCAGCTGACGAAGATTATTTACGGTTACCTATTGGCCATTCCCGGATCAAGATGCACCTGCCCCACTTGGGCCTACTTCCGGGAACCTACAACCTCAAGATTTACATTAAGGAAGGGATCTGTTCTTTTGACATTATTGAGTCGTTTCGCTTCACCGTGCAACCTGGAAAACTGGTGAGTCAATCTCTGTATTATCAACCTCATTCCTGGCAGGTAAGCGATTGTATTAGTGAGAGATGATATCTCAATTTCTTGATTCACATGGTAAAACGGTATCATCGGTCAGGCATCCTTTGGAACAGCGGATCCAACAATGACAGATGATCAGATCAGGCAAAACTTTGAGCAACTCATCAAAGCTCAACTCCGTTTCCAGGACCAGTTAGGAGAAATGGCAGGGCTGCTAAGGGGGACGATGGCAACCGTGGATACCCTTGCGAAGCGGGTTGATGTTCTGGCATCTGGCTACGAACGGATCCAGGAACGCCAGGATGAAACGGATCGGCGCTTTGAGGTCTTACTGGATGAGATCCGCTTTCTGATCCACCAGCAGCGTCCACCCGAAGATCCTGCAAACGAGAGATAAATAAGATTGGGTTGCATCTCCTCCAGATCCAAAGTTTGAACAGGCAGAGGAGATGCTGTGTAGTAAAAATTCCAGGATCAGCCGCCAGGGGTAATGGAGATCTCCATGATCAGGGCACCGGGTTCTGTAAAATCTGCCCCTGGAAATGCGGAGAGCACATTACCCACTTCACCCCCAAACCCGAGGGATCCTTGCAATCCAGGATGCAGTTCAATCACGCCTCCCTCAGGTACACCTGTATCGGGAACGGTTTGCCCAGGGAAAATAGGCATGTCGGGAAGAAAAGCGGTGTTTTCAAAGATCTCGTCATTCACCTCAGTTCCCGCATCCCAGACTTGTGAGCCCATGACAATAACGGCATTGCCCCCTGAACGCACAATCAAATTACCCGCAGAATCAAACAGATCAATGGCTTGAGGATTGTCATCGCCAATAAAAGCATCGTTACTGGGGATCACCATGGTCATGAAGCTCAAGTACTGAGTCAAAGGATTATCCGGATCAACCAGGAAGCTAACAGATTGAGATTGACCAGGCATCAGGGGACTATCCGTGGCCGTGGCATCTGCAACCCCTCCAGAATTGAAAGCGGCAGCAATCCGATTTGCTGTGGCTCCATCCTCTGCAACCTCTTCCACACTGGGAGACGCAGGCGATCCGGCATCGAACATATCGTAGATCCCATCTTGAACCGCCAGAAATA
>JAAUUJ010000128.1 GCA_012030715.1 Synechococcaceae cyanobacterium SM2_3_1 | reverse complement strand
CTTTATTGAATCTATATACTCAATGCAAACTTTATCAACAAACAAAGCAAATTTCTCATTTCCTCTCAAGGATATCATCTTGCACTGAAGAGATGCTGGAAATACTAGCCGAGAAACTCGGAGGGAATCAATACATCATTGGTAAAGACGTCATTGACATTACCAAAGCCAAGAAATACTTGAAGGATGGAAAATCTGATCACATCGATGATCTAGAGTATTCAAGATGGAATCAGCAATACAGAGTGAGGAAGCGAAAAAGTAAACGGGCCTTTGTGGAAATCTTAATTGAGATCCGACAACATCAAGGGACTTCCGGACATCAGGAACTGGAGTCATGGAGTGAATGCACCCAAAATCTGAATAAACTTGAGTACTGGATCGAGAAACGAAATGAGCTGATCCATGGTAGCCGAGGTTTTTCCGAGAATCGGATAAATGAACTCAATCAGGAAAGAAGGGAAGATGCTTGTGACTACTATAAGATCATCAGCGTTATGTCTATGATTCTGACCTCAAGCCTCCTTCAGCTTCCCAAACAGGATAAGACTCGTTTCATCGAAGGTCATGATTACTACCTATACACAGATCTAAAAAATTGGATTATTGACAAGCTAAGCCAGGATATGAGATCACCTTGACCCATGCCTGAAGATCTATCTCATACAAACCATTTCCTGATCGGTCCCCCTGGGAGTGGAAAATCTACTCTCGCTCAATATCTTTCTGAACTCCTGACCAATTGCCCGATCGTCTGCACCGACGATATCCGACAAGAATTGTATGGAGATCCTGCCATTCAAGGACACTGGCCTGAAATTGAAACTCGGGTTCTTGAACGCATAAACCAGGCCCTGCAGCAGGGACTCTCTGTTATCTACGACGCCACCAATGCTCGCCGCTCCTGGCGACTGGATCTGCTGCAAAAGCTACCTGTCATGAACTGGATCGGTTGGCATCTGACCACCCCAGTAGAAGTCTGCAAGCAAAGAAATCAGCAACGATCTCGCCAGGTGCCGGACTCCGTGGTCAATGCAATGGCTCAGGCCTTAAAAACATTTCCGCCAGTCCCTTCCGAAGGATTTCTGGATGTGCTCACCCTCGATCTAGCTGGATCATTGCCCCCTCAACAACAGATACTTAAGAAGATCAAAGCTATTCCCCGCACCCTGATCAACCGGCAGAACGCCACTCAACATGTCACTCTCCACGGCTACTCTCGACTTCTTGATTTTGAGCGTTTGCTCCATCTCCTCTCGATCCTGATCCATCATCCTGGCAGCACCCTGGAGGAGATTACTCAACGAATCGCCTCTGAGAAGGGATCCGTCTATGCCGATCCTGATCTGCTGTCTGAGGATCTCAGCTGGCTGAAGCAGGGGGGACTGCTGGCAGCAGGAGAGCAGGACCAGCCCCTTCCTTATCCAGAAAACCAGAGCCCTCTAGCCTTCGCCACCCACAGCTACTCAGAGTGGGAAAGCTTCAGCCGCTTGTTCTACACCATCCGACTGATCCTGACTCAACCCTTCCACTTTGATCCAGATCTGGGCAGTCTGGAGAGTTTGTGCAAGGGACTCCAGCAACAGGGTTGGGTGCAAGGGCAAAACAAAGATGCCATCCGTAAGGATATCGAAAAGGTCTTGAAGCCTTATCAGATCCTGCCTCTGTTTCCCATGAAACGGGGATACTTCACTCACTCCGGCCTCTTTAGTCGCCATGAACTCAAACAGATCTATCGGCTTTTGCAGATCAGCACTCGTGCCCTGGAAAACCCCTGGGAGCAAGCTGTCTATGAAATGGTGGACACACGCATGCACCTCAGTCGCATCGATACCTCTGAGATCTATCCCATTCGCCAACTGGGTCATCAGTCCATCGTGGATCCGACCTTCGCTCCCTCGGGAACCCTGACAGCACCTCAAGGTCTTGAGGTAGTGGAAGAAGGCATTCAGAAAGGGGAATTGTTAGAGGTTAAGCGCTTGCCTGGAGCCCAATTCCCAGGAGAAGAAATGGAGCCCTTTCGGATCTGGCCTCTCCAGTTGGTCTTCCACCAGATCGCCTGGTATCTGGGCTGTGAGTATCACTCACCAGAGAAGAACGGCCTACTTCGCTTTGAACGACTGGATCGCTTATTTCTCAACCACCGCACAGGAATAATTCGTTCCCTCAAAGAGCAGGAGAAGAGCCTTCATTGTCTTCACACCCTGTATGAGGTTAGCGCTGGTATCTTTCTGGGTAATGATCCGGGTTTACAAAAGCAGTTTCTGAGCCGACACCTCCAGGAACGGAGCAAGGCCCAAACCACCGTAGAGCTCTGGTTTAGTGAACGGATCTTTCCCTTTGTCTCTGAGGGAACCCGACGCTTCCGTCACCAGCAGATGTCTCCCCGCCCCAAGGGATCCTCTCGTCCCAAATCTTTATTCTCACTCCCTCCTACTGAGAACCCCCAGTTCCCTCACCGTCTCAAGGTCACTTTCCCCCTCTGGTCACTGGAAGATGTGGATCTCAAGCGGTGGATCATTGGGTTTGGAGGGGAGGTGCTGGTGGTTCACCCCCACTCACTTCAAGAAATTATCAAGGCTACTGGTGAAGCTGTGGCGGCTCTATACCATCAAGATTAAAGAAATACTCATCAAAGAAAATATTGGAGTAGCACAAGCTTTTCCTGTATAACCCATTTCCGGCAATACTTACAGAGACTTTTGTATGGCCAGCTAGATACTTTTAATTGTGATCGGTTAAGGTTTGAACTGCCTTAGAGTAGCCACAGTTGACAAGGAAAAGCTCATGGCTACCTCACTAGATCTTCAACCCCTCCCTTCACTGAGGAATGCCCATGAGGTTGCTTCACTATTTGGCTCGTTGGGCTACAAGGTTGTGGGACAGTCAATAGATGTAACCCATCTGGAATTGCCCCACAGCCTGGAATCACAGTTGCATGCTGTTCACTGTCTGGCTGAGTACCGCCAGGGTAGTGCCCGTCAGGTCATCCTGCTGTTTGAAACTCGGATGACAGATCCCTCATATAAACGCTCTTTAGGATCGCTGATGCAAAAAATCGCCCGTCAGCTGGCCAAGCGTCCGGAGTATTATCTGTTGCTAGTCACTGTTGATGGCTACCGCAACCTGCACGTGACCTGTAGTCAGAGGGCAGACAAACCAGGACCTTTCAGCTTCAGTATCAATTGCCAAGATCTGTCTTATCAAGACCGCAATCGGCTTCAAAAGTTGGCACCTAAAGTCTCTGTACGACAGAGTCAGAAGCAAGTAAGTCAGTTGATCCAGCAGGTAGCAGTTGAGCAAAGAGAGGAGCAGGGAAGCTCTTTACAGAAGGATGGTTTGGGACTCTATCTGAGCAAGATCAGTCGATATCCCCTATTAAGCCAGGCAGAGGAGGTAACCCTGTTTCGACAGATGGCAGTATTTGCTGATACTGATCAAGCGGCTCGAGCGCGGCGAAAACTGATCCAGCACAATTTGCGTTTGGTGGTATCCATTGCCAAGCAATTTCAGGGGCGTGGCCTTGAGTTCGATGACCTGATCCAGGAAGGGAACATAGGTCTGATGCAAGCGATTGAGAAGTTTGATTATGCCAGAGGCAACCGTTTGTCCACTTACGCCACCTGGTGGATCCGTCAGGCCATCACTCGAGCTATTGCTCAGCAGGGTCGCCTGATCCGTCTGCCCGTCCATATCTGGGAGAAAATGACAATGCTCAAAAAAAGAGCTCAAATGCTATCCCAAAAGTTGGACCGAACCCCCACTGTGATGGAGGTGGCCTCTACGACAGAATTTACGGCTGATCAGGTGCAAAAGCTGTTGAGTTCCCACAGAGGTACGGTATGCCTATCCCTAGAGGCCCCCATCTTGAATACTGATGTAAAGTTGGAAGATCGTTTATTGGATGAAGTCAATACTCCTGAGCAGCAACTCAAAGCCCTGGAACGGAAAGATTATCTGTACAAGCTTCTGGATCAGCTCAAGCCACGGGAGCAGGTGGTGATCATCTTGCACTATGGCCTAGAAGATCATGAAAAGCACTCGCTGGCTGAGATCGGGAGAATTCTGAATTTGTCTCGGGAGCGGGTCAGACAGATCGAGAACAAGGCTTTCTCGACTCTGATTCATCAAGTTCATCCTGCCAGGAGGAACAGATGACATTGCCTACTTATATTGATAACGAAAAAAATAAACTTGCCAATGTGATCCAGAGACTGATCTTTTTAGAGAAGCAGACGGAGCTAGATATTGCCACTGGCTTTTTTCGCATCGAGGCATGGATCAGGCTGGAGAGAGCATTCGACAAGTTAACCCATTTGCGAGTTCTGATTGGTCGAGATCCTACCATCAAACCAGCGGAGCCCGATCGCGTTGACTTGCAGGATTATCTACGACGAGAACTCCAGGGACAACTTGAGTCCCAGGTTTTCAGATTGAACTACAAACAGTGCATTGATCGGCTGATTACGTTCCTCAAACGAGAGCATGTGGAAGTTCGTCTCTATGGAGCTGTTGGGGGACGGACTCCCTTTCTTCATGCCAAGGCCTATCTCTTTTCTGACTATAGTATTGTTGGCTCCAGTAACTTCACCGTTCCTGGTTTAGAGGGCAACACTGAGCTGAATATCGTGCTGGCTGACAGTCAAGCCTCCCAAGATCTACGACAAAGCTGGTTCACCCGTTTCTGGAATCATTCCAGTGTCGATCTAGACTACAAAGCGAAGTTGATTGCCGAGTTGGATCGCTCCAAGTTTGGAAGCAGGCCCTACACACCGCACCAAATTTTGATGCGTGCTCTCTATACCCTTTTCCAACCGAAGGAGGATCCCGTTCTGGGACAAGCCTCGACCCTGGAATTAGCAAACTTTCAACAGGAGGGATTTGAACGGGCGCTGCAGCTGCTGGAACGACATCGCGGGGTCATCGTGGCTGATGCTGTCGGTCTGGGGAAAACCTATATTGGCTTGCGGTTGATCGATCATGTCCTGACCCAGAACAAACAACCAGGTTACGTACCACGGGCTGTGGTGGTCAGTCCAGCTCAGGTTCGCAATCTGGTGTGGGAGCCTAAACTAAGGGAGTTTGGTTTGATGGCAGATCTCCTCTCACAGGAAGAAATGGGCCGACCAGACTTCACTAGCCGACGCTATAGCCATTGCGACATCGTTGTGGTGGATGAGTCTCACAACTTTCGGAATGCCAACACTAGCCGATATGCCAATCTGCAACGGCTGATCTGCAGTGGTCGTCGGCGGAAATGGGTGGTTCTCCTCACGGCCACACCCATTAACAATACGGTCTTTGATCTCTACCACCAGGTCCTGTTGCTCACCCGCAATGATGATCGCTACTACAGCAGTTGGGGAATCTCTAATCTGAAGACTCTGTTTAAAGAACTGAAGAAGGGACAAGAACAGATCACAGAGCTCCTATTCCAGACGATGGTACGTCGGTCTCGACTTGATGTCTTGAAGCGCCAGCAGGCGGGAGAAAAGATCATGATTGGGGGCCAGGAAATTAGATTTCCCCGTCGCAGCTTGGATCAGTTTACTTATAATTTCGAAGCCAGTTTTCAAGGTCTTTATGCCCGTTGGGTCACTCATATTGAGGACCTGTTTCTGGCTCCCTATAATCTGAGACGCTTTCTAAGAAAGCAAAACTCAGACACCAAGCAGCAGGTTCTGCGGAGTGAGGCGCTGACTAACTTAATGAAAACGCTTTACCTCAAGCGCTTAGAAAGTTCCATCAAAGCATTCGAGACGAGTATTCGGTGGCAGGCCATGTTCCAGGCTCAATTCCTAGATCTATTACGCGAGGGACGTTTGCTAGACGGATCCAGTTTCCGTCGCATGATCGCAATTGAGTCGGAGGATCAGGAGGGTTCAGTGGAGGAGGTTTTAGGCTCTCTACCGCAAGTTCAGCTTGAGGACTACGAACTGGAAGGGCTTACAGAGGCTATTGAGTCGGATCAACGAGCTCTGAATCAAATTCTCACTAGTCTGAAGCAACTCCAGTCAGGAGTGGATAACGATGAAGATTTTGATCTGAAGCTGGTGGCTTTTAAGCAGATGATGCTTACTCTGGAGCAGAACAAGGCCATCATATTCAGCTACTTTAAGGATACTGCAGAGTACTTGTATCAAGAGCTCTTAAAAGATCATCTATGGCTAGAGAAAATGGGAGAGAAAAGACGAGGATCTGATTCTCCTGCACCACTCAGAATCGAACTTATTACGGGGAAAACCTCAGCAGCTCGACGTGAGGTTCTAGTCCGCAGGTTTGCTCCCCAGGTTAATAGGCTATCTGACCAAGAAGCAGGATGTGATCCTGCCGAAGAGATTGATCTACTCATATGTACTGATGTTCTCTCAGAAGGTCAAAACCTGCAGGAAGCAGGCGTTTTAATCAATTACGACCTCCATTGGAATCCAGTACGCATGATCCAGCGAGCGGGGCGCATTGATCGTTTGGGCTCTCCATTTGAGGAATTATTGATTATCAATGGTTTTCCAGAACAGGGACTGGAGCAGTTGTTAGGACTTGTGGAACGTTTACAACAACGGATTGCCGTCATCGATCAGCAAGTTGGTTTGGATGCCAGTGTGTTGGGAGAAGTGATTTCAGACCGATCTATCGAGGAGATCCGACAGCTGAAGGAAGCACAGTCTCCATCAGCACAGGAGCAAGTTCTCCAAGCGTTAGAGAGTGCTGTTGACCTGATTTCAATAGACGAAATGAGATTTCCTTTACTAGAGTTTATTCAGCAGTCTGGGATGCAGGCGATTGAGGAGATCCCTATTGGTATTCATAGCATTCGGTATAATGCTCCTCAGTCAGGGCTATTCTTAGCGTTTCAGGTGCAAGACCGACACCTATGGCACTTTTATCCTCGCCAGACAGATTCAGATGAGCTATGCATGAATACTGATAAGATTCAAAGTGACTGGGGATCAGTTTTTAAGTTGTTGTACTGTCAACCAGGAGATTTTCCTAATCCTGATGATCTCCCAGCAGCCCCCTTTGATTCTGAAATCTTTCGAGTCTTACAACCTGCAACTGATAACCTTCTTTCTTTACTCAACCAACAACAGAGCAGTTCACTGCTGAGACCGACATTGCCACAATGGCTACGCAGGATCTATCTTACTTTGACAGATACAATTAAGGAAGACAGTCTAGATTCCATAGCAGAGGAGGCTCGTCAACGGGTCATTGGATTAATTGAGGGAATTAGAAGTATTCGTATATATGAAAAGGATTGCAAAGCTTTCTGGAAGATCTATCAGAAAGATAGAAATATAACTGATCTGATTTATTCTCTTGATGAGTTATTTATTGATGAAGGTCTTTATCAAGAACTACCGACGGATCGCCAGCCCACTTTCTTCACACCAGAAGATGTACAGCTTATCTGCTACCAATGGTTTAAGACTGAGCCTGAGCCCCAAGAGGCTCCCTTCCGACCCAAGAAGCGGAGATCAGATCCCTATGATGCACTCCATTGATCTGAGAGATCGACAGACTCATCCAATCGCTGTAAGGCTGATTCTTTCGTTGAATCGGTCGATCCCTCTCTGGGTAAGGGTTTCAGCCGATCCTGAGGTGTCATTCTTGTCGCTATTGGCCTGTTACCTGGGAGACTGTCGATCTGGGGGCCTGGATTCCGCTCTGCAAGCGGGCTATAATCGGGGGCTCGCTTCCTCTTTAGGAAGTGGAATTAATGGAAACTTTGAGCTGTTCATCGCTCTCTTGAATATCAATCTTGCAGAAACCAGCCATAAGAAATTAACCTCCAAGCCTAGTTTTTCTAGCATTATAGCATCTGTAGCCTTATTTGTGAGAATTGGTATAAAAGAGAGATGCAGTATTGCATCTTTTTTTTATTGGAGTACAATCAGTGATGTTCGCAAAAAAGACAATGAAACAAATTCACAAGGTCGGATCAACAATTTTGTCTTTAGGATTACTTTGCAGTTGTGGTACAAGCCCAGAAACTACAGTCCTAAATCCAGAAACAAACCTGATCATTGGAGGAAGACCTGCAAACATTAGCAGCTTTCCTTGGCTAGCAAGATTAAATATTGATGGCAACATCTGTAGCGGAACTTTGATCGAGAGTGACATCATTCTAACAGCGGCACATTGCGTAGAAGGTCGTGACCCAAGAAACGGCATAGCCATTTTTGGTCAAACAGATACAAGCGAAGGGGTTCTCTCTGGCCAAATTGTGAAAACAAAAGAGTTTAGAGTTTTTCCAGAATGGTCTAGAGAAAGAGTCAATATTGGAGGTGATATTGCTCTGATCCAATTAGAGCGATCTATTGAACGCACAACATTACCGTGGAATGATGATCAAACAGATCTAAGCAATCAATCAGCAACAATTGTTGGCTGGGGAGACACTCAGGTACAACCAAGCGTTCAAGTAAGCCTAGATCAGCTGAACCAGGGAACAGTGACCATCCTTAATGATCAAGAATGTATTAATCTACTAGGAGTAGAGTTCACAACAAACAATCAGATTTGTACATTTAATCCTGACACAACCACCTGTTTTGGTGATAGCGGTGGCCCTCTACTCACAAGTATCCAAGGCGAAACCAAAACAGCAGGAATTGTTAGCTGGAGTCGCGGAACTTCCTGCAACAGGCCCACAGTACACACAGAAATTAGTTTTTTCACTAACTGGATAAACAGTCAACTAGCAAGTCGAGTTGTCCCAGATCCTCGCCCGGATCTTCCTTTAGCAGTCACAATCACTGACCAACTCACAGGACAAGAACTATTCAAAGAGTATGATTTTACATTGGAGGAAAATCCTGAAACATTCTCTCGGTTTAGGTATGTCGGAGTAGCAGTCACACGTTCAACGTTTGAAAGTAGAATCGAAGTGCTTAATGCTAATAATCAAATCATCAGAACAAGCAGACCTTTTTTAGGAAACATCAACAATTCCCGTCTTGTGTTTCTCGCAAGAGAAAATGAGACATACAGGATTCGTGTCAGCAGTGCAACGGGTCGAGCAACAGGGGAATTTGACCTCAGTATAATCTAGTAAAAATCAATCGTTAGCAGAAAAGCCTCTCTAGAGAGGCTTTTTTTGTTGTGACTTTTCGAAAGGGAGTGAACAAGGGAAGGTGGCCACTCGCACCACTCCGATCACCCCGGAGCTCCTATGGTTGCTAAAGCCTTATTTGGAGGCTGTAGATGGTTATGTATTTCCTAGAAAACATGGCAAAGGGCAGTTAACTAGAGCTGGGGCGGATCTGATTTTACAACAGGCTTGTGAGCGATGTAGGCTGATCGGGGTAAGTACGCATTCCTTTCGGAGAACAGCCCTGACCATGCTCAGTAATAAGGGGGTGCCTCTGCGGACAATCCAGGAGATCTGTGGCCATCGATCCCTGGGGACTTTACAACATTATCTAGAAGTACAGCCGGATCAGGTGGCCACTATCTTGCCATGTTTATGGGTCTTAGGATGACCACACTGTCGGCATTCCATAGGTTGACCAACATAATGAAGGAGCTTCTACTCTATCAAACCCACAGGATCTTGACGCACTACCATCCAGTCTTATATGAAAACAGCTATAAAAAGTTAGATTCGGAAGAAAGTAGAATGACACATACATTACTTGTTCAATTATCACTCAATAATTCACTTCTTGAATACCAAGGATATCAATAAGGTTTCTACATTAACCAGAATCTTATCAACAGGTTTATTCTAGCAACCATATAGAGACAATTGTAAACATTAATCAATCGATGACAACATAGATTAAGGAAGAACTATCTTAGAATCCTGCTAAAGATCTATATCCTGAGAGTCCACATAAATCATTTGCAAAAGGCCTCCGAAAGGGGGTCTTTTTTTGTTCCGATTAGGCAAAGAAATGAGCAAGGCGCAACTAATCACTAACAACCAAATCCTAGATCTCCTGGAGAAACTGGAAAGGGAGGGAAGATCAGCGAACCCCTCTGAGCAAGAAATTCTAGCCTCATACTGCGGACACGGAACTATTGCCCGAGATCTGACTGAAGACTATCGAGATCGGGTGGAAGAGCTAGGGGGATCGCGTGATCTGAATACAGACAATGCCTTCCAGACGGATCCAAGCATTATCAAGATCATGTGGGACATGCTGCAGAAATGCGGTTTTCGTGGGGGCCGGATCCTGGAACCTGCCTCTAACATCGGCCTTTTTCCCTACCATCAACCCGAGGACCTGAAGCAGCAGTCGGAGTGGATCCTGAACGACATTGATCCGCTAACAATACGGATTGCCCGCCATCTGGTCCCGAATGCCGCAGGGATCTACACCTCGCCATTTGAAGAACTGACTCTCCCCAAGGATCATCTAGACCTGGTAATCTCCAACTTCCCCTTCGGAGCCCAGAAACCCTTTGATCCGGTCTATGCCGACGTCAAACCAAACCTTCATAATTACTTTTTCCTGAAATCACTTGACCTGCTACGTCTGGGGGGGCTGATCCTGGCGATCACCAGCACCAGCACCCTGGACAATCACCCAGAGTTCCGCGAAGCCTTTTGGAAACGGGGAGCGGAATTGATCTGTGCCTTTCGCCTACCGAAAACTGCTTTCAAAAAACAAAACACAGAAGTGACCACAGATCTGCTCCTCTTCCGCAAAACCGAGATCCCCCGCCTCAAGGACAGCAAGAAACAGCAAAGGGGACATCGTGCCCAAGCCCAGTGGATGATCAATATCGATGTACCCCAATGGCTAGAGGACGGCACTCATACTGTCTACGGGAAGGGGGTACCGAAGTTTTTCCGCCTAAACCAGTATTTCGCGGACCACTGCAGTCATATCCTGGGGATCCCTGAGGAAAATACTCTGTATGGACGACAGAACGGCATGGGGGTTGCTGGGGATGAACGGGATCTGCACAGCTGTATTTTGGAACGTACTCCGGAAAACATCTATCAACCAGTCCACAACCCAACAGCACTGCGCAGGCTACTCCTATCCCAGGAGCTAATCAACTCCATCCCTGCCTTCCGCTATCTGGAGATACAGGGACAGATCTATCAATATCAACCGGATCAGGGCCTGGTGCTAATCACGGAACACAGTGAACGGATCCGAGCTGCGCTGAACCTACATCAGCAATTGGAACGCCTGATCACAGCAGAAGTGGAGGACTGGGAAGAGACGCAGATCGAAGGGGAACGGCGTCAGCTGAAACTGCTGTATGAGCAATATGTGCGGCAATACGGCAACCTCCTCGACAGCAGCAAACGCAATACCACTCTCCTGGGCCAGGATCCAGAGCTAAACACAATGCTGTATGCCCTGGAAGCCAAAGAACAGGATGAGAGTGGGGTAATCCGGTATTTGCGCCAACCCATCTTGAACAAACGGATCTCCTATGGTCAGCAAAAACTAGACCCCGACATCCAGAGTCCCGCTGATGCCTTGGCCTACAGCCTAAATATGAAAGGTGCAGTAGACATCAACCTGATCTGCCAAGTCCTCGAACAAGATGAAACTCAGGTCTTAGATCAACTTTGTCGCCAGGAACAGCTGATCCTCCATGACCCCGCCCAGGGCCGTTGGCTGCAGCGATCCGAATACCTGTCCGGCCATACACACCTAAAACGACAACAGCTGAAAACCTTCAGGGATAATGAGCTCTGGCAGCAATGCCATCTGGACATTAATGATCAGCTGCTGGAGAGTCGCAACGAGGCAGGCACCTACCAGCACCTGGCCCCTTATTTACTGCCCCCTGCGAGTGCTGAGATCCGACTGGAGCTGCATTCCCGACTGCAGAGCGAATATCTCGTGGATGGGGAACTGAGCACAGGGGTGCATTTCGAGGCAGATCTGGGCTCCCCCTGGCTCCAGACTCAGGACATCGAAAAGTTCCTCAGTCATCTACTGCAAGTGGAGACGCATCTATTCAGCTGCCATCACTACCC
>JAAUUJ010000127.1 GCA_012030715.1 Synechococcaceae cyanobacterium SM2_3_1 | reverse complement strand
GTGAAGACGAACATGGCGATCCGGCGCTGAACTGAACAGGAGCCGACTCCACAGAAGCCGATCCCGCAGCAAAGTCAACATCAAAAGAAGAATTAATCATGAAGATTCTCAATCAGCACATTGATGGCCCACCAGGAGGCTGTAGGCAGATCTCTATTCATCGATGCTAAGTGCAGGCCTAGTAAACATGAAGGCATTTTAATGATTTCTTCGAATCATGAACAAGTCTTAAGAGGAGAAGAAGCAATTGGGCCGCAGCATAGGGTTGTATTGGCCTGAAGGAGCTGAGGGTGGCGGTCATGGCAAAGCTTAAGAGTCTTGGAATGATCTGTTTGTGGGCTGTTGTCAAGAGGCTAGGATTGTGCTGCCTTGATGCGCCAGTCAGGGGAGCCAGATCATTCTCAATGGTGAATGGTGCCCTCAGACACTAAGGTGCAGTAGATGCGATTGCTTGCAGAGATCTTCATAAAATGAAACAGATACCGACATCCCTGATCACCCTGGTAACAGGCCTCCTTGTCGCCATCATCAGCTACTGGGTCGGCCAGCACCATGGCCTGATGCCAACGCCAGCCTCTGAGCAGGCCGCCTATGTGGATAAATTTTTTAACACGATGATGACCATTGCTACAGCTCTCTTTCTGGTGGTAGAGGGGGCCATCTTGATCTCTGTGATCTGGTTCCGCCGCAAGGCAGGCGAAGAAGGAGATGCGGAGCCGATTGAAGGGAATGTCCCTCTGGAGGTCTTCTGGACCTTGATCCCTGCCGTGATTGTGATTGGCCTGGGGTGTACAGCGTGGATGTCTACCAGCGGATGGGGGGTTTGGAGCAGAGCATCATCAGGGGATGCTGGCCAGTCGGCCCACACCTCAGGTCCAGCTGGTTGTTGACGGCGAAATGGGAGAACCGCGTCCGGATCTGCCCACCTATGGCATTGGTGTGCCTGTGCGTGGACAGGAGGAGGTCACTCCAGATCTGGTGGTGGATGTCAAGGGGATTCAGTACGCCTGGCTGTTTACCTATCCGGCAACCGGAGTCCTGGCCGGAGAATTACATCTTCCGGTGGGACGTGATGTTCTGCTCAACCTGTCGGCTGATGATGTGATTCATTCCTTCTGGGTGCCACAATTCCGCTTAAAGCAGGATGCGATTCCCGGACAGCACACCCAACTCCGGTTTCGCCCCACCCAGATCGGCGAATATCCGGTGATCTGTGCAGAGTTGTGCGGGGCCTATCACGGCGGCATGCGAACCACCGTAGTGGTCCATGATCCAGAGGAGTTTTCGGAGTGGATGTCCGAGAATGTGATTGCCCAGCGTGAAGCCCCCACTGTGGCTCTCTCTGATCCTCTGCCCTCCGGTTTTGCCCAAGATCACCTGTATCACATGGGGATGACGGATCACCTGCCGACCCAGAGTTAAGCTCCAGGCTTGGTTTTGATAACCATTTTTTGCATTGACTATCTGAGAGACCTATGGCACAAGCACAGATACCGATTGACGAGGCCTTTGCCGGGGGCAAAGATCACCCCCAGGCCTGGAAGTGGTACGACTACTTCACCTTCAACACCGATCACAAGGTGATTGGCATCCAATACCTGGTGTTATCTTTCATCTTCTTCCTGATTGCCGGATTGATGGCAGAGGTGATGCGGGCGGAGCTGTACACCGGGGATTCTGATCTCATCGATCCCAACCTCTACAATGCCCTGCTCACCAACCACGGCACCCTGATGATCTTTCTCTGGATTGTGCCAGCGGCCATCGGTGGCTTTGGCAACTATCTGATCCCGCTCATGATCGGGGCCAGAGATATGGCCTTTCCCCGCCTGAATGCGCTTGCCTTCTGGATGAACCCTCCGGCGGGTGCGATCCTGCTGGGCAGTTTCTTTTTTGGGGGAGCACAGGCGGGCTGGACGTCGTATCCTCCCCTGAGTTTGATCACTGCCAATACCGCCCAAACCCTCTGGGCCCTCAGCATTGTGCTGGTGGGAACTTCTTCGATCCTGGGGGCGGTTAATTTTGTGGTCACAATCGTCAACATGAAGGTCCCCAGTATGAAGTGGGATCAGCTGCCTCTGTTTGTTTGGGCGATGCTGGCCACCTCCCTGCTGGCTCTCTTCTCCACGCCTGTGCTGGCAGCGGGCTTGATTCTGCTGGTGTTTGACATCAACTTTGGCACCTCCTTTTTCCGTCCAGATGCTGGCGGCAATGTGGTGATCTACCAGCACCTCTTCTGGTTCTACTCTCACCCGGCGGTCTATCTGATGATCCTGCCCATTTTTGGGATCATGTCAGAGGTGATTCCTGTCTATGCTCGCAAGCCTATCTTCGGCTATAAAGCCATTGCCTACTCCAGTCTGGCCATCTGCTTTGTGGGTCTATTTGTCTGGGTGCACCACATGTTCACCAGCGGCACCCCGGCCTGGATGCGCATCTTTTTCACCATTTCCACTCTGATTGTGGCGGTTCCCACCGGGGATCAAGATCTTTAGCTGGGTGGCCACCCTCTGGGGAGGGAAGCTGCGCCTGACCACCGCCATGCTGTTTGCCATTGGTCTCCTCTCTATGTTTGTGGTGGGAGGAATCAGTGGGGTCACCCTGGGCACAGCCCCCTTCGATATCCATGTGCACGACACCTATTACGTGGTGGGCCACTTCCATTACGTTCTCTTTGGGGGATCGGTCTTTGGCATCTTTGCTGGGATTTACCACTGGTTTCCCAAGATGACCGGACGCCTGATGGATGAAACCTGGGGCCGTGTTCACTTTGCCATGACCTTTATCGGCACCCATCTCACCTTCCTGCCCATGCATGAAATGGGGATGAAAGGCATGCCTCGGCGGGTGGCCATGTACGATCATCAGTTTGAATCCCTGAACCACCTGGCCACCTATGGCTCCATCCTTCTGGGGGTTGCCATGATTCCCTTTCTGATCAATGCCATCTATAGCTGGATGAAGGGGCCTAAAGCCGGAGATAACCCCTGGAATTCCCTTAGCCTGGAGTGGACCACTGCCTCTCCTCCTGCGATTGAGAATTGGGAACGGTTACCTGTGGTGGCCCATGGTCCCTACGACTATGGTCGTGGCCTGGAGAGTCCTCTAGCAGAGCCAGTCCCCCACTAATCAAGCCTCTGCCGCCTCACCCTCTCCCATTGTTTTCCCGATTTCTCAGGTATTGTTATGCAAACATCCATTGATCCAGCTGAATCAGCAGTTGCCGTCGAAGCAGGTGCGGAGCACGATGATCATGCCCATCCCGATCTGCGAGTCTGGGGATTACTCACCTTCCTGAGTTCAGAGTTCCTGATGTTTGGGGGCTTTTTTGCGGTCTACCTCGTGTTTATGAACTCCTATGCCGTCTGGCCTCCCGAAGGGACGGAGGTAGAACTGCTGATCCCGGCGGTGAACACGGTGATCCTGCTCTCCAGCAGTCTGGTGATCAACAAGGGCACCCAGGCGATCAAGACTCATGATCTGGCAGGATTGCGCCTCTGGTTTGGAGTAACGGCCCTGATGGGAGCCGTCTTTCTGGGGGGACAGGTGTATGAGTATCTCACCCTGGGATACGGCCTCACCACCAACATCTTTGCCAATTGCTTCTACGTCATGACCGGCTTTCACGGGGCCCATGTGCTGATTGGGGTGCTGCTGATCCTGTTTGTTCTCTGGCAAGCTCGCAATCCCGATCACTACAGCAGCAATCATGCTGGCGTGGAAGTGGCGGAGATCTACTGGCACTTTGTCGATATCGTCTGGATCGTGGTGTTCACCTTGATCTATCTGCTCACCCGGTTCTAGAGATCAACTCAGATCCGCTGCATCTTCGCCAGAGTTTGGCTGCAAGCCCCACTCAATATCGGGCATGTCCTGAAAAGCCTGCCGTAATGACTGCTCCCACCCCTGCCGGATCTTCACCAGGTAGGGGTTTCTGGTATGGAGGCGCAGACGATGCTGAATCTTCAGGGATCCGGCCACGTACATCACCAGATCGAGAGGCGGCCCCACCGAGATGTTGGACTTCATGGTGGAGTCCAGGGAAAGCAGGGCACACTTGGCGGCCTGGTCCAGAGAGCTGGTGTAGGTGAGGGTGCGATCCAGAATCGGTTTGCCATACTTGGTTTCCCCGATCTGGAGAAAGGGGGTTTCGGCGGTGGCATGAATACAGTTGCCCTGGCTATAGATCAGGAAAAGGCCAGGGTGTTGGTTCTGGATTTGCCCCCCCAGCAACAGACTGCAGCTGAAGTCAATGCCATCCTTCTCCAGCCAGGGGCGATCCTGTTCCTGGATCCGCCGGGTCTTACTCCCGACGTAACGGGAAATAGCGTAGAGATCTGACAGGGTGTGCAGATTGGGTTCCAGCGCCAGTTCAATATCCCGCTCCATGCCTGTGATCACCGCCTGGGTGACCGAAAGATTGCCAGACGTGGCCAGCAGCAGTACCCGTTCTCCGGGCACCGAAAAATCAAAGAGCTTGCGATAGGTCGAGATGTAGTCCACCCCAGCATTGGTGCGGGAGTCGGCGGCCATCACCAGGCCATGACAGGTCAGGATCCCCAAGCAATAGGTCATGAGCGGATCGTCCCAGACAAGGGTAGTCCCATGGCCTGATTAGCACTGGAGGGCATGCTGACGGGCCAGGAATTCATAGCGGTAAGCATGGGCCACCAGATCCGCCGCCTCCTGGTCTGAAACCCCCCTCACCACTGAGCGGGCACCCCCATGACCACTGAGCGAGGGGGCACACTTTTGGTCACCACTGCTCCAGCTCCAATCATGCTTCCCGCCCCAATCGTGACGCCATTCAAGATGACACTGCCGATCCCAATCATGCAGCCTGCCTCGATCTGAGCACTGTGGATCACAGCCCGGTGTCCAACCGTGATATTTTCTGCCAGGAATGTCGGGGTCCCAGGATCTCCGTGCAGAATCGCTCCATCTTGAATATTGGTGCGAGTCCCGATCACGATCCGCTCTACATCCCCCCGCACCACTGCCCCATACCAGATACTGACAGCCGGATAAAGCTCCACCCAACCCACCACAGTTGCATTGGCCGCCACAAAAGATGCTGCTTCCAGGTTCGGTAAATGTTCGGGCCTTAAAAATGGCCAGGGGAGCGGTTCTTCCTCGACCAGCAGATGGGTAGAATCAACCATTTCCATCAGGTCCAACCCTGTTGAGACGGTTGAGAGTAGGGTATCACAGATAGAGGATCCGTCCTGTCTCCCCTGATGTTTAGAAGGCTATCGACCCAGTGCTCCCTTCTCCGGAAGAACAACGCCGTTTTGCGCCTGCCACCCAGCGAAATCGTGACCCGATCCTGGCCTGCCTGCAGCGATATCTCCCCCCCGAGGGAACCGTTCTGGAGGTGGCCAGTGGGACCGGTGAGCATGCGGTTTACTTTGCCCCCCACCTGGCTTCCCGAGTATGGCAGCCGACGGAAGCGGATCCCCTGCTCTGCGATAGTATTCGTGCCTGGACCGAACACTGTCCTGCAACCAATCTCAAGCCACCTCTGCTGCTGAACGTGCAGGATTCACCCTGGCCCCTGGAGGACTCTCCCCCCCAGCCTCCGATCACTGCCTTGGTCAACATCAACATGATCCACATTGCCCCCTGGTCTGCCTGTCTGGCCTTAATGGGGGGGGCTGGACGCCTGCTGCCGAAAGGAGGAGTACTCTACCTATACGGCCCTTTTCAACGAGAAGGTAGCCATACGGCTCCTAGCAACGCTGAGTTTGATCAGCATCTGCGCCTGCAGGATCCCGCCTGGGGAGTGAGACCTCTGGAGGAGGTGACTGCAGCAGCAGCCCAAGAGAAATTACAGCTCCTGGCGGTAGAATCCATGCCTGCCAATAATTTTTCGGTCATCTTTCAACGTAGCGGGTAAGGTCATGCAGATCCCTGAGCTCATCGCTGTGCTGGCCACTGCGATCGCCACCTCGACTCCTCTCATCTTTGCCTGCATCGGCGAAACCCTGACGGAGCGCAGTGGCGTCATCAACCTTTCTGCAGAGGGGACGATGTTGCTGGCGGCCATGACGGGCTTTGCTCTGGCGAACACCAGTGGCAACCTGATCCTGGGCTTTGTGGGGGCTGGCGGGGTGGGGGCTGGGATTGCGCTGCTCATGGCGGTGGGCTCAATTTCCCTGAAGCAATCTCAAATTGCCCTCGGCTTTGTTCTTACCCTCCTCTGCAGCGATCTGTCTTCATTTTTAGGAACCCCTTTTGTGCGTATTCCCGGGCCAACGGTCCCCAGACTGCCAGTACCAGGATTGGCTTCGATTCCAGTGCTCGGTCCCCTCTTCTTTCAAAGCGATGGGCTGGTTTATCTCAGTTATGTCTTGGTGGTGGGCAGTTACTGGTTCCTCTACCACACACGCCCAGGACTGGAGTTACGGGCACTGGGGGAGCGTCCTGCTGCTGCCTTCGCTCGCGGGATTGCGGTAACCAGGTTGCGATACCTCTATACCCTGTTGGGTGGATTCCTCATCGGGATCGCGGGGGCGGCCTTTTCTTTGGATTTCAAAGCGGGCTGGAGTCACCGTCACACGGCTGGCTACGGTTGGATTGCGCTGGCCATTGTTATTTTTGGGGGCTGGCATCCACTGCGTGTTGCTCTGGGGGCTTATCTCTTTGGCATTCTGCAGTCGCTGGCCAGTCTGGCTCAGGGATCCATCCCTGGAATTCCCACCCAGGTGTTCAGTGTGGCTCCCTTCGTCCTCATGATCCTGGTGCTAGCAGTGACAGCCAATCCCGCCGTGGAGACCCTGCTTCAACGGTTACCAGCCCCTTTCCAGAGAATGAGTCAGCACTGGCTGCGCTCCCGTGCCCCTACAGGTTTAGGGCAGCCATTTGAACAGGAGTGAGGAGACAAAGTCAACATCCTTAATTCCTGGGGCCTTCGAGTTTTCCCAAAAATGCATAGAATGATGTCAACCGTCGCCATCAGCCTATGTTAAGCCTGGATCTGCCCAACAATATTGCGGAGACACTGGTGAAGCATCAGCTGATCACTTCTCAGCAATACAATCTTTCTCTTTTTCAGCAAGGTGAATCCCATGTTCGGCCCGAAGAGTTCTGCATGCTCCAGGGCTGGGCCACCATGGATCAGATCTTTGAGGTACTGCCCACCACCTTTATTCCCCTGGGCCAGGTGCTTCTCCTTTACGACCTGATCCGCCTGGATCAACTGGTGTGGGCCATTCGAGCTCAGCAACACCAACCCCTCAAATTGGGGCAACTGCTGGTGCACAAAAACTGGATCGATCCAGAAATTCTGGATATTTACTTGACGGAGCAAGCCGAGTTACATGCCCTCCAGTCTACCAATAGTTGGAAAACCATCTGTCAGCGCAAATACCCCTATCGGCAGGAAACCCTAGATAAGCTGCACCAGGCACGACAGACCATTGAAGCTCAGGCCCAGACGATTAACTCTTTACAACTAAGCCTGCACCAGAGAGGTCAATCACAGCCATGCAAGTCTGCGTCAATTCCATCAAAACTGGCTCAAAAGAATCAATTCCTACTTGGCGAACTGATTAAAGGAGGTCTGCTTACGAAAAGTCAGGCACGACATATTTTGCAAATGACTGAGAAACAGGATGTTGGAGTTGGACAGATCCTCGACAAATATGGCATCAGCTCCCAATCTCTACATTTTTTTGCCAGCCGTAATCACCGTGAACTGGTGCGGGACAAGGGAGATTTTCTTTTTTTTGTCGGGGCCTCCGGTTTGCTGTCTGGACAGGTGCTGGCCACGTTACCTCGAGGATCGCTGCAAGATACCGCCACCGCCCTCTATTCCCGCAAACTTCTGCCGTTGACAACGATCAGGTATTTGATCCGTGAATTTCACACGCAACCGCTGCCGGGATCCTAAGGGCTGCTAATTTCAACCCAGAGTCCCCTGCAGATCAAAGCTGGGATCCAATTCCTGGATGGTCTGTCGCAAAGACTCGGCCTGCTCCATGGTGCGGTTGTAAGCCTTGGCCGACTCCAGCCCCCGAGAATAGATCTGCACAGAGGTTAATCCGGGATAATCCTGCCAGAGCTGATCCATGGTTTGTTGCATTCTCAGGATCCATTCGCGGCTACCCCACCCCTGAAAAAACTGCCACGGACTCCAGAGATTGATCTGCCGTCCCCATTGATTGAGCATGGCATTGCGCAGCTGGGGATCAAATCCCTCCACAGCCGCATAGAGCTGTTTGGCCAGCAGGGGCTTCAGGTTGTTATCAACCACCTGTAACACCTGGGGGAGGGCTGACTGAATCTGGGGAGCGACAGGAATCCGCTGAGCCTGGGGTAGATTGAGCAACAGCAGTTCGATCCGCCTGGCCGCGCTGTTGGCATCCAGTGAAGACTCCACCGCATGACTGACCCCCAGTACCATGTCACTGGTCAGCAACTGAATCGCCTCCAACACCAGTGGTAGAGGTATTGCCAGTCGCACCCAATCGCTGCGCACCAGTTCTCCCATGCGTTGGCCGATAAATTCCGCAAGCTGAGCCGCCTGAATTCCCCAATCGGTGATCTGCAACCAGAGATCATTGGCTTGCTCTGGACGTTGACTAAGGAGGTTACGGAAGGGCTGCCAATCTTCATCGTCTGGCGCAAGAGTGGCACCTTTCAAGATGGCTTCGCGCCGTAGCAGGGCATCGGCCTTGAACAGCTTTTTTAACTCGCGAGTGCCCAACAACTGCAGAATAACTGCCGAGGTGCCCGTCGCCACTTCAATCGCCACCAGAGCGGTGATCAGGGCAGCTGAAGCCTGAGGTTGGATCTGATCCTCAGCATCAAGAACCAGAGGCAACCCACTCGTGCCATAGGCTTTGGCGCAGGTCAGGCTAAACGCTTCCTGCTCAGCAGTGCTGGCTGCATGATAAAAGAGACTGGCCACCATGGCCCGATCTGCGGCTGTGGGCAGAGCACTGATCAGAACACGGGCCTGGGGGGGGGTGAGGCGGTTCATGAGATCAGCAACTGTATGCTCTAGTCCCTGCAGCGATCCTTCCAGCCGTACAGTTGCCAGAGAGAGAAGCAGCTGCTCCCGACTTTCTCGGACAATGCCCCCCCACTGCAGTTGGGCTGCTGCCAGGAGACTTTGCACCCAGGCGTCGGAATGTTGGGGAAGCTCTGCGAAACTCTGCTGCCAGGTTTGCAGTTGTTGTTGCCAGGCCTGCCAGGGATCAGAGTCGGAGTCAGGAGACGTGGAAGCCCGATCCGGCTCTATCGGTGTTTCTGCTTCCGAAATGGATGGGGGTGGGGATGGGGAACTGTATTCCTGGCCGTTATCTGACATGGAGCATACTCACGGATCGTGTGGACATGATAGCCGATCCCCTCCGAAGGCCAGGCAGCCCCCTGGTGAATCGCGGCCATCCACTACACTGGGATCAACAATGGTTATGCCTGAGACATCAACTATGCCCTTTGATTGGTTTCGTCGTCGCCACACCCAAGCGGAGGAACCAGCCCCCTCCCCAACACCGGAGGCAGAAAGTTCTACAGCGGCGGCCCAATCCCCCCAACCTCAGTCAGAGGAGATCGATTATCTGGCCTTTGCCAAGGCGGCCTATGCCAACATCAAAGCCCGTCGGGAGGGTTCAGAGGTAGAGGCAGAGTCAACACCCAGTCCCTCAGGATCGGAGGCTTCCCTAGAGGAAGTCCAGGCGGAGGCCCCATCCGAAATCCAAGCCTCTCCCCCTGTAGATACGCCTCCTCAAGCGCCCGCAGACAAACCTCAGGCTTTTTTTGACACAGCCCCACAGGCGGCCCAGCGATTGGAAGCTCTGCAGGCAACAGCAGTTGTTGAGGACCCCTCTCCAACCCCCACTGCTACGACTGCAGCCTCTACCACAGAGGCAGATCTGACCTTTGATGCCGGGTTTCGCTGGTCGGCAGAGATCCTGGCAGCTCAGGGGCGGCGGCCCGAAGATATTTCCGTTGAAGAGATCACCTGGCTGCAGAAACTACGGCGAGGCCTGGGAAAAACACGGCTGAGTCTGATCAATCAGCTGAAGGCTCTGGTGGGTCGGGGGCCGATTGATGAGGATGCCGTCGATGAAATTGAAACCGTACTCCTACAGGCGGATGTCGGTCCGGAGGCGACAGAACAGATGATTGCCGCTTTGCAGCAGCGAATGCGTCAAGAAACGCTTCCCCCAGAGGAGGCCGTGCGGTACCTGAAGGAGCAGATGCAGGCGATGCTCTCCCTGGGGCAGGCCACCTTTGCCCCGGAAAAAGACATCCTCAATATCTGGCTGATCGTGGGGGTGAATGGAGTCGGGAAAACCACCACCATTGGTAAAATTGCGCACCTAGCCAAGCAGTCTGACTACCGTTGCTTGATCGCTGCTGCGGATACCTTCCGGGCGGCAGCCGTGGAACAACTCAAGATCTGGGGATCACGGGCGGGGGTAGAAGTGATCGCCAATCCAGGCCAGAATACGGATCCAGCGGCTGTGGTGTTTGATGCGATCAGCGCGGCGCAGTCCCGTGAGGTGGACCTGCTGTTGGTGGATACCGCAGGCCGTTTGCAAAACAAGAAAAACCTGATGGATGAACTGGGCAAGATCCGGCGGGTGATTGATAAAAAGGTTCCGGATGCCAAAGTGGAGGCCCTCCTGGTTCTGGATGCCACCCAGGGACAGAATGGTCTGCGACAGGCCCAGGTATTTGCCGAGGTGGCCCGTTTGAGTGGGGTGGTGCTCACCAAACTGGACAGTACCGCCAAGGGTGGAATCGCGCTGGCAGTCACCCAGCAACTAGAGTTACCGATTCGCTTTATTGGTGCCGGTGAAGGCATTGCTGATCTGCGACCCTTCTCCAGCTACGAGTTTGTGGAAGCCCTGCTGAGTGAGTACTGATCTGGAATTGAGTTTGCTGAATGCTCAGCAGCTACTGAAGCACTAACTTATAGCGCTCTAGCGGTGTCAGATCTAGTTCGGGGAAAGCCTTAAAGAAGCTGGCCAGACGGGTCGCGATCTGAACCACTCCATCCGAGACATTCGCCTCAATGTTCAGTGGGATCACAGGATCATGAAGCGATAGCCGCAGCAGGAACCAGCCCTCTTCCTCAGGCGACGTACACCGGATCCGCACCCCTTCATAGTTTTTAGGAACCACTTCCCAGCCCGCCTGGGTTGAGGCAAATTCTGTCAGGGCCTGGATCACCATCTCACCGTAGGCCTGAAAGTCTGCTGCAGTAATCTTGAAGCGCAACTCGGCACTTTCCGTCGGTTCCTTGAGGGCGCTAATCAAATCCGCCAGCGATCGCCCCTGCAACCGGAGCTGGGCCAGCTTCACCAGAAGCTTGGTCACCAGAAAGGCTCCATCATCTAGGAAGTAGTTTTCCTTGAGAGCGGCATGACCGGAGGTCTCAATCGCCAGCCAGCATGCCTGTCCCTCCTGATCTATGCGGATCGCTTCGTTAATCACATTCTTGTATCCCCGCTTAAAGCGATGGTGGATCCCCCCCCAGGACCTGCTCAATGAATTCGGTGAGGCCATCGGAGGTGATCGAATCCGTGACCACCGTTGACCCCGGATGTTCCACCAGAATTATCGCCGCCACCAACGCAATCAGACGGTTGCGATTTAGCTCCTTGCCGTCATGATCCACAGCTGCCGAGCGATCCACATCCGTATCAAAAATGATACCCAGATCGGCCTGCTGTTCCAGTACCGCCAGCTGCAGTGAAGTCATCGCCTCAGGATCTTCGGGGTTGGGAATGTGGTTGGGAAAAGTTCCGTCGGGATCCAGAAATTGACTGCCGCTCGTGTCCGCCCCCAGAGGCTGAAGCACCTGATCAGCATAAAAACCTCCGGCGCCATTGCCTGCGTCTACCAGGATCTTGAGGCCCTGAAGGGGTTGCTCAAAATGCTGCGGATGATTGACCGCCTGCCGCACATACTGAACCAGCCCCGAGGCATACACTGACATAAAGTCACGAGCAGTTGCACTTCCCGGGGTAGCAGCAGCAGCCAAGCTCTCGGTTGCGGCCAGTGACAAAATCTGGCTGATATCCTGCTTTTCCAACCCGCCCTTGGGGGTAAAAAACTTGAGGCCATTCCGGTTATAGGGAAGATGGCTGGCGGTGATCATGATCGCACCATCACAGGCAAAATCTGGGGTGACGGTACTCATGAACGATGGCCGGG
>JAAUUJ010000126.1 GCA_012030715.1 Synechococcaceae cyanobacterium SM2_3_1 | reverse complement strand
TTTCAATGGCTCGAAAAATCGAGAGATTGCCGTGCAGCATCGGCCAGTGGCTATTGCCAAACCAGCTGTCATCGGCAATGGTGATCAGCACCTGGGCCCCCGCCTGGACCAGGGCATAACTGGGTCTGGGCAGCACACTTTCTAAACAGATCATGACCCCTAAACGGCCCAGCTCTCTCCCCTGTAAAGGACGGTAGCCATCGGCAGAGGGCACATACCGGGCCGATTCAAAATAGGGAAAAATCCATTGTTTACCAAACTGATCTAGCCGCGAGCCAGCCGCACTGTAGAGTAGGGCTGAGTTAATGAAGCGCTGATCCTGATCGGGGAGAGCACGGGTACGGGGATCCGGTTCGGTTGCCCCCAGGAGTAGGCTTGCGGTAGGTGACAACAGCTGAGCCATGGGATCCAAAATGTAAGGCTCCAGCTGAGTTCCGGTAAACTGGGCCCGTAAGGCCCCCTCTGGCCAGATCACCAGTTCTGCCCCGGCAAGGGTGGCTGCACGGGAGAGATTAAACAGATCGCGGTAACGCTCGGCCCGATAAGGCCAGCTGCGATCCGGTTCTAGCCAGCCCACCTGTTGTACGGCTCCCACCACATAGGAGGGTGGAGACTCCTGGTGTAATGCTGTACTGATCTGGTCCATTCGTAGCCAGCCATAGCCCAGGATCAAGCTTCCTAATCCCAATCCCACCGCCAGGATCCGCCAACCCTGCCGCCAACCCACCTGCCAGGCACAGGCAAGACAGGCATTGCAGAAAACCGCAACATAGGTCACCCCCCAGATCCCTGTGAGATCAGCGATCTGAATTCCAGGAGTCCAGTCAAATAGGAGCGATCCCCAGTGGAAAGGAATGGGAAACCAGATCAGGCCCATGAGGCCATCCAGCCCAGTCCAGATGGCGGCCATGGCAAAGGGGCGGACCCATAAGGAGAGATGTCGGGTCCAGCGCAAGCTCAACAGGGTGGCGGCCACATAGAACAGGGCAGCAGCGGGGCCACCACAATGCCCCCCAAGATCTCGTGCCACTGAATCACCTGAACCGTGATCAGGTCCGGGGTGAAGACATAGAGGCAAAAGCAAAACCAGACCGCAAAACTAATGCCCAGTTGCTGTCGCCAGGACACCCGATCACAGATGACAAATAAAGGGGCCAGCCCCACCAGGGCCGCGCTGTAATGGTGGACCAGGCGATTGGGGGATGCTACCCAAAGGATCAGGACCGTCAACACCAGGATCCAGAAGCGAAAAGCAGGATGCCAGCGGCTGGGGAGATGCACTATTGATGAAAGTAGAGGAGTCAGATGCCCATTAAAGCAGACTGGCCCATCATATCCTGGGGAGAAAACAGCAGCTTATTTGGCCCAGGAGCCCCTCATTCCACTCAGGGATTGGGTGCAGGTAGACGAAATAACTGGCGGGCGTTCTCAGTAGTTTGCGTGGCCAAGTTCTCCCAGCTTTCCCCCCGCAATTCTGCAACTTTCTGGGCAACATGAGCTACATAAGCGGGTTCATTGCGCTTCCCTCGCCGCGGGACAGGGGCCAGAAAGGGACAGTCAGTTTCCACCAGCAGTCGCGTAGCAGGCACTTCCAGAACCGACTGTTGTACGGTTTTGGCATTCTTGAAGGTGACAATGCCACTGAAGCTGATCCAGCAGCCTCGCTCTACAAACCAGCGGGTTTCCTCTGGGGTGCCACTCCAGCAGTGCATCACCACCCGCAGATGCTGTTCAGGATCTGCTTCCTGCAGGATCTTCAACGTAGTGGCAGCGGCATCTCGACAATGAATGATCAGGGCCAGATCCAGCTCCCGCGCTACCTGAATCTGGGCACGGAATGCGGCTGCCTGGAGATTTAGCGTTTCAGGGTCACTTTTGTAGTAGTAATCCAGCCCCGTTTCTCCAATCGCGACCACCCTGGGATCGGAAGCTGCCAGATGAGCGATCTTTTCCCCCACATCCCGCGACCAGGATTCGGCCTCCAGGGGATGCAGTCCCACCGCCAGAAACACCTCTGGGAACTCTGCGGCTACGGCCTGCAACTGTGGAAATTCCTCAGGAGTACAGCAGGAATGCACCATCTGTACCACCCCTGCGGCGCGCCAGCGTTCAGCCACCTGATCTCGATCTGTGTCGTACTGCTGAAAATTGAGATGGACATGACTGTCAATCAGCGGGGGACAGGTGGGTTGGGCTGTGGCATCCATGATCAGGAGAAGAGAAACAGGCGTGAGTCAACCGTAAGCAGACTCATTCTCAGGCAACATCACTTGCAGAGGCCGTGAGAGCCTGGATGCGGCGGGCTAAACGGGCCTTGCGGCGAGCCCCAGTATTGGTGTGCATTGTCCCCAGCTTAATTGCTTTGTCGATGCGGCTAAATGCCTGGCTGGCAGCAGCCTGCACCTGATCCAGGGTGACCCCTTCCTGCTTGGCTTCATAGGCCTCCGCTAGGGTCATCACTTTTTTGATCATGGTGCTGACGGTGGATTTAATTGCCTTGTTGCGCAGACGGTTACGTTCCGCGATCTGAACTCGCTTAATGGCTGACTTGATTTGGGGCATGGCAGAACAGAAAAATGACAGTGCAATCTCAGATCATACCTTTTTTCGAAATCAGGATGCCAGCTCTGTACAGGAGGGGGTTGGGTAATCCCAAAGCGAATGCAGGGCTGGCCAGCGCATCACCGCCTGCTGGATCGCCTGGTACCCCGTACTGTTGGGATGCAGCCCATCGGCACTCAAATGTCGCTGACACCAGGGTTCCCCGTGCTGTTGCCATTGGTGGAACAGATCTAGAAACGGGATCTCTCGCTCGGCACAGGCGTCCTGGATGGCCTGATTGTAGATGGCCTGATCCTGGTGGTTGTAATAGAGGCAGTCCAGAAACGGCATTTTGCCCTCGTTCACGGGCACCATCCCCACAAACCAGACCGGACCCCATTGCCTGGCCTGATCCAGGAGATGTTGTAGGGTCTGGGTAAAGAGGGGCAGAGACGTGAAGGTTTTGCCGTGGCGATGACTCAGGCGGGCCGAATCGTTTACCCCCACGGAGAGGATGATGCCATCCGGCAGACGATTGCGCAGTTCTCCCCGTAAATGAAATTCCTGTTCCATGCGTTTTAGCACCTGCTGCACACCGTCCCCTCGCACCCCAAGGTTATAAAGGATCGGTCCCGGATGAGCTGGATCCATGCCAAAGCGACGCAGACGTTCAACCCAGCCTCCCCCCTGCGGATCTCCGTAGCCGTAGACCAGGCTGTCCCCAATGGCTACCAGGCGTAGGGGCTGAGGAACTCGGGAGCGGATCGAAGGGGACGCCATCAGCGTTTTCATGAGCAGAGACCCGCAAAAGAAGAACGAGATATTAATTTACCATTTGATACACTACTTTGCAGTGACCTGTATCACCGGGAGGGTGCCAGGCTCAGAGGTAGGGGTACTGATTTTCTGGTTACCTGCTGTGGGAAGAATGTTGCCCTTGTCGGGAAAGGAGATTGCGGAGAAGGCTGCCGACGTCTGAAGATGGAGTCTTTAAGATCATGCCATAACCTCATTCCGCGAGTTATTTATGCTACGTATCTCCCCTCTGGCGTTAACCCTGCCCCTATTACTGATGGGATCTCCGGCTCTGGCTCAATCCTGGGGCAACAGCTACATCACTCCTGTAGAAAAAACTCGAGATGTTGCTCCCCGTGCCATTGTTGTGGAACCGGATCTCCTGCAGGTCAACCTGCAACTAGATCGCTATGGCAGCAATCCGGTCTATCGGCCTGGTGAGTCAATCACCTTCATGATTAATGCTTCCCAGGATGCCTATATCTATATCTTTAGCCTGGAAGCGGATGGATCCGTGAAGCAGATTTTCCCCAATCCTTTTGTGAATGGTGCGCTCTATTTGCAGGCGGGTGAAGTGACGACTCTCCCTACTCCTGGCAGTGGCTATCGCTTTAAGATCACACCTCCCTACGGACAGTCGCAGGTGCTGGTGCTGGCATCGCAGCAGCCTCTCAACCGTCAGGCCCTGTTTACCTTTCAGCAGCAGATGACTCCGGTGTATTCCCAGAACTCTGGCTACTTGACTGCGCCTCGCGCCATTGTGGTGGAAAAAGACTCTCCCAGCGTTGCCACCGCCATCGCCAGCTACCGTGTCATCGGACAGTAGATCTATTGCAGGGATCATGGGGTTGAGAGTGGGATGATCTTGATCTCAGCCCTTTGATCCTGGGTATATTTCCTGTACTAAAATCGGCATAGGTTTATGATCTTTTTAGCTCATTAAGAGATTTCAAGGAGACACCTTGAATATGGCAGAAATTGAGGATCTTGAAACTCGTGTTCTTAACCTCTCTCAGTCGGACTTTGCAAGATTTCGTGATTGGTTTTATCAGTTGGAGAATGAGCGTTGGGATCAACAAATCCAGTCAGATTTTCAGTCTGGAAGATTTGACAAGCTTATTGAGAATGCCAGACAAGAGTTTTCTCAGGGCCATGCTCGTGAATTGTGAAGCACTATACCTCATCAGATTTCTGGACGAGTTGGAAATCATTACCATGCCATAGGAATCGATGTTCCTGGCGGTATTCAGTGGATCTGGATTGGTAGTCATGCTGATTACGACAAGTTCATGAATTAGTTGCTTTATTCTTTTCGTTGGTGATCGCTGGTGTAGCCACGGGTTTTATCAAGTACCTCTTTTTCCCCTCTCGCTAGCCTCAAGTTTCCGATAAGTGAGTCATTCACTGGATTCTAGAGTAGGGAGCAGAGATCAGGGGACCTGCCAGGCCCGCTCGTGATAGGCAACTTCAGTTTCTAGAACGACAGAATGATCATGAGCGTGATCATGGTGATGATGATCATGATGGTGATGAGACTCCCCAGCAGCCAGACGGAATTTGCACAGGTGGCAGTTCATATAAGTCTGCCTGTCAGTGCCTCCTGTTCCCGTTCCCGCAGCACCTCCAGAATGGCTGGATCGATCCCCAACTCCGCTAGGGTGAGGATCTGCACCTGAGGATGCTGGATCTGGGCCGTGGCGGCGATGGCATTGATTTTCTTGGCCAGTACGCCCGTGAACAGCAGATAAGGCAGGACGATCAGACGGCGAGGTTGCCAGAGGAGGGCGCGCTCCAGCCCCAACTCCAGACGGGGATAGGTGATGCCGATGTAACAGACTTCCACTGCTTGGTAGCCCGATCCCTCCCAGAGCAGCCGTGCTAACTTGCAGGCTTCTGCATTCGCCTCCGGATCACTGGAGCCTCGACCCACAAAGAGCACCACGGTATCGGAGCGGGGAATGGATTGAGCTTGAGCCGCCTCTAAAGTCTGCAGTTTGTGGCGCAGCAGTTGCAGCAGATTGATGTGGATCCCCAGCGGTGTGCCGTAGTGAATTTGCAGCTGAGGGTGGTTGCGTTGCTGCCGATCCAGTTCCACGGTGACATCAAACTTGTTGTGGCGAGCTCCGAAAAGCAAGAGGGAGACGGCCACGATCTCTTGATACCCCAGTGCCAGACACTGCTGGATCCCGTCGGCAATTGTTGGTGAGGTGAGTTCTAGAAAGCAGGGGATCACAGGGCGTTCAGGGGTAAAAGCCTGGTATCCCTGGGCAAAATCTAAAAACGCATCTCTGCCTTCTTGATCTCGAGACCCGTGACCAATGAGAAGGAGAGGGACAGGGTGGGTGATCTTTGCAGGTGCTGGAGTGGGGTCAGCAGCCACTGACTTAAACATGCGCATCATTCCTTTCCTTGTGGATCGCAAGGGTTGGGTACATAGCAGGAAGATCCTGCAGAAAGTCAGGCGGGCATTCTGACTGAGGAAGTCAACTTCCAACACAGCTGCGCCACAGCGACGGAGTTACACCGCACTTTCCCCATCCTGACCGGAGAACGCACATCAGCCTAGCGTACTTTTGGGCTGTCTGTCCGAAAAGCTTGATCCACTGACCTTCCTGCCAGAGGGTTAGGGGAGGGGATTGCGTTTGAGCAGATCTTGAAGTAACTTGAAGGCCTCGGAATCAAAGTTGTTATTCTGAATGGCCTCAGTTAAAAACAGTTTCTCTGCCTCAGAAATAATTCCATCCCGCAGGATCAGCATTTTCAGCCCTTCTGCCTCCAGGCGATCCACCAGATTATCGTCCTCCAGGAAAAACTGAGGGCCTCCCGCAGTGTCTGGATCGAGGGGGTAAGATTTTCGGGATCTGTCATAGGTAGCCTGTTCTCATCAAAGGCCATCCAATTATTAGCATGGAGTGCGACCGCCGCACTAAACGAACAGGGGTGCTCTGGCGTAGGATTGGAGGAGCACACCTGAGCTGAGGATGTTGCCGTGACCTCTTCTTCCCCTGAGCCTAACTCGCCTCCTCCCCGTGAGCAGGACTGGCTAGCCCGCACCCGCTATCTGTTTTATGGGACAGCGGCCTCGTTTGTGGAGTTACTCCAGGATCCCCAGAAACGGGCAGAAGATCTGGGAAAACTTGACTGGGATATTAATAAGCTGCTGGAAGATCTGGTTGCCAAGGGGGAAATGACCGAAAAAGAGGCCCTGCGTTACGTAGAGGAGGCTCAAAAGGGGACGACCACCTCATCCCCCTCAACCCCAGGACCTGAAGCTGCTCCTCCTCCGACAGCGGAAACAGCTACAGAACCTGCCCCAGAACCCCCATCGTCAGAAAACCGTGTCTCACCTGAAGATATTTCGGCATTGATGGATCTCACCCGTGAGATTGAAAATCTGCGCCGCGATCTAGAACAGAAGCGTACCGAGTCCAACTGATCAAGATCCTCCTAATCTCGCTGCTTGCGTGCGATCACTGCCACCGGACCCCCTCCAGCCGGTCCCTGGTGCTCACTCCCCCCCGAGACATAGATCATCGGATCCTGCACCTCTGCCGCGATCACCGCACCCACCACCGCTCGTGCCATGCGCGTATGGTTAATATCGGAGTCCTGGAGCATGGTGTGTCGCTGGTTCAAGATCATGCCGGAGGGATCGGCTTCTGCTTTGGCAAAGAGATTGACGATCTGCTCGCGGGGCTGACCCGTAGCCTGAATCGCTCGCCGCACCGCCTCCTGATCCAGGGCGTGTTGCATGACGTCATGGCTGATGACCAGATCACTGCTAGAGGAGGGAGCATTGCCCAGCACCAGGATCTGGCAATTCAGCAGTTCTATACCCGCCGAGGCCGAAGCCACCTGGGAGTAGAGAGTAAGATTGTGAAGAATATCAGTAGAATGAAGCGTTTCAAAACGGATCTCCCCCAGAGCCACGGCAGTCCCCAGGGCAGAGGCCGCACGGGAAAAAGCCATGGATTTGTAGCTCTCTTCCGTCACCACCTGGCCTGATCCGTTACGAATACGGTCCGCGGTGAGCAGTGGGGACTTGATCTGAACAAAATGCACCTGAGCTTGTGAAAGCCCAGCATCCGCCATCGCCGCTCGCACCCCTGCCGCCACCTCTTGGACCATGGTGAGCGTCCCAATCTCTGATGCTAGAAAATTCCGCGTGTGGCTGATCCCCAAGACCAATCCCCAGCTCTGTGGCTCCTGTGGCTGTGACTCTCGCCGCGTAAAGATCGTGAGATGCGGACTCAAGATCCCCTCGGTCCCCCCGGAGATGATCGTGATCACCTGGGCTGCCTGGGCGGCTCCAATCCGTGTCTGCAGGTCATGCTTCAGGGTCTGGGTGGCAAAGCCGCGAGTAAAGTCATTGACACAGCCATTTCCCTCAGTTTTGCCCATGACCGCCACGATCTCATGGGGATCCAACTGTCCGGAGCTGATCAACTTCTCCAGGTGGGACAGATCATCAGGAGCAGACTGGGGCACCTTAAACACATTGACATGCATGTGGATTTCTAGCGTTCTCAGGGATCGATGGTATTCATCTCCATTAAGGAGATCCTGGTGACTATTAAAGCAACGTCTGAGGCCTGAGATCTCTCAAGATGACAGGCTGGTGACTCGGTTGCGCAATCCTTTGGCCCATGACTCCATGGCCAGATTGCCCTGGGGCATGGGAGCCTCCAGAAAGTCAATAGCAAACCGATCCTCCAAGAGATCTTGCGCCGAAGGAAAAGGGACTGGCCTCATTTTAGAGTTACAAAAGAGGAATGATATATCAAAACGAACTTGGTACAACTAATTTTAGCTTTAGTTGAGTTGCATTTTCAGTGAGAGTAATACGTGATTAGAATGAAATAGCCCTGCCTATTTAGCTCCCCAAACCCATCGGCAAGTGGCGCTCAATTTGTGGTCGGAGCGGCGCGAGAGCAACTATATAGTCAACTGCAAGAAGGGGTAAACAGGGATCCCTATTTAGAACGCCTGACCGATGAGCAGAGACATTATGTCGAGGCAGGCCATGCCTATTCCAGCTACCTCGCTTTAGCGGCTCAAGACCGAGGATTGGAAGCAGAGCTGTTGGTGCAGCGATTTCAAGACCTTTCGCCCCCCGATACCCTCACCGAAACCTCTCCCGCCCGACAACTGCTTAGGCTTTAGCTAACACTTTCACTCTATTCTAGGTTCGGAGCAAGGAGAATATCTCGCGTAAAAGCGAATCATGCACCAAGGATATATCAGTACCTCGAGTAGGTTTATTCAGTAATTCTTTTTTAGCCTTACATACAATTTCTTTAGCCTTATGCACAAAATTTTTCCAGAATGAGTCACATTGCTTTGACGTCATCTTTAAATCAACCTCACGACCATACAAAAAGTTCTCATTTTCCAAGAGAGCATCAATCTCATCGTTACTCTCTTTCTTAGGCTGAAGGTGTATTTTTAGATAAAGAGCTAAAGCAGAAAATAATTTACCGAGTGTTGCAACCTCTACTGATCTAGATGGAATTAGCACACCAAGATTACTTATTAAGTTTGTCGTAAAACTTGAAAGTTCACCTTTTTTAGATAACTCTTTTTTGTTTGACTTTTCGTCATCTAATTTAAAGAAATTGTTTTGAATCTCTTACAATTTTCTGCCTTTCTGAGTCTTCCATATCTTCTAGATTGCATACATCATCAGCAATTACCCAGGCGTATGTAAGTAGCTTGTGCGCATCTTCTAGCTTTTTCAGCCAAACATTATCAGACGATTTTTTTTCTACTGGGCTACACAAGCAGTAAATGCCATCCATCAAGAAAATGTGTGAGCTCCTTCCGAAAAGATAATAATACTTCTCCCGCCCGTTAGGAGCTACAATCGCATCTGAGGAAGACAATTCTCTCTCGCTACTAGGCCGCAAATAACTCATATCAACTTCGACATATTCTTTTTCTCTCTCTGATGAATCATTAGGATTTTCCTCTTCTTGTGTGCCTTGACCTTTCATATCTTCTGCATCTTCACGAGATATAAATTCTATGAGATAAGGAAGTCGTTCTATAGTAATAGATTGGGTTTCTGAGACTTTTGATTCTGTCCTAGCATTTTCCTTCAACTCATCATAGGCTTTTTTGCCAATAGGGCTGTATTTCTGTATGGCTTCGCGTCTCAGATTAGCTGCCCAGTTCCAATACAATTCAATGGTTGCTTTTACGTCGTTTGGTGAGCTTAGATTATCCATAAAGTAGGTTGAGGCTATGTAAGCAATACATTGCCAGGCTGTACATTCAACATACAACTCTATATTGGAATTAAGAGCGGAGTAAAGTCGAGCTTTTCTAGCCAGTGTAGTTGAGAAAAAGTAACTTCAAGAGGCTTACGTTTCGATTCTATAAATTTTCCTTCGAGCAACTTGGGAACTTTATTCTTCAACTCGTAATCCTCAATGTGGATCGATGCATAAAACAGTAACTGAAATCTAGTAAATGCAATTTGAGCCTTTAGATCGTAATAGGAAGAAAAAACGGACTGAGCACTCTCTCCCAAGCATTGGTACTTTAATTGTCGTATTTTTAGATGATTATCTGCTTTGCAGAGTGCTTCCCATGAATTAGATACTTCCGAAGTGTCTGAACTAGAAAAGAAAATTGCTCTTGCTTCTTCAAGTTCGTAGCCAGCCAAGATTGAAGCTGAAAAAATATGGAAACCAGCGTCACTATCCTTAGTTTTCTCCTCGGCATTCTCATTGCTCAAGTGCTTTAATACTGTTTTGATAAGATTTAGATGGCCATGCGCTCTTTGGCAGTAGCCTTCATTCAGTTGTTCATGGATAAGGAATAAAACTGCTTCAAAATACAACGATGGTATTTTCTTCAGTATTTCGCCGAGCTTATTTTTCGGTATTTCTCCACTTTCTTTCAATGGGCTTAATTCATTTTCTAAAACTTTGTAGTATTCGCTATTCTTGAGATGATCCTCAGCCATCAATATACTAAATGGGTAGGCAGTTAGCTGAGCTTTTGTCTCAGGAATACTTTCCCAGACTCTAACTTTGTTGATAAGTTCTTCAGTATATATTTTTGGTGTTATTCGTGCGGAACGGATGGCATCAAGGGTTGCCAGTGTCTTTGCCCTCATGGTGGTAAGAGGGACACTAAACCCTATGTAATCAGATTGCCCTGTTGGAGAAAACTCGTAATAATATTCGTATTTATAGTGTCTCTTTAGGCTGTCTCCTGGCTTTGATGCTTGACGAATTTCTTTCAGAGCTTTCGCTAGAGCTTCTTTTTCGCAAAGTTGAACTACAACATGCGAATGAACAATACCAGTGGTTCTACGCCCAACAACTTCCTGCTGCATGAACTTATCCCGAGCTATAGGAAAGTAATTTTCTAGTGAAGGCATGTGTGAGAGGAGTGCAACATTAATCAGACGGTGTGCGAGGGCAGTTTGTCCGCCCATACCTCGGCCTCGGATTGAAAAATTAGTAATTTTCTGTTCGCTTTTGGTTTTAGATTTTGTGCTATTTCTTGCAGACTGATCATCATCAAATGGTTTTATCTGAAAATCAATTCTCATCTCAAAACCATGCTGCAAGTGCAGTCCAGCCTTTAATATATGTGCGATTTCTTCAGCTTCTTTGTCCTCGTTGCCAAATGTTATGGCATGATTCTGATCCCGCTTGATTCCTATGCTCAACAAGCTGGCACACAATAGCTCATCCTCCTTAACTTCTGTATCACTGATATTATTACTTTCTTCTCTGATCCTGAGAGGAAGCGGTCCGCAGCACTCTAGATCATAAGTCAGTAGATGAACTGGATAGAAGGCATTAATTCTTTCATTACTATCAATAACTAGGGGTAACCTGTGCAGTAGTTCTGGTGTTAAGTATTGATCGATATACTTTTCTATGTCGCCACCATGTAATGCACCACTTTCAACCATAATACGGCTAATTTCACTCATGCATTTGCTCATGAGATAATCATTTAATTTTATGCGTTTAGCATCTGTCAGATATTCTCTACCGAAGTTGCTTCGGAGCAGATTATCTATATTACTTTTAAGTTCGATCCGCACGATTTCCCAAGGATCCTCTGTTTTATCAGTTATTCTATTTCGGGCTGATGTATTGAGGTTAATTCCTATCGTCGCCTTATAAAGAGCCTCTACCATGTGCTGTACTTTGTATGGGTCAGGCTCACGGAGGACATTAATTAGTGCCCTCTCTACAAGTGATTGATGTTGTACCCCTTCTATATTGAGTATTTTTCGCTCTTCATGGGTGAGCTGAATAAAGTAAAGCAGTAGCTCATAGAATTCGTAGGGTCTTGGCAGCCTTGATAGGGCAATCTCGTCTTCGGAAGTGCTAGTGATGATTTGCTCTATTAATAGTTTCCAAACCTCGACCCAATCACTGGTTGCCCAGTAGGGCACCCCTGTTTCCTCTTGATCTATGCCTTCTTTGCTTTCTTTAATAAGCTTGTAGGGGTAGCTTTTGGCACCTTTGTCTGAGTATAACTGCCGAGCAGACGCTGGGACGTCAATATCGCCGTCGTCCTTATAGACTCCTGCTAGCTTGAGCAGGGCATCTAGGTGCGCGCGACGGTTACGCCGAATATCGTCTGTGGCACGGGAGCGACGACCTGCCCCACTGTCCCTCGGATCTTGCTCCTTGCTCATGATAAGTTACCTAGCTCTCTTCTTATTATTGTACCCTAGCCACAAACTAGCAGATCTAAAATCTTCGATACAGAAGTCTTCGATATAGAAGATTTATATCACTACCTAGCTTAACGAAACATCTCTCGAGTCCTGACTACCATGGTAGCTCTCGCTTGTATTTGGCAAAGCTTTCAGAGCCTAAAGTCCTTGCACAGTAAGCATTTAGAGCCAAAAGCTGCCGCGACCAGAATAGCTGCCAATAAAACGTGGATGAAAATTATTGCAGAAAGCGCTAATCGAAGAGCAGTCAACTTGCTAAAATACATGGCCGCGTGGTAAAACTAATAAAGAATCTCTAGGAGAATCCTCCTTGTGGCGAATTTTCTAGGCCGATTCCTGCTA
>JAAUUJ010000125.1 GCA_012030715.1 Synechococcaceae cyanobacterium SM2_3_1 | reverse complement strand
CGATTCATCAAGGCCACGCACCCGTCAACGCTACCCCTCAGTTGTAACTCAGGCTCAGCCAGAAGCCGAGTCTGCTTGACGCAGTCCTGCTGGGGGTCTATTGCAGGACAGGGAGGGAGTGCGGTAAGTTAGCCGGAGTTACAGCAATCCTTAGGGTTCTCTCTAGCCTTGAGGGCGATCCCTGCCTGTTCATGCTGGTCAATCCCTGATTCACATGAGCATTGCTGTAGGTTCTCTCCGATTGCCGTCAACCTCCACTACCTCATGGCTCGTTACTCTTGCGTTACTCAGTTTTCTGGCTCATCAGAACATCTGGATGAAGCCATTCGTGCCGTTTTGGAACGCTGTCGGCTCAATATTTTACATAATAGTACGGACTATTGGGTGGCGGGTGAACCTCCGGGTCAGACTCCGTTTTCCAAGCTGGTTAAGGTCGAGGTTCTGATGAGCCGCAAGAAAAAGCAGGGAGATGACTGTGTTGAGGTCACCTGCATCGCCAAAAATGAGGAGCTCCCCTTAAGAAGCGACAACCACTGCCAGCAAACCTTTGATCAGTTGAAATCAGAGCTGGCTCAGCTGCAAACGGAACTCAAGCTTGCCGCATCACGCCGAAATCAGGTAAGATCATAGGCCTGTTTGTACAGGGACGGTTGTCCTTACTATTCTCGGTGAATTATGGGACGTAAATGTCAGCTCACGGCGAAGTGCCGCAATAATGCGTTTGCCATTTCCCACTCTCACAGACGGACGAAACGGGTTCAAGAAGCGAACCTGCAATGGAAGCGGATCTGGTGGGAAGAAGGGGGCAAGTTTGTCCGCGTGCGCTTGTCCACTAAGGCGCTCAAAACTTTGAAGCACAAGCGTCTCGGCCAGATGGCCAAAGAGATGGGGATCAATCTCAACAAGCTCTGATATCTCCGCCTGCCCCATGCCGCTGGATCAAGTCCTGAGGCGCACCACCTGTCCGGCCACTATCCGTTGAGTGCCTCGCAGGATCACTAGATCCCCGGGCTGAAGTGTCCCCTGGGAAAAACAGCTTCGCCCTGATGATGCAGTATCTGAAGATCTTGGCTGACCACCTGATAGAGAGCCGATCCAGCATCGGCGGTGGGCACCAGGATATACACCAACCATAAGCCGTGTACTCCTGGGAGCAATGCCGTGGTCGGCAACCAGAAACTTGGTGCTGAAACCGTTTGGTTAAGGATCTGAGTACCCAGTTGTGCCAAAACAGTCCCTGCTGTTACTGTGGCTCCCTCTGCCACAAGGATCTCAGTCACCCGTCCAGAGTGCTAGAAACCAAGCTCACTGGTTCTTTGGGCTCGGATCTCTCCGGTATAGGTTTGCCCATGCTCATCGGTTGAGGCCAGATGGATCGGCTCAGCATCCATCGGCAGCACAGAAGCTTGGGTCATCAGCTTGCGCGGGGCAGAGGAAGTGTGTTGTTCCGATGACGGGAGGGTAGTCGGTTCTCCGAGGAGCAGGATCAACCCGTTCAGCCTATCCATTCTGGCAGGATCTGGAGACCGGAGCCTCTACACTGGGTGGGAAGCCTCTGCCCCCTTATCCTTGGTCAGCTGAGTTCAACATGGACAATTCCCTGCATCGAGAAAAAATGCGCAAACGGCAACAGATCCAGCAGCAACGGCTGGCGGAGATGCAGGATCGCAAGGGTCTAATCATTGTCCATACCGGACAGGGCAAGGGAAAGAGTTCTGCTGCCTTTGGAATGGTGTTTCGCAGCCTGGGGCATAACTTACCGGTGGCAGTGGTGCAGTTTATTAAAGGAGCCTGGGAACCGGGAGAGGCCAAGCTTTTGCGGCAAATGCCCTCAGATTTAGTGGAATTTTATGCGATGGGGGAAGGCTTTACCTGGGAAACTCAGGATCGGGAGCGGGACATTGCTCATGCCCAGGCCGCCTGGCAAAAAAGTTTGGAGCTGATCCAGAGTCAGCGATTTCATTTGATTCTGCTGGATGAGATCAATGTTGCTCTGAAACTCGGGTATCTGGAGGTAGACACCATTCTCCAGGGATTAGGCCAGAAACCCGAGGATCTGCACCTGGTGCTGACAGGCCGGGGAGCCCCTGCTGCTCTGATTGAGCGATCGGATCTGGTAACGGAGATGAAGCTGATCAAGCACCCTTTCCGAGAGCAGGGGATTAAAGCCCAGATCGGGGTTGAGTACTAATCGATGGCCATCCTGATCGCAGCCCCAGGCAGTGGGTCTGGAAAAACCACCCTCACCCTGGCCATTCTGGCAGCGCTGCAGCGCCGGGGACTGCGGATCCAACCCTTTAAGGTGGGCCCAGATTACATTGACCCACTTTTTCACACTGCCGTTGCTGGGGTGGGCAGCCGCAATCTGGATCCGGTCCTCACTTCTGAAGACTATGTTCAGCGCTGTTATCGCCATCATGCTTACGGTAAAGATGGGGCCGTGATCGAGGGGGTGATGGGACTCTTCGACGGCAGAGTGGGGGAATCTGAGCATTGGGGAAGTAGTGCCCATGTAGCGCAGCTACTGCAGATCCCGGTGGTTCTGGTGATCAATGCCGCAGGAATGGGCCAATCTGTGGCGGCCCTTGTGCATGGATTTCGGTCTTATGATCCGCAACTCCGCCTGGCGGGTGTCATTCTGAACCAGGTGCGTAGCGAACGACATGCTCAGATTCTAGAAGAGGCCCTCAGGGCTGTGCAGGTCCCGGTTCTGGGAATGGTTCATGGGGATCCGAGATTCACTCTCCCCAGTCGCCATCTCGGGCTTGTGCCTGTGGCTGAGTTACCTGAGTTCACCAAGCTGATCCCTCAGCTAGCTGAGCAGGCAGACAAGAGCCTGGATTGGGAGACGCTGCTGCCCCTGATCCAGGAGGTTCCTTCTACCAAAGACCCCTTGTGGGCGGTTCCACCGCTAGCTTTGCCTCAACCTCTGCGGATTGCGGTGGCTCAGGATCTTGCCTTTTGCTTTTACTACGCGGACAATTTAGATCTTCTTCAGCATCTGGGGGCGGAAGTTGTGCCCTACTCACCTCTGCAGCAGGGACTCTGGCCTTCTGAAGACTGTCAGGGATTGTGGTTGGGGGGAGGGTTTCCAGAAATGTTTGCCGCCCAATTAGCTGAGACGATCCAGACCCGGAAACCTTCTCAACGCGATCTGATTATCTACGCTGAATGTGGTGGGCTCATGGTTCTGGGGCAGAGCCTGCAAGATCTGGAGGGAACTGACCACAGAATGGCCGGACGGTTTCCCTTCATCGCCAAAATGCATTCCCACCTCACCCTCGGGTACCGCACGGCTCATGTCCTGCACTCCTCGCCAGTGGTCGAAGCGGGACAGATGTTGCAGGGCCATGAATTCCACCGCTCTCAGATTCAACCCTTTAGCCCCTTCAGTTCACCAACTTTCACCTCGATCTACACCTGGAGATCTTCTCAGGAGGGCTGGACAAGTTCAAGCATTCATGCATCCTACCTGCATCTCCATTGGGGGGCAAGCCCAAAGTTGGGAACACGTTTTTTGCAAAGCTGCAATGCTTCGTCATCAGACCAAGCTAAAACATTTTGTTAGCATTGCTACTAGAAACCAAGGCTGTGACTCTGCGATTCAGATCACTTTGCTCGCAACAAAGCCACAGATATTTACAGGACTAAACAGGATACTATTTATTTGCATTACTCAAGCAGATTATTGAGGCCGAATTCATCACCTAGAGGAGAGCGGTTGAATGAGCGTGTACACACCTGAAAGGGTTTTACAGTGTGTAAAGCAGGGAGAATCTCTAGCACAGGCCGAATTAAGCCATGTTGATCTACAGGGCCAGCATCTTGAGGGTGCAAATTTTCAGAAAGCCTATTTGCGCATTGCCAATTTCTCAGATGCCTCCTGTCAGCAAACTGATTTTACTGGGGCGCTGTTGATCCGCGCTCTCATGATCCGTACAAATTTGACCCAGGCGATTCTCACCGGAGCACAACTTACCGGAGCTCGTTTAGAGCAGGCAACTCTACATGGAGTTCAGGCCATGAAAGCTCGTTTCTACGGTGCCATTTTAGATGAAGCTAATGCCAGGATGGGTCACTTTCAACGGGCTGTTTTTACAGAGTGCAGTGCTCGCAAAACAAACTTCCAATCTGCCAGCCTCAGCCATGCTGATCTCAGTGCTGCCGATCTGGGAGAAGCCGATTTCACTGCCGCCCTCTTGATCAAGACAAACTTAGATGCAGCCAACCTGACGGAAGCTATCCTCAATCAGGCAACTCTCTCTCAAGCCAAACTCACCCGAGCCCGATTATTCAGGAGCCATCTGCAGAAAACCGATTTCACTGGAGCCAACTTAACTGCTGCCAACTTAACAGAGGTACAGGCACAGGGGATCATTCTGGATGGGGTCACAGCGGTGCAGATGGTGGCAACTCACGCTGATCTGAGAGAAGCATCTCTATTTGAAACAAATTTAGAAGGTTCGATCCTGACAGGAGCATGCCTCCAGAAAGCCAATCTCGAAGGAGCTAATCTCGAAAAGACAGATCTCACTGGAGTTGATTTTGAGGGGGCAAAAGTAGCAGGCATGATCCTGACGGATGCTCGTGGTTTATCACCCCGCCAAAAGGCCGAATTATCTGCTCAGGGAGCCCTCAATGTTCCTGATTAATCTTCCTGATTAGGTCTACAGCATTTTCCAATCTAGTCAACTACGGCAATCCTAAGTGTCTGCAGGCCCATGCAGGCTAAGATCATACCTCTGGTGACTGGAAAATGCTGTATGCATTTGAACATGCTCTCACTCCTGCAAGTACTGCCGAAACCTTTGCAAGGGAACCGAGCCACTCAAGACTCTGGTAACTTCATGATTGGAATTCAACACTAGAAAAGTGGGAACTCCTCGAATCTGATAATCCTGAGTGAGGTCGCTCCATTGGGGATCATCAATATCCAGCAGCACAAGATTAATGTGATCCCCATATTCAGCTTCTAGATGTTGCAGTATTGGAGCCATATGCTGACAGGTTTGACACCATGTGGCATAAAACTCAACGAGTGTTGGCTTGCCATTACTCAAGGCAAGATCATAGTCGATGGCAGTTCTGGATAAGTGTTGCAGCGTAGCTAAACCAGACAGAGATGAAGAAAAGGGATGAGACGCGGTAAACCGAGGACTGAAGACAAAGATCAAGATAGCCAGCACAGCTACCAGTCCCATCCAGGGCTTTTCAATCGATGACCAATTCCAGACCTTCATCACCCAACCTTACTGGAAATAATAAGCTAAAAAATATGGATCCCCAGCAGCATAGAAAATGCTCCCACCAGAAGAATGTGAGATCCAAGCCAGATTTTTCGAAGCATTCGTGTTAATGGCCCACGACTCATCCCCAACCCGCCAAACACCCCCCCCTTCTTGCCGGGAAATGCAGGCATCGATAACAGACGAGTTTCTACCACGACTCCGAACATGGCAGAAAGGGTTACTGCAAAAAAGATCATGAGGAAAAAGAAATTATAGTTATGCCCCATCGATCCTCCTGTGTGGATAAGGATCACTCCCAGGAAGGCAATTCCCAGAAAGACATGGAATCTTCTCCAATTAATCACCGATCCAGGCAGGCTAATTTTCCACTTGCGACCCCGTTTGCGCAGCGTCAACAACATTTCCACAACAAAAAAAGATAATGCAACAAATCCAGTGACTAATTTATAGCGATTACTTTGTAAAATCTGAAATGTCTGGAAGGCTTGATCTCGAAAAGCATCCAGGTAGAGATCGCTAAGTAGAAAAGGAAGAAGAAGGATAATCGAAAGAACCGTAAGGATCGTTAATGTAGGCAATGTAGGCTTCATCCTACCTCCATCAATAGGGGATCGGTTAACTGCTCTACTAGAGAAAGGTGTTATGGGGGAAAAAAGGCGATGAGTTAGGCGAGATACCTGAACCCTATCGCCTCTAGAAACAGAATATTAGGAGTCAGCGATCGGCAGATTGATCACAACAGCTCCCATGACCTCATCCAGTTCAAAGACTTTGTCAGGGTAACGTTCTTGGTGAACGGGATGAGCATTGTGGCAGGAAACACAAGCAGGGGCGACTGCGATATCAGGATACATCGCAGAGAAGTAACGTTGCCCCCCAATTTCCTGATAGCCTTTGTAGGGTTCAGCAGTGGCTTCGACTTCTGTAATACCATTCTCTTCAAATTCCCCTTTGGGGGCATGAGCATCATTGATGTACCAGGTGGAAATCAAACCATAGGTGAGTTCTCCTCCTTCTGATCCGAGTTCGGCTCCCAGGCGGAACATCTGAGCTGGTAGAGGCACACCATTGTTTTCTTCCCAAAATTCAGTGGCTTCCGCATTTACCACGCCCTTTTCGTTTTCTACACCTTCTAGAACGGTTAAACGGCCTACCACATGGCGAGTATAAGCAGTTCGATCCGCTGAAAGTACGGTAAAGAGGTAGTCAGTTACTTTTTCTGGGGCAATACCGGCCTCTGCTGCCTGATTTCCGCTAGTGCAGGCAACGGCTGTAAACACGACAGCAGCCATAAAGACAACCAATGTAATGATCTTGGAACGAGTCCATTGGGTCCATGTGAGGGAAGTCATTGTCAACTCCTTGGGTGTAACGTGGGCAAGCTTTTTGGGGCAACCTGTTATTTACTTCCAGGGCGAGATTCTCGGATCTGCCGCTGGGTTCTAGCCATCGCTAGCGTTTCCAGCTCCTGCTCGGGAGCCTGTGAAAAGTTGTTGTCAATCAACTCATCCGAAAAGATGCTGTTGTAGGAAAATTCCATGCCGTGGCAATGCATACAGACATCCTTGACCATCCGATCCTGAGGTTTAAGGGTGTAGGTGTTGTTGTGGTTAACAAAAACTTCACCCTGTTTGCCCTGCCCTTCCTCATACCTGGGTAGATGACAGGTAGCACAGGACACGGCATTTCCACTGGGGCGTGGGAGACCTTGCTCTATTTCCCTGGCAAACTGGATCCCGTGCGGGGAATCCCAGTAGTTCAGGGAGTGGGTGTCGTTATGGCAGCCCAAACAAGAATCAGCTGCTGCTGTCAGGGTATTCACTGAGTGGGCTTGATGACAGGATTGGCAACTGAGTTCCAGAGAGTGGGAACTCTCTTTCATGGGAAGTTTGGCCATGGCTGGAGTCAGGGGAGACTGGCCCTCCAGTAAGCGGATCCCATGTTTCCCCAGTAGAAAAGTCTCCATTTCCTGTTCATGACAGCTTCGACAGCTTTCTCCCCCTGGGTGAGGAATAAACGACTGAGTCTGATCGTTCTGATGACAGCTGGAACAATTGATCTCCGCCTGAGCATGGGCACTGTTGCGCCAGTCCTGCACAATCTGGTCCCAGGCAGGATCAACAGGTTCCTCCGCCTGAGTTTGAGAGAGAAGCAGGAAGGCCATACTTCCCAGCAGGATCAGGAGCATCATAAACAGCCGCTTCACAGGTGGGTTCCCCACTGCTCCAGATTCATGTCGGGCTCAGGTAGAACCGTCGCCTCAGGCATACTGCGTTCAGGCACACCTGGTTGCGGTAGGCGGGGAGGCTGATCCAACCCATCAATCAAGAAGCCTGTGGAAATGGAGCGGTGATCATGGTAGTTATGGCAGCCTGCAGTCCAGCACCCATCGGGGGCCAAGCCCTGGTGACTCTGCAGCTGACCCTGAGGGATCTGCTCATGGCAGGCCATGCACAGGTCAGGACGCAAATGCACCCCCCGCCCATACATATGCACATGTTCCTCATGACAGGCGGTACAGGTGAGGGCATCCAGGTTCTCCAGTTCTCCGGCCCAGCGCGGATCGCGAAACTTCTTGGATCCGTGAGTATCCGTGGCCATTTCTGCTTCGTGGCAGCGCAAACAGGTCTCATTGCTCACGGGTTTGAATCCCTCATGACAGGAGGCACAGGAAGCTTCAAACAGGTAATGGCCAACTGAAGTTTCTCCAGGCAAAAAGAGAGTTTGCTGCTCCAGTCGCAGACCGAAAATCAGAGCAAAGCCTGTGACCAGGAGAACCATGATCGCCACAATCCAACTTCTCAGACTCAGAATTTGACTCAAAAAGGGCATCATGCAAATACGTGGCTTAAGCCCCGTGGGGGGTCAGAACTTCCTCTGGATAATCGGCTCCCTGCAACATCAACTGCGTAATTGCTCCATAGGCATCGACCCAGGCCTGTTTGACCTCAGGCGTCCAGTCGGAGCCAAGATACTCTTCAAAGGTATTAAGCAAAGCTCCTCCCACCATGGGGTAGTGAATAGGCAAAACTCCATACTTAACATGACGGGCACCCAGCCCCTGCAGGGCTTCGGTCAGCACATCAGGCTTGCGGAGATTATCAACAACTAAGACCAGAGATTGAACCAGCTTTTTACGTTGTGCTTCCATATCACTGTTATTAAACAGCTCTTTACTCTGAGGGTTATCGGTCCAGAGATGGTTGTAAAAGCTTACTGCAAAGTCAGAAGCTCTTGGAGCAACCTGAGCGAAACTAGTTTCCAGGAGCTCAACATTTAGACTCATAGGGTTAACTCCAATGCAAGACACTACTAATCAATGACAATCGAGAGCCGATCACCACACTGTGATCAAACAGGACATTATTAACGCCTGAATCCTTAATGAATTAAACGAGAGGCTAGCCAAACAAACCCAGAGAAAAAGTAGCTCTTGTTACCTTTCCTTACGCAAATTGATCATTCCGCATTATTAGTATCTGTTTTTTGCAAGATCTATAGGGGATTACTGCTCTCAGAGCAGGGAAGGAATCGGCCCGATAGGACTTCCAGTAGAAGCTGAAAACCAAGAAGCCTCTATGCCTTAAATACATAGTCAACATGCAACTCATGCAAAGGCGGGCATAAATGTATCCCTTGTAACTGAATAATCCTGGTTTTCATGGGACGAAAGGATGACTTCTTGATTTTGTTTTGAGTTGTGGCGTCAAGTTGATGTGGGTGAAATCTTTTCAGTTTATAGGTTCGATCCGTATGGCTGTTCCTCTACTGGCAGTCATTACATTTATTCTGATGACAGCGACGATTTATGAGTCACAGGTCGGATCTCTGATCGTGCAGCGGCAGATTTATAAAAGCTACGGGTTCGGGCTTTTGATGCTTTTGCTGGTCATCAATCTGAGTGTTTCGGCATTATCCCGCTACCCCTGGAAAGGATCACGCAGGATCGGATTTGCACTGACTCATTTGGGGTTGGTGACTCTGATCATTGGCGCTGCAGGAGTGATTCACCTCGGGACCGAAGGGCTGTTGGGCTTACGAGTGGATGCAGGTCCGCTATTCCAAGCCCGGATGGAGGGGGATCAGCTGGAGGTGATTGATCCTGCAGGACATCACCAATTTACAGAAGTGCTGATTAAGCCTGATGGTCAGATACAACCCGATCATCTGGGCGAGATTGCCCTGACGCGATACAGCAACAGCAGCACGGCGATCACAGCATTTGAAGAGAACGGCAGCAGCCCTAATCCGGCAGTTCAGTTACAGTTAAGCAGTCTGAGAATGGGCCAGGATCTACAGTACTGGCTGGCAGCCACCCCCATGAATCTACAGCAGCTTAACATCGGACCTGCAACCTTTCAGCTTATCTCCACAGACTCACAGGAGCATCTCGATTCACTTTTGCATCCGCTAGAAGAAGATCTGAGCATCGACAATCTATTTCAAGTTCTGATTTCACCTGCAGGAGATCTTTATTACCTCAGTCATTCTGCCCAAGGATTGCAGTCGGGGCCATTCCCCCTGCGTACACCTGTATCTCCAGGGTGGGCAGATTTTGAGATCACAGGCTTGCAGCATTTTACCCATGCTCGCGGGCTCCGGAAGGTGATCCCAACAGGCTCAGCCCAGGATCTGCACTCCACCCCCGCGTTGCAACTGCAGCTACCTGATCAACAGGAGCAATGGATAGCCTGGGGAGAACCTGCGGTATTAGGAGATCCCGAACAGGAATACCTGGCCAGTTTCAGCCCCAGACTTCTGGATTTACCCTTCGCGGTGGCACTGAAAGACTTCATTGTCGATTTCAATGAGGGGGCAGAGTCTGTGGCTATGTGGACGAGTCGCATCCAGATTCTTGATCCCCACAACGGACGAATTGAGCAGCGAGATGTCTGGATGAATCATCCCACCTGGTATCGCGGCTGGAAAATTGCCCAGGCCTCCTGGAATCCGGATGACTTCCGCCAGTCCACACTGCAGGTAAAGCGAGAACCTCTCTGGATCACGGCGCTCACCTGGGGGGGATCAGCGCTGGTGGTATTGGGCATCGCGGTCATGTTCTACGGCAATTTCCTCCTGCTTTGTTATCGCCGCTGGATCGCCTACCTTCAGGGATCGACCAGCGTTGCTGATCCGGTGGTCATACCCTCCCCCGATCTCTCCTGAGATGCACATCACTCGATTCCATCTACACACGCTGTCACTCCTCAACCCCACATGAAACGTGTCATTTTTCTCCTGGCCTGTGCCCTGAGCTTACTGGTTCTGTGGTTACCGATGAACCCGATTAACCCTGACCTCCATTCGCTGCAAACCCTGGCAGTCCAGGATCAGGGACGTAAGAAACCTCTGGACACCGTGGCTCTGGAAACCGTCACCAGCATTCATGGCTCAGATCATTTCCGGCAGAGTGATGGCGAAGATCTGGACTATCTACAAACCTATCTGGCCCTTGCCTTCAATGACCGCGACTGGAATCAGGAGCCGTTGATTCTCTTCAATTACCGCCCCCTCAAAAAGGCTGTAGGACTGGATCCGGAGCAGAAGTATTTCAGCTTTCAGGAGTTGATGCAATCTCAGGTGGGTACCGTTGCCCAGGCAGCCCATCGGCATCAGTCTCAGGATCTGGAGTTAACTCGGCAGGAGCGAGAGGCTCTGATCCTGGAGGATCGGCTTGCCCGCATGCTGGAAATTGTGGGTCGAGATAGCCTGTCTCTGATCCCGCATTCCGAAGATATCAAAGGACGCTGGTTGACCTGGAAAGCGGCCACATCTACCTATGAACCGGAAGTAATTGCTCCTCTCCTGGCCCAGTACGAGATTCTAAAACGGGGGTATGCCCTGGGATCACTCCATTGGTCCATGGTCAACACCGTGGCGGATCAACTTCATCAAGGGTTGCGGGATCTAAGTCCTGAGGTATATCCCAGTGATCAAGTGTTGGAGCGAGAGGTCCGTTACCAGGCCTTACACCCCTTTGCCAGAGCCTGGATCCTTTATGCCATTGCCACTGTGATCATGCTGATCTCTTTGGGCTGGAAGCAGTCGGCTCTCTACTGGGGATCGCTGGGGATCTTTACAAGCGGAATTGGCCTTCATCTCTACGGGATCATTCTGCGTATGCAGATCGCAGGGCGTCCTCCGGTAACCAATATGTATGAGTCGGTGATCTGGGTGGGATTGGGCACCTGTGCTGTGGCTCTGATCTTTGAGCTGATCACCCGTGCCCGTTACTATCTGCTGGCGGCGGCTCCGATCTCAGTGGCGTTGCTCTTGCTAGCCGATAACCTACCTGCGGTGCTGGATGCAAGTATTCAACCTTTGGTACCAGTGCTGCGAGATAACTTCTGGCTAAGTATTCATGTCCCCACCATTACCCTCAGCTATGCCTGCTTTGCTTTAGCGATGGGATTGGGTCACATCCTTTTAGGGCACTATCTGCTTGCACCGGGGGCCAGCCAACGGATCCAGAAACTGGGCAGGTTAAACTATGCCGTTCTGCAGCTGGGGGTATTACTGCTGGCAACAGGAATTATTCTGGGCGGAATCTGGGCACATTTTTCCTGGGGGCGATTTTGGGGATGGGATCCGAAGGAGACCTGGGCCGCCATTGCCTTGTTGTGCTACCTGGTGCCTTTGCATGGGCGGTTTGTGGGCTGGATCGGATCGTTTGGCATGGCGGTGGTGAGTGTGATCAGCTTTAATGCGGTGCTCATGGCCTGGTATGGCGTGAATTTTGTCCTCGGTCAGGGGCTACACAGCTATGGGTTTGGCAGTGGTGGAGCTGCCTGGGTAGCATTAGGGGTAGGGATCGATCTTTTGTTTGTATTGATCGTGGCCCTCAGATATTCTCAGCGCCAAATAAGCACATCTCTAGAGGCAGAGGGACGCACTTCACTATCCCAACAGCCGATCTAGGCGCTGAACACACAGCACCATCGATCTATACCGAAGTCATCGACTTAGATCATCTCATGCTTTTGCTCAAGTCCCGAGCGCATGAGCTTTCGTCAATATGATCAGCATGCCTTAGGTAACACTCAAGAAATCTGGGTATGGATCCGGTTATCGGCAATTTCAAGTGCCTGCAACTCATCCACAAGATCTTCCACAAATTTCTGGGGACCACTGAGGTAATACTCATAATCTTCTGAGGGGAGTAAAGACTGGATCAGATCGATGGTGATCTCAGTTTTACTATCATAGATTACCCCCCAGGTTATCCTCCGCATCTGGTTGAAAGTAAACAATATGGGCGTGGATATTGTCGTAAAAGCGGGCAGCGTGACGAACAGAATCAGCAAAGGCATGCTCACG
>JAAUUJ010000124.1 GCA_012030715.1 Synechococcaceae cyanobacterium SM2_3_1 | reverse complement strand
GAATATTTGGGCAACTGTAGCAACCGCTGCGGGGACAATTGTAGTAGAAGCAATAGCAGGCCCCCCCAGGGTGGATTGTAGGGATAATAGGGGGGATAGGGAGTGTTGCAGACGCCACTATCCTCTATGATGAAAGAATAAAAACTTATGAAACAAGAAAACAAGCCATTAAAGACTGGGATGAGCACCGAATAAAGCAAATTAAAGAGCATCAAAAAAGGCTAGCTTTATCTATTGATAATTGCTATGACTTGTGTTGCTGTAAAAAACAATGTAGTTAAGCAAAGTAGAATGAACGATGAATAATGAATTCGAATCACAACCCCTAGTTGAGTATCTTAAGCTATACCCCTTAGAGGATATTAATAAGTTGGAGAAATTTATTAAAGATAAGATACAGGAATATAGTCAAAAGATTATCTATATGGAAGATCTTCTGCAAATGCAGCATGTTAAGCATCAAAAAGAAGGAACAACTCGTACACAGAATAAGATCTATGAATATGAGAAATTTCTGGAAGATTATTACAACAAAAGAAATTTTTTTGATGGAAAGAAGAAAGAGTTAGAGCTATTTATGGCTACACCTACTATTCTAGATAAAAAACCAAACCATCAAATGAATAATAATCAAGAAGAACAAAGCTCCCATATTGAGCAATTACTGGAAGAACTTGCTAAACTAAAGGTGGAAAAAGAAAGGATTATAAATCAGTATACCGGATATCAAGAGAAAATAGACAGCACTCGAAGTGAACTGAGTAAAGCAGAAGGACAACTGAATTTTCTAACAATTGAGAAACAGCGGGTTGAATCAGAAGTTTATAACCTCAATGCGAAGATCGAAGCAATAAGGGAAGACTATCCACAACTAGATTATCTAAGTCAGCTAAAGCTAGATATTGGTCAAGCACAGCAGGATAAATTTTTTCTAGAGGGGGAAATTGGATCCCTAAGATCTAACCTTCAAGAACTGAGATCTAGGGAACAAGATTTATTAACCCTGGCTGCCCAAATTGAAAGTAAGAATATTGATCTGGCCCGACTTTCTTCCTGGATTGAAAAAGAAAGGAATACCCATGATCAACTGCAGACCAAAATTCAGGAGGCAGAAAGGTCGAAACTTGATCTAACTCACCGAATTCAAAGCCTTGAGGCAGAGGGAAAGCATTTAGAGGAACAGAACCTAAGACAACGGCAAAGTCAGGAAATTATTCAGTCAGGAATCCGCCAGCTAGAAATCCAGTTACAACAGCTTCAAGCCAAACATCAGATCTGTGATCTGGAATATGAGCATCTTCAGAAAAAGAAAGAAGAACTGCAAGGGATCCCTCAGCAATTGGAATCCTTAAAACTGCAATTGAGCGATAGGGCTGCACAAGCGAATGTATTAAGCCAACAAATTCACGATCTTGAAGAAAAACGAGAGGAACTCAATCAACTAAAGGTCAGCATTGCCTCATATCAAAAGGATGTTGAACACCAGGAACAACTGGTCAGCCAACTAGAGCAAGAAAAGAATGACCTAGAGAGACAATCCCATGCACTCAAGGAAGCTTTGCAAGGGATCCCTCAGCAGTTAGAATCTTTAAATCGTCAATTAAGTGAAAGAACTGCACAAAATAACGAATTAAAACAACAGACTCATGAGCTAGAAGAAAGGCGCGAAGAACTCAATCAACTAAAAGTCAATATTGCCTCATATCAAAAGGATATTGAGAACAAACAGCAATTAGCCATCAGTCTTCAACAACGGAAAGATGAACTAGAGCCTCAGCTTCAGCAGTTAAATGAGCGTATTCGTCTGATCAATGAAGCTAATCCTAATTACGAACAACGAGAAGAATTAATACGAGAAATTGCAGGACTGAGACTAGAACATATTCAGATAGAAGAAGAACGAAAAGCAGAGCAGAACAAGAAGGATAGGCTGCTTCAGGAAATAGAAGATCTTGAAATCAAACGACAGGAAAAAATTAGACTAGAATCTGAATTATTATCCCTGCAGAAGGAATATCAAAAGCTGAATGAAAGGATCCCTGAACTAAGTCGAGAAGTTTCAGGATTAGAAAGCTTACGCCAGAATTATGATGAGCTACTTGAACAAAGAAACCACCTTCAGGCTACCGTTGACGGGCTACGTCCAGAAATACAAGGATTAGAAGAACAGAAACAGCAAATTCTTAATGCTATTCGTGACCAAGAGCAAGAATACCAAAGGCTAGAAGAACGACGAAATGATTTACGAATACTGGAAAGACAACTTCAAGAAACCAGTAATGAAGTAGCTAGACAAAGGCGAGAAGCTAATCAATTACGTGGACAAGTTGATGAGTTAGAACGAAAAAGCGCTGCGATAACTGAAAAGAATAAGGCACTCACTAAGATTAATTCAGACCTTGAACACAAAAACAAAGAGATTAAAAGAGATATCGCTCAATCGCAGGATGAAGTCAGAGATGCTTTGCAAGCATTAGAAACTCCACTTTGGTCAAATCTACCTCAGCAGAAAAGAATTTGGGATTCAGAAACCATGTTTTTGGGAGAATTTGAAAACCATCTATTGAGCCAAGGATTTGCCTTTCATGAACGGGTTTTGCGCGCCTTTCACACATCTCTCAAAATTCAAGATATCTCTTCTCTCGTCATCTTGGCAGGAATCAGTGGTACCGGAAAAAGCCAGCTTCCGCAACAATATGCTGATTTTATTGGAGCAGAGAAAATCACTCTCCCCGTTCAGCCTCGTTGGGACTCGCCACAAGATTTACAAGGTTTCTATAACTACATTGAGAAAAAGTATAAGCCCACTGAACTGACCAAAGGGCTTTGGCAGTATGAACACCAGAAAGACCACATGAGTGATCGCATGATCATTGTTTTACTGGATGAAATGAACCTTGCCAAAGTAGAATACTACTTTAGTGATTTCTTATCCAAACTTGAGAATCGCTCCAATTGTTATCTCAACCTTGATTTTGGCAGTATTCCCATTGGCGAAAACAAACGAAGATTAAGGATCCCACCTGAATTTTTGTTTGTAGGCACCATGAACGAGGATGAGACCACACAGTCTCTCTCAGACAAAGTCTTAGACCGTGCCAATATCCTTACTTTTGGTCGTCCAGAAGCATTGAAACTTAAAGAAGAAAATCAAGGCTTTCACCCTGCTATCTCTCGTGACAGCTATTTGCCCTATACCGGTTTTCTGGGCTGGAATAAACGCACGGATCCCAGTTCAGATATTGTTAAACAGATCAAAGGAGACTTTCTGGACAAAGCCAACCGAATAATGGAATCCTTGGGGCATCCATTTGCCCATCGCGTTTATCAAGCTATCACACGTTACGTCATCAATTATCCAGGAGTTATCGAAGGGAATACTCTAGCCTTTAATGCCTCTATTGCCGATCAGTTTGGTCAAAAGCTTTTGCCAAAACTACGGGGAATTATGGTGGAGGACAATAAGCAAGAGCTTAATGAATTATCTGCCCTTATAGAGAATCTCAACGATCCGGCACTGCAAAATGCCTTTGAAAATGCACAAAATGTAAGTCGTAGTTATGGTCAATTTCAATGGCGAGGTTTAATTTATAAACAAGAAGAGGAGTGATGAGGCTCACCCATGAAGATTTATCCTCATTTATTTGCCTATCTCAATCAGTTGGATCCCATGGATCCAGACACCCATCTCCATAGCAAAAACCGGCCCATTATTTCTACAGCTTCCACTGAAAGGCTAAACCTAGATCCACTCTTGATATACAAAGGATCGAGAAATATCAATCAGGTTCTTGATATTGATAAAGCTTCTGAAGCAGTTTACGAAGTTGCAGCACCCTATTTGGATCCAAACTTAGTTACTCCAGAAAGTTCGGATCCTTTCTGGACGTTAAAATTATCAGTGGAATCAGGAAAACATCCTAAAGCTCAAAACTATCAATTACAGATTAAAGACGAGGTAATTGACGAAGCAAAAATAGAAACTGAAGAGCAACTCCATTTGCTACAGAATGCTTCATGGAGCTATCGGCTCGATCAAAAGGTTGCAGAATTGATTTTGATATTAACAGGCTTTATAGAAAATGAACGCTTGCTAAAGAAGTCTCAAATCGCTGATGCTGAGATTCGCGTCTTAGAAATTGAAGAGTTTCTGCAAGGTTTTGATTCACTCGAAGCAGCTTTACCTCTTCTGGTCAGCCTGGAAAAGAGGTATCAAATTAGCCATAAATTAACGCAAATTACTAGCAAGCTTCGCTATCAATTACGACGACAGGCAGAGCTAATGCCCGTAGGTCGGATCCAAGAAATGGATAGCTATTGCCTCAGGGACTATATTCGTCGCCCAGGTCGTACCCCTGAAGAAAAATCGGGATCCCGGCAAGAACTCATGGGGATCCAACGCTATCAAGATTTTGGCACCTATGAAAATCGTTTTTTGGTGCATTTTTCTAAAATTCTCCATCTTGAGTGTATTCGCCATGATAAGAATCAAGAGTATTCCAAGCCCATTTCCCGGATCAGACAAACCCTAATGCGATTTAAGCAAGAACCTTCTGTTCAAGGGATCCCCTCTCAGCATTTTCGACTGGGTACTCCCAATTATGTTTTACAACAGAATCCGATTTATAATGGTTTTTATCAAGCTTACTTGGACTATATTAATCAACGTTTCCAGAAAGAGAAGATCTGGAGTTTCGAGGACAATTACTTACTGATGTTATACAACTATGTTTAACTAGTGCGCTATTGTCCTTTCAGGGATCCCTCACTTCTCCTGTTGCTCATTACCGCAGTCGAAAAAGCTCAGATCAAGGACACTATCTCCATACAGATTCGATTCAAACTATTTGTGTTTACTTAAAACAACAAGTTTATGAGTTTGAGCTTTCTAAATGCTTAGAGTTAACCAATGGAGATATTTCGCTTCTCGTCCGAATCCACGATTTAGGATCTACTCTGTTGGAAGTTCACGAACGTTTGTTTCCTCTATGGTTATTTTGGTATAAGCCTAGTTTTGAAGTGATGAAACAAGCCTCCATTTATCTGGAGAATATCAACCGAATCGGAGTTATTATCTATCTGCAAAACCCTCCTCAAGACTCTGAACCTACGAATAATTCAGAATATCAAGGAACGTATTGTTTCGATCATCATCTGCAAGTCTTGCAGTTGCGAGATTTAGATCAGATAAAAGGTTTTACATGTTGGGTTCAGTCCTTGGCTTCTTTATTGCAAGGGATACTGCTCTCTAAAAAGGAGGGATCGTGAACCAGTTCTGGGGCTCTCTCAATCTTTCAGAGGACTTTTCAAGAAGTTCCAACTTTTGGTCATCTATTCAATTAGATCCCAGTCTTCCTTTGGCTTTAATTATGGATACTGTTACCGATGGAGCACATTATCGGGAATCTCCTGGATCCCTAGCCTTGCCTGTCCCTAACCTGGGGCTTTCTCTCAGTGTTCATCAACAAATCGCTCTACGTCTTTGCTTGTCCAGTAATCCAGTCACTGTGATCACGGGAGTGCCAGGATCTGGAAAAAGCCGCATCGCTCACCATGTGGCAGAAGTTTCCATCTCCCATGAGCGGCGAGTATTGGTTTTGAGTCGTCACTCATCCCTCGGGTCAGACTTTGATCAGCTACCTGGGTTAGTTTATCGGAATTTTGAATTGGATCCTCCTGAAGATGATCAATTAGAGGGTGAAGCAACCCAATCATTGCAAAAATGGATGCACCAATTGCGGCAAAATTATCTAGGGCAAACGGCAATGCAGTTCTTGCCTCTTCATTTATTGCCAGACTCTTTGGTAAATCAGTTGCGTACCCCAAGAAAATTGGAACGATTGCTCCCGATTATCACCGAAAAACATACCGATAAATTATTTAATTTTTTGCACCTAGAATTTCCTGAGCAATGCACGGCCCGTTTAGCACTCTTAGCTCGTAAATTACAACAAATCGCACCCCTTTTGCAACAACAACTATGGCTCAGCCAGCAAGCCCAATGCCTCAGCGATGCAGATGTGCTCACCTTGACCTATCAAATTCTGAATCTAGGGCAGCTTACTGTTGTTGACAGGATCTCTAGCAACCTCAACCTGCAACATCATCAACTTTGGTCTGGGAATTGGAGTTTTGACTGGACAATAGTCCTGGAAGCCGAGACGTTGAGCTGGTCAGATCTGGTTAGCATCGCTGCCCGTACCCAAAAACTGATTCTGTTTGGCACCCCAGCCGCCACGCAGCCACAACGGCAATCTTTCCATAATCAGCAGCCCTTTAACTGGTTAAGCACCCATCTTTTTCCCTGCTACCATCATCGGCTGCGGGAACAGTTTCGCCTCCATAGCACCTTAGCGCAGACGGTCTATCCTGCCCTTTACAACACCTGGATCCAGAATCAGCCCCGTCCACGCCTGAACTTGCCCCTAAACTCTCGCATCATGTGGCTTGATGTGCCACCGACCAGTGATTCCTTAGCGTTTAACCCCTGGGAAATTAAGCAAACCCTAAGCCAATGTTACCAATGGGGATCCAGACTTGCCCCTCAAGTGGGGATTCTTACCTTCACCACAGCCCTAAAGAATGCCATCCTCCAACAACTTACCCCCAACCTCCAGTCCATCAAAGTAGGAACCGTGGCAGAGTGGGCAGGACAAGAACGCCCGGTGATATATGTAATCTTAGGGAGTCCTTACTCTCTACCCCAAGGGATCCCTGCTACGGATCTGGAAATCGCACTCACCCGTGCACGCGACTACCTGGTCATCAGCGGCAATGCAGCCGAATGGCAAGAGTACTCTCCTTCCATTCGTGCGCTATTGGCTAATGCAGATCTGCTACGTGAACGAGAGGTGGTGCTATGAAAGTTTTTATCCATCTCACAGGCCACTATCAACGAATGGCATTCTCAAAACAGCCTCCTAGCTCTCTCGATACTTGGTTGCAGGCCACCCAAGAAACTGCTAAGAAACTAAAACAAGGATCCACTGCCCAACTCCGCCAGGAGTTTGGCCTAAACTATCTTTCGACTCAAACACTTCAACAGCTCTTAGCCTCTGAAAATACTAACAACACTTTATCCACTCCTACATTCAGGATCCCTCAGTTCCCTAGATATCAATTCATAACTGAAGGATCTGAGTCTTGTGAACTAAATCTCTTCTCTGACGATCCTCAGATTCCATCCTATTGGGAGCCAAATCAGACAAGTCATCCGGGCACATATCTTTGGCAGAAAACAGATAATAATATACCATCATTTCTGGAAGCACTGATCCACCTAGCTCATCAATATTGGCAGCATTTACCTCATCTAGAATCTCTTACGTTAGCCATACAGTCTTCAGACACTAATGCCATAAGTATACCCATACCCCATAATCTCCAGCTATATATTATGGTCAGCCTCATCGAGATGCCAGCAGAAGTGCAAGTAGCCTTTAATCAAATCCAAAGCTTTACAACTTTAACTGAGAAGAGAACTAACATAACAGCTTCACTTATAGAAGAAATACTTCCAACACCCAACTCACTCGCACAAAACTATTTAGCTCAATATCTCCACGATGCAACTCGGGAGCTACCTCGACATCTTAGCCTGACTAAGCAATCAATATCTACGCATCAATGGATTATTGGCCGTGGAGAGAGTCGTGCTGCCATTGAAAAAGTTATCTCATCAGCACAAGAATTTCTCTTGATTTCTAGTTTTATTATCGAAAGTGAATCCATCGTTCAACAAATCTGTCAAAAAGCTGCCATTATCCCTGTCTGGATCCTGACCAATCTAAATGATGAAACTCTCAACAAATTGGACAGCCGCACCAATATTCAAGATGACTACGAACATAGTACCGAGCGCAAGAGCCGCTGTCTCCATCTTCTACTCACTGCTGGAGCTACCATCCGCGAGGGATCCTTTCACCTCAAAGCCTACATCTCTGAGCGCTTTGCTTATCTGGGATCCTGTAATCTTACAGGTGGCAGCCTCGACTACAATCTTGAAGCTGGGATACTCTGCCAAAACACCCCAACTCATGCTAATTTGATCGCTGCCTTCACCCACTACTGGCACCACACCACCCGTAGTCGCATTCTCCCCAGTATGATCTCCGGATCCATTCTTATTCAGTCTCTACCAGAGAACAATGCTCCACTCTCCTTAGAAACCACCACTCTCTTGGATCCCCATCATTTCGAGCAAGATCTGATCCGTGAACTTGAATTTACTACAGCACCCATCATCATTTACAGCCGCAGTTTCCATGCCAGTAATCCATTACTTCATCAGCTCAAAAGACGCCTCACTCATCTCTATCTAGTTTCCCTTCCTGCTCATCTTCCCTCAGATCTCAACTACACTCTAGACCTTATCCCTTATCAACATGCAAAATAATACTGATCGGAGAAGATATCGCCTACCTGGGAGGTATAAACTTTCAATTTTATCCTCCCCCGCACTCTCACCCCTCCACTTATCTCCATGATCTGATGTATAAAACCAAAGATCCTCAAGAAATTAAACGTCTACTCCATAATTTAGCTATGCTTAAATTCTAATTTCTTTGTCGATTCATTCACAAACTCTTCTAATCATTGTTTAGAGACAGGATCCCTTATTCATGACATATCTCTATCCACTCAATAACTATCCTCTTTTTTGTCAATACTCTCTTTCTTTTGAATCTGAAAATGTTGAAGCCAAGGATTATCGTGCTTTCAAAAAATTTCTGGAAAATCATGAGAGCACTTCATTGATCAAGCATCCAATTATTCCCACTTTTAACACTCAATGTCTAACGCAAGATCCACAATCCTTACACCTTGATTTTGCAGGGATCCCCCTAGAAAGTGAGCCAAGTCATGAAAGATTGTACCTTGTCCCCGATCATATTGATCTGCTGACACTGGGATCTATTCTACGTGAATCTCGTCATGAAAGTTATTTGTATGAAAGTGCCTATCATTACTGGTGTCATAAATCTTTCTTTGATAGCCATACTATTAATCAACCCATTGTTTTCCTGAATCTCGACGGATGGGAACTCAATACCTTAATTCCACTAACATTAGAACATCACCTTGCTACTCAAAGACGTATCCCAATTCTCAAACCCCAATCTCCCATTAAAACGGAGAGTCTAATTGATCTTAAAAGTTGCCATGACAAAATCCATACTGTTATTGCACAACAGATCCTAAATCATAACTTTCCTGATCTGAGTAAACATAAGCATACTCTCAAACAACTATCTGACTATCTGAAAAAAATCAACATCACCCACTATGCACATAATCAGGAACCCATTATCAACATAATTGTTGAAATATCTCCACAACCACAGAAAATATTTTATAAATCCATTACCCTTTACAGTCAAAATATATTGGAAATTGCTATCAAAGGTATGCCACTTCTGGAGATCACAAAACTCAAGAAAAGATATCCTGACATCACATTTATAGGTATTAGTCAATACTCGATACCCACTGATTTTCACCCAGTCAGCCAGGAAATTCATATTCTGATGCCTCAACCGAATTTATTTGCCAACATCTGGCAGGAGAAACAATCTCAGGATTTTCCACTGTTCGGGATCCAGTTAGACCGGATCCAATTTGAAATTGCAGGTCAAAATAATCCTACTGACTGGATCGAGCTAGGATCAAGAAAAGAAATCATCTCATACGAGGGAAAATCTCAAGAAATTATTGGCGAAGTCCCCGGTTCTGGCAGAAAAGAATTTAAGATTTCTAGAGATGCTAAAAATAATAAAATTAGTTTGCCCATTCAAATCAATCAACAAGACTATGGCAAAGGATTTGAGATCACTGTACATAACTTTGATCATCAACATGATGTCTGGGTACAAATCTTCTTTACTCTGACCCCTGGCAAACTGCCCAGACTGACCGTCAAAGATACCCAAAATTATTACCGAATCACCTCACAATTGGTGGATAAGGATCCTATACAATATCCCCATTCTGAAAGTAATAGTCATATACCTCTGCAGCAGATATATCAAACTCGCAGAAATGATGCTATCAGTCAAGCTGAAAAACTCAATATTCACCCAATGGCAGTTTCTAATAGAGTTAAATTACTTAACTTGGCAATTCAGGAATATGTTTCTGAATCAAATATAGAAAACCTGTCTGATGCCTTGATCAAATTGAGTAACCTTTTCAAATTGAGCACTCTTTCCAAAAAGAAAAAAGTACCAGGAGTTCAACTAAAAAAAATTGATCCTTTGCAGTATCTTGATCCAGACAAAGTAAATTTAGATTGTAAAAACAAATTAAATTTGATTAGATTAGAACTGCAAACACTCAAATCTGAAAAATTACATCAGATTCTTTTTTCAGATAAATCTTTCGATAATAAAGACAAGCTTATCCTTTTGAAGATATATCTCATTTTTAGCGGCAAGCTTTATTTTCTCTCTGATTCAATTAACATAGGCAATTTCTTATTGAATAAAGGTCAATCACTTCTCAATGACTTGGAAAGAAGTAAGCATCAAGGAATTGTTCGAGATATCTACAATGAATACTTTAGTAGTCTTGCGAGAATGAGCTTCAGTTCACCTATTCAAAAATATTATATTGATCTATTTAATAGATTCTACGATCATAGCTACTATTCGGAACGATATCTTTGGGGGTATGGTAGGCTGCTGAGATGGTATTTTAATTATGATTCATCTGATAAAGAAAACTTTTCTCAGCAAAATCGTCACTTACTAGAAGGTCTTATTAGTCCCCATAAGAAAGTCCATTTGCAAAATGCATTTCTGTCTCTAATTTATTTGTTGACCTTTCGTGATGCAGACTATCATTTCTGCGGGCAAAACACTAAAGATATCTTACTTTCTCAGAAAGTTATTAATAGATATATCAATAATGAAGAAATTAAGCTTAATCAAGTAAGTGAGAAACAACATCTACCCTTAATCTATCAAGACTTCATCAATGGAACTGCATCTCAACATATTGTGAAAAATCTGCTTCAAGTCGAATAGTTCAAAGACTAAAAGCTGAATGTGGGTTTAGTTAACAAAGACAGAGTGATGGTGTCTGCTAAAACTCAACTAAGAAATAGCCCCAGATCCAGGGCTATTTCATTCTAAAAATGCTCTTGAGTGTATCTAGGCCAAACTTGCAGAGCCGTTCAGCCTGAGCCATATTCGAGAATTGATTAGAGCGGTAGAGATTGAGTGCGAAGTTGCGAGCAACAGCAAAGATTTGAGGTAACTGGTACATGCGAATGCGCGAGGCATCTTCTCCTTGAGTCACATCTCGGACATGATGCACCTTGTTCTCGACGCCCCAATAACCTCGGATGCGCTGAGCAAAGGCGTCTGCACTGTCCAAATACGAGGCAATATAGTAGCGAGTTTCGGTTTCTTGGCGGAGTTGTCCACCATAGTTGAATTGACGCTCACTCTCGACTCGAATCAACGTCTTGAGTCCTGGCCAGGGTTTGATGTCATCAAGGGTGGTGCAGAGGCTGATGACTCGCTTTTCCACGCGTCCATGACCTTTGCTGAGCTCGGTGTAGCTCGTCTCAGCGATAAAATGGGCCTGGACACTTTTGTGCAGGAGTCCTTGATTGCCCTTGAGAGCACCTAAATAATGATTCTCTGAATCAAGAATGAGCTGACAGGTTTTTTGTGTGCTCATCGCATCGAAAGCAATCACCACACCCTTGAGCGCCAGTTGCTCAATGAATTCAGGTAAGGCTTTAATTTCATTGGTTTTGCAGTCTACTGGATAGGGTTCCAGAATCAGCCCTCGCTCCACGAGCTAGGCACTGACCAACAGAATGGCTGGATGGGGAGGGGAGTCAGGGTTATCGGTCTCTAGTTGATAAGACCCGCGTAAGACTTTGCCATCCACAGCTAAGGTTTCACCGGCTAAGGGTTCAACGCCAAAAAACCGCGCTAGGGCCGCTGCATACTGGCCATAGTCCAGATTCAGGAGCACCCGACGAATCGTGCTGTAGGAGGGAAGGCGGCGTTTGGGTGGGTTGAAGAGGTCAATCAAATCGGGCTGGTAACATTTGAGCCAGTCGCCAATCGATAAAAAGCCGCGATTACCAGCTGTTACTGCTAGGGTAAAGAGTGCCAAGCACAGGGCGATGTGATGGCGCTTCCCAGATGCCTTGCGTACATCTGGTAGCTCAGTGAAGGCTTCGAGAATCTCAATTCTGTCAGACTTTGCACCTAGGCTTGTGTGTGGGCTAACAGCAAGGGATTGTGTGGGGAGATGCATCAGCCTTGAGAGAAAGTGGTAAGGCTTGAAAATCTATCATCTTTAGCTTTGCTTGAGAATGAAATGACCCTGCCCCAGATCGGAATCCTCGTAGCCTTGTCTCATGGGGTGCCCATGCTGCATCAGGTCATGACATCCCCTATTCCAAAATCCATCTGGGGCGTACCTTTTGGGTGGGGCTTCTTTAGGCTATCCAACTTTATATTTTTTGTAATTGTACGAGGGATCCCTCCACCTTTCAGCATCAGGATCCCTCTGTTCTCCTACGCCCCGTAGCTTTCGCATCTTTAGACTCCTTCCTCCCATCGGGTAAAG